>NZ_CP019724.1:4282500-4582500 GCF_002005225.1 Streptomyces pactum
TGCTCACCACGCAGCGGCAGCAGCGCGAGGAAGTCGTTGTTGTACCCGAACTGCCCCGCCTGCGCCTTCGCGCTCTGCTTCTCCGGGTCGAAGGCGGGCGCCCCGCGCAGGATCGGCTCGCCCCAGCGGATCACGACGTCCTGCCGGTACCCCTCCGGGACGGTGACGACGTCGTCGGTGTTGGGTGCGACGGGCGCGAACCGCAGCCCGCGGGCCCCCTGCGTCTTCGACGGTTTCCCGTGCCCCGCGCCGTGCCCCTTCCCGGCCGCCGGCGCGGCCTGCGCCGACGGCGCCCCCGCCACGCCCACGGCCCCGGCACCCGCCGCGGCGACGGTGACGACGGCGGCGGCGCGCATCATGGAGCGGCGGCTGAGCGCGCCGGCGATGACGTCGCCGACGTACTCGTTCGAGCTGGTGTTGGGCACCTCGTGGAAGCAGGCGTCACCACACCGGAAACGGCAGGTCATGGCGGACCGGCCGCCGGGATGCGAACCGGACGGCGTTCCGATCAACGGCAGCAGCTTGCGCACTGTGTTTCTCCCCTGAGAAGCCCTTGGATGCCCTTGGTGTCAGCGCGACCGTAGGTGCACATACGTGCGGGAGACGGGCGTCGCGGTGAACGGCGGGTGAACCCGTGGAAGCCGGAGGGGAATTGCCGCGGCGGCTCGATCCCTCCTTGACGCGCCCGGGCTTTCATGGCAGACCCTGCACAAGATCACAAGTTGGGGCCGCTAACCTTACGTGTCCGTCCTGGCCAGGGATTGACGGGCATCAACTCACGCGAAGGGTTGCGCACATGGGCATTCTCACCTCTCTGCGGAACGTGTTCGGCCGGTCACGCAAAGACCGGAACGCCCAGGCGGAGGGTGCGACGCAGGAGACGGCACCGCCGGCCACCGCGCCGGAGCCGAAGCTCCCGTCCCAGCCCACCGCACCCCCGGAGCCGGCCGAGGCGCCGGACCGGGCGGAGGTCACCGACCCCGCCCCCAAGCCGGTGACCCAGGTCCCCGAGCCCCGCACGGCGGCCTCCTCCGACGAGCACGAACTCGTCAAGGCCGCCTTCGCCAACATCACGGCCCCGAAACCGACCGAGGCCCCGAACGGGACCCCGGCACCCGAGCCGGAAACAGCACCCGAGGCAGACCCGGAGGCAAAGGCAGAGGCAGAGGCAGAGGCAGAGGCAGAGGCAGAGCCCGAGCCAAAGCCGAAGCCCGAGGCAGAACCGAAGCCCGAGGCAGAGGCAGAGGCAGAGGCAGAGGCAGAGGCAGAGGCAGAGACAAAGCCCGAGCCCGAACCGGAACCCGAAGCAAAGCCCGAGGCAGAGACAAAGCCCGAGCCCGAACCGGAACCGGAACCCGAAGCAAAGCCCGAGCCCGAAGCAAAGCCCGAGGCAGAGGCAAAGCCGGAACCCGAGCCGACCCCCGCCCCCACCCTCGAACCCGCAGCCGCAGCCGCAGCCGCCGACGGCGAGCAGCCCCCACAGGCGCCACCCGCACCCGACGACGAAAGCAGCACGGGTGGTGCGGGTGGGAACCCGGACGCCGAAGGCGCAGCCGAGGCGCAGCCGGAAACCCAGCCGACCCCCGAACCCGAGGCGCAGCCGGACACGCAGCCGACCCCCGAACCCAAGGCGGAGCCGGAAACCCAGCCGGAGGCCAAACCCGCAACCCCCTCCACCCGCATCCGCTCCCGCGCCCCCGGCCTGGCCACCGCCTACAAGGCCGCCGGCGCCGCGCTCAAGAAGCACGACCTCACCGGCACCCGCGCCAAGGTCCACCTCGTCCTCGACCGCTCCGCCTCCATGCGCCCGTACTACAAGGACGGCTCCGCCCAGGCCCTCGCCGAGCAGACACTCGCCCTCGCCGCGCACCTGGACCCCGAGGCCACGGTCCACGTCACGTTCTTCTCCACGGAAGTGGACGGCACCGGCGAGCTGACCCTCACCGACCACGAGAACAAGATCGACGAACTGCACGGCGCCCTCGGCCGCATGGGCCGCACCAGCTACCACGCCGCCGTGGAGGCGGTCCTCGCCCACCACGTCGAGGAAGCCCCCGGCACCCCCGCCCTGGTGGTCTTCCAGACCGACGGCGCCCCCGACGCCAAGACCCCCGCCACCCAGTCCCTCACCGACGCGGCGGCGAACCACCCGAACGTCCACTTCTCGTTCGTCGCCTTCGGTGACCCGGAGAACAAGGCCTTCGACTACCTCCGCAAGCTCAAGACGCCCAACGCGTCCCACTTCCTCGCCGGCGAGACCCCCAGGGAACTCACCGACAAGGAGCTCTACGAGGGCGTACTGGCCACCTGGCGCCCGTAGCGGCCCAGAAGACCGGACAGGGACGACGGGAAGCACCGGGAGGACGGGGAGCACGGGGAGCACGGGGAGGACACCCCCTGTCCTCCCCGTCCGCTCTCCTCCGCCCCGTGTCCACCCCGTGTCCGCCCCCCGAAACGCGTGTGAGTCGATCTCCATCCGACCAGTAGGATTTCGACCATGGCGGCCACTGGAAACGAGAAGCAGGGAGCGAAGGCGTTCTACGTCTCGACCCCCATCTACTACGTCAACGACGCTCCTCACCTGGGCCACGCCTATACGACCGTCGCAGGCGACGTGCTCACCCGCTGGCACCGCCAGCGCGGCGAGAAGGTGTGGTACCTCACCGGCACGGACGAGCACGGTCAGAAGATCATGCGCACGGCCGAGGCGAACGGGGTCACCCCGCAGGCCTGGGCCGACAAGCTCGTCACCGAGGCCTGGAAGCCCCTGTGGGAGCACCTCGACATCGCGAACGACGACTTCATCCGCACCACGCAGAAGCGGCACACCGACCGCGTCCAGGAGTTCGTGCAGGACCTGTACGACAAGGACGAGATCTACAAGGGCGGCTACGAGGGCCCGTACTGCGTGGGCTGCGAGGAGTACAAGCTCCCCGGTGAGCTGCTCGACGGCGAGGGCGAGTACGCGGGCCAGAAGCTGTGCCCGATCCACAAGAAGCCGGTGGAACTCCTCAGCGAGGAGAACTACTTCTTCAAGCTGAGCGAGTACAGCGAGAAGCTGCTCGCCCACTACGAGGCCAACCCGGGCTTCATCCAGCCCGAGTCCGCGCGCAACGAGGTCGTGAACTTCGTCCGCCAGGGCCTCCAGGACCTCTCCATCTCCCGCTCGACCTTCGACTGGGGCGTGCCGGTCCCCTGGGACGACAAGCACGTCATCTACGTGTGGATCGACGCCCTGCTGAACTACGCCACGGCGGTCGGCTACAACGAGAATCCGGAGAAGTTCGAGGCCACCTTCCCGGCCGACGTCCACCTGGTCGGCAAGGACATCCTCCGCTTCCACGCGATCATCTGGCCGGCGATGCTGATGGCGCAGGGCCTGCCCCTGCCCGGGAAGATCGCCGCGAACGGCTGGCTGATGGTCGGCGGCGAGAAGATGAGCAAGTCCAACCTGACCGGCATCAAGCCGCAGGATCTCACCTCGCACTTCGGCGTGGACGCGTACCGCTGGTACTTCCTGCGCGCGATCGCGTTCGGCCAGGACGGCTCGTTCTCCTGGGAGGACTTCTCCGCCCGCTACACCAGCGAACTGGCCAACGACTACGGCAACCTCGCCTCGCGCGTGGCCGCCATGGTCGGCAAGTACTTCGGCGGCGCGCTGCCGGAGGCGACGGCCGACGGAGACGCCGAGAAGGCGATCCACGACGGCCTGGCCAAGGCGGTCGCGGAGGCGGACCGGAAGATCGGCGACGAGCTGGACTTCCAGGGCGGCATCCTGGCGGTCTTCGACTTCGTCAAGCAGGTCAACGGCTACATCACCGAGCAGGAGCCCTGGAAGGTCGCCAAGGACGATTCGCCGGAGGGCAAGGCCCGCCTGGCGACGATCCTCTACACGGCCGCGGAGTCCCTCCGCGCGGTGGCGGTCCTCCTGAACCCGATCATGCCGGACACCTCCCAGAAGCTCTGGGACTCGCTCGGCGCCGAGGCGTCCCTCGGCGGCCTCGCGGACCAGCGGGTCCAGGACGCGGCGGACTGGGGCCGGCTGCCCGCCGGCGCGACGGTCACCAAGGGCGCCGTGCTCTTCCCCCGTCTCGAGGAGAAGCCGGCCGCGTAACGCGCTCGCTACAGCAGGAGGCCTGGGAGGGGCAGACCTTCTCCCGGGCCTCCCGCATTTGCGAGGATCGAGCACAGAGCCAGCTCACATGGGGGGAAAATCCATGGCACTGTTCGGCAACGCGCACAGCATCGACCCGGCCCAGGCGCAGCAGGAGTACGCGCGCCTCCTCGGCCACGGCGAGCAGATCCACGCCGCGTACCTGCTGATCCGCGACACCATCCTGTTCACCGACCGGCGGCTGATCCTGGTCGACAAGCAGGGCATCACCGGCAAGAAGACGGAGTACCACTCGATCCCGTACCGCAGCATCACGCACTTCGCGGTCGAGACGGCCGGACACTTCGACCTCGACGCGGAGCTGAAGATCTGGCTCTCCGGCTCGCAGGCCCCCATCCAGAAGACCTTCACCAAGGGCGTCGACATCTACGAGGTCCAGGCGATCCTGACCCAGTTCGTGGCCCGGTAGGACTTCGGGCGTCAGCTCCCGGCCGCGTACGCCAAGAAGCCGGCCCACGCCTCCGCCGCCAGCGCGAGACGCGGGCTCGCGTCCCGGTACTTGGAGTCGCGGACGTGGACGGTGCCGGAGCCGGCCGCCACCTCGACACAGGAGTCGCCGTCGGGGCCACTGCTGTAGCTGCTCTTGAACCACGCCAGTTCAGAGGCGTCCCCGGCGAGGGCCTTGCGGATCATGTGTCTCCCAGCAGTTGTTCGATGAAGGTCAGCGACTCCCCTGGCGGGAGGGCTTGCGCCCGGATGGCGCCATACCGCAGCTCAAGGATGCGAAGCTGCCTCGGGTCGTGCGTCGGACGGCCATTGAACGCCCCGTCAGAGCGTCCCACCGCCGTGCCGTCCTCGAACTTCAGCACCTCGATCCTGCCGCTCATGCCCGCGTGCGGACCACTGTCCATCGGCATCACCTGGAGGGCCACGCTGTTCATCTGCCCCACCTCCAGCAAGCGTTCGAATTGCTGCCGTCGGACCATTGTGCCTCCAACCTTGCGCCGGAGCGTCCCCTCTTCCAGGACGAAGCTCAGCGCGGGCGCGGGAGACCGCCCATACACGCTCTGCCGGGCAGTGCGGGCAGCTACTCGGCGTTCCAGGTCCTCCAGCGCGTAGGCGGGCAGCCACGACTCAAGCAGCGCCCTGGTGTACTCCGGAGTCTGCAACAGACCGGCGATATTGCTGTTCTCGTACACCCCGATCTCGACCGCGCGCGCCTCCATCTGCGCAAGGTCCCGCACCTTCTTGGGGTACCGGACCCTCGCCACGTCCTCCTTCATCGCGGCGAGCAACCCACCAGCCCCCAGCACCTCGTCCGCCCTCTCCAGATACTCCGGCCGGGGAATCCGCTTCCCGCCCTCGATCTTGTAGACGAGATCCTCGCCGTACCCCACGGCCTTCCCGAAGTCGCCGGCCCGCATCCCCACCGCCTCGCGCCGCAGCTTCAACTGCCTCCCCACGGTGGCGATCACCGCCACGCCCCACTCGTCGTCCGGGTCCACCTCCCACCCAGGCTCGTCAGCCTCGGTCCTGAGCTGCCGAACCTCGCCGTCCACCGACATGCGCGCCCCTCCGTCGTACCGCGTCGTACCTGCCACGCCCTACCCGTACGTAACGCCCCGACAAGCCCGGACAGCACCGGACAATGACCGGACAGTCACTCTTCCGGGTCCGATTCCGTCAGCGCCTCGATGCGGTGGGAATCGCCAGGTCGACCGAGCACATATCTGGGCCCGGCGGCGGAACAGTCGTCTCTTCCGCTTGAGCCCTGAACAGGGGCGTTTGCCCTACTCCGGTGACAGCCACGAGAAGGACGACGGCCCGGCACCGGAGAGCGATCCGGTGCCGGGCCCCTGTGCCGTGCCGTCGGCGGACTACTTCGGCTGCGGCTTGCGCACCGTCAGGTGCAGCTCCCTCAGCCGGGTCTCGTCCAGCTCCGTCGGCGCGCCCATCATCAGGTCCTGGGCGTTGCCGTTGAGCGGGAAGGCGATCGTCTCGCGGATGTTGGGCTCGTCGGCGAGCAGCATGACGATGCGGTCGACGCCCGGGGCGATGCCACCGTGCGGCGGGGCGCCGAAGCGCAGCGCGCGCAGCATGCCGGCGAACTCGCGCTCGACGGTCTCGGCGTCGTAGCCGGCGATCTCGAAGGCCTTGAGCATGATGTCCGGCTCGTGGTTCCGGATCGCGCCGGAGGACAGCTCGACGCCGTTGCAGACGATGTCGTACTGCCACGCCAGGATGTCCAGCGGGTCCTTGTTCTCCAGGGCCTCCATACCGCCCTGCGGCATCGAGAAGGGGTTGTGGGAGAAGTCGATCTTCCCCGTGTCCTCGTCCTTCTCGTACATCGGGAAGTCGACGATCCAGCAGAACCGGAAGACGTTCTCCTCGAAGTGCCCGGCGCGCTTGGCGGCCTCGACCCGCACCGCACCCATGATCTTGGAGACCTCGTCGAACTCACCGGCGCCGAAGAACACCGCGTGGCCGGGGGCGAGGGCGAGCCGCTTGGTCAGCTCCGCGACGTTCTCCTCGGTGAGGAACTTCGCGATCGGGCCGGTCAGCGTGGAGTCCTCGCCGACGCGGACCCAGGCCAGGCCCTTGGCGCCCTGCGAGACGGCGTAGTCGCCGAGCTGGTCGAAGAACTTGCGGGGCTGGCCCGAGACGTCCGGCACGGGCAGCGCGCGGACGTGCTTGCCGGCGAAGGCCTTGAACTCCGAGCCCGCGAAGATGTCGGTGATGTCGACGAGTTCCAGTTGGGCGCGCAGGTCCGGCTTGTCGGAGCCGTACTTCAGCATCGCCTCGCGGAACGGGATCCGCGGGAAGGGGGAGGTGACCTCGCGGCCGCCGCCGAACTCGGTGAACAGCTCCGTCATCAGCCGCTCGACCGGCTGGAAGACGTCCTCCTGCTCGACGAAGCTCATCTCGACGTCGAGCTGGTAGAACTCGCCCGGCGAGCGGTCGGCGCGGGCGTCCTCGTCACGGAAGCAGGGCGCGATCTGGAAGTACCGGTCGAAGCCGGAGATCATCAGCAACTGCTTGAACTGCTGCGGCGCCTGCGGAAGGGCGTAGAAGCGGCCCGCGTGCAGACGGGAGGGCACGACGAAGTCGCGGGCGCCCTCGGGGGAGGTGGCGGTGAGGATGGGCGTCGCCATCTCGTTGAAGCCCAGGGCCACCATCTTGTGGCGGATCGCCGAGATGACCGCCGTACGCAGCATGATGTTGCGGTGCATGCGCTCGCGGCGCAGGTCCAGGAAGCGGTACTCCAAACGCCGCTCCTCGTTGACCCCGTCCTCGGTGTTGATGGTGAAGGGCAGCGGCTGAGCGGCGCCGAGCAGCTCGACCACGCCCACCTCGACCTCGACCTCACCGGTGGGCAGGTCGGCGTTGATGTTGTCGGCACCCCGGGAGACGACCTTGCCGTCGACACGGACGGTCGATTCCTTGGTCAGCTTGTCCAGCGCCTCGTAGGCCTCGGTGCCCGGACGGGCGACGAGCTGCGTGATGCCGTAGTGATCGCGCAGATCGATGAAGAGGATGCCGCCCAGGTCGCGCCGATTGTGCAGCCAGCCACTCAGTCGGACGTCGGTGCCGACGTCAGAGGAGCGGAGCTCGCCGCAGGTGTGGGACCTGTACCGATGCATCGTCGTTCATCCAGCCTTCGTGGATCGGGGATGGTGTTTCGCGTTTCACGTGAAACAACCCCAGCGTACCGGGCAGCCACAGCGGTCCTCCTCCCCATTGACACGAGGGCGGACACGAGGGCGGGCGCGAGGGCCGGCGGGACGGCGGACGCGAGGGCGAGCGGTGGCAGCGTCCGATCACATCTTCTTACAGTGGAGCAATGCGCACTGGTGAGCCCCTGCCCGAGGTGGGGGACGTCCTTGCCGCTCTGGCGACCGGTCTGTGGCACTGGGACACCGCGGCGGGGGAAGTCACGGTCGACGCGGAGGCGGCCCGCCTGCTCGGGCTGCTCGCGGAACCGGCCAGGCTCACCGAGGCCCAGGTGCGGGCCCGGCTGCACCCGGTGGACTGGAACGAGATCACCGGGGTGGTCCAGCTCGCCGCCGCCGAGGGCACCCTCGCCGAGGTCCGGATCCGGATCATGGACGAGCAGGGCCACATCGTCCGGATCGTGCGCAGCCGCTCCAAGCCGTCGTTCGACCCCGTGCGCAAGGCCTACGAGCTGATCGGCACCCTCCAGGAGGTCGCCGAGCCGACACCGGGCACCCCCGCCGGGCGCAGCGCGGTCACCGGCGACTGGCGCCGCTCGCGGGAGGCGTTCCTCCTGGACGCGGGCCGGGCGCTGGCCGAGGCGCGGTCCACCGAGGAGGTGCTGCGGGTCGCGGCGGGTCTGTCGATGCCGGGATTCTCCCCGGACGGGCTCGCGGTGTTCGGGGTCTCCGGCGAGCGCCTGACGGTCATCGGCCACCACGGACAGCCGCAGAACGACATGAACCCGTTCGTGAACATGCCGCTGGAGACGGACTACCCCGCCGCCGAGGTGGTCCGCACCGGCCGCGCCGTCTATCTCTCCTCCCCCGGGCAGTACCGGTCCCGCTACCCCCTCACCTGGCCGCTCGCCGAGCGCTTCGGCCGTCGCTCCTGGGCGTTCCTGCCGCTGACCGTGGCGGGCCGCACGATGGGCGCCTGGATGGCCGCCTTCGCCTACCCGGTGGCGTTCACACCGGACGAACGGTCGGTGCTGACCACCGTGGCGCGGATGCTGGCGCAGGCCCTGTCCCGGGCGGGCGCCGCCGAGACCCAGCGGGAGCTGACCGACGGACTGCAGCGCTCCCTGCTGCCCGTGCTCGGCCCGCAGATCCCCGGCATGGACGTCGCCGCCCGCTACGTCCCCACCGGCGGCGGTCTCCAGGTCGGCGGCGACTGGTACGACATGATCCGGTTGCCCGGAGGCCGCTTCGCGCTGGTCATCGGCGACGTCCAGGGGCACGACGTACGCGCGGCCGGGCTGATGGGCCAGTTGCGCATCGCCCTGCGCGCCTACGCCGCCGAGGGCCACCGCCCCGACGCGGTGCTCTCCCGCGCCTCCCACTTCTTCCACGACCTCGCCCAGTCCGACGACGACCCCGGGGACATGCGCTTCGCGACCTGCTACTACGCCGAGGTCGACCCCGCGACCGGCACCGTGGAGAGCGCCCGCGCCGGGCACCTGGACCCGGTGGTGCGCATGTCGGACGGGACGGCGCTGGTCCTCGCCACGGCGGGCGGCCTGCCCCTCGGCATCGACCCGGACTCCGACTACCCGATCACGCGGCTCGCCATGGAGCCCGGGGACACCCTGATGCTGTGCACGGACGGCCTGGTGGAGACCGGCGGCCACGACCTGCAGACCGGCTGGCACCGCCTCCGCGTCATCCTGGAGCAGCACGACGGCGGCCTGGAGGAGCTGGCCGACGCGCTGGTCCAGGCCGTGCACGGGCCGTCCTCGCACCACACCACCGGCCCGCTCGCCGACCGGCGGGAGGACGACATCGCCCTGGTGCTGCTGTGCCGGCAGGGCGATGGCTGCGGCTGCGGCGACAGCACCGTCGCCAGGCCCTCGGTGCGCCGCACCATGCTGACGATCGCGCAGGCCGAGCCCGCGCGGATCGCCACCGCCCGGCAGCATCTGCGCGACCTGCTGCACGACTGGCCCAGCGAGGAGCAGCGGGACGCCGCGGTGCTCCTGCTCTCCGAGATGCTGACCAACGTCCTGGTGCACACCGACGCCGACGCCCTGCTGGTCGCCGAGGTCGTCGGGGAGCCGGGTGAGCGGGTGATCCGGGTGGAGGTCACCGACAGCGGCGACGACCTGCCGCACAAGCGCCGGCCGGGGGAGATGGCGTCCTCCGGGCGCGGCCTGATGCTGATCGAGCTGCTCGCGGACGCGTGGGGAGTCGCCCCGCGCGGCGAGGGCAAGAGCATCTGGTACGAGGTCTACGAGTCCGCCGGACCGGAGGACGGCCCCGGAGACGGCCTCGGCCCCGTCGGCGACCCGGAGGCGGCGTAACGCGTCTGGAGCTCGTGGACGACCCCGAACGCCGCGGCGGTGAGCGGAACGGCGAGGAGCATCCCGAGGATGCCCGCCACCGAAGCCCCCGCCGTGAGCGCCAGCAGCACGATCGCCGGGTGCATCTGCACGGTCCGGCTCTGGATCACCGGCTGGAGCACGTGCCCCTCCAGCACCTGCACGGCCAGGACCACCCCCAGGGCCCACAGCGCGATGACGAACCCGCGGTCGGCCAGCGCGACCAGCACCGCGACGGCTCCGGAGATGAACGCGCCGAGGTAGGGGATGTAGGCGCCGACGAAGACCAGCGCGCCGAGCCCGATGGCACCGGGGACGCGCAGGACGAGCAGCCCCACGGTGATGCAGACCGCGTCGATGAGGGCGATGAGGGTGGTGCCCCGCATGAAGCCCTCGACGGCCCCGAAGGCCCGCCGGGACATCGCCTCGACCATGTCGGCGCCGCCGGGCGGAGCGAGGGCCCGCACCGTGCCGGCGGCGCGGTCGGAGTCGCGCAGGAAGAAGAAGACGAGCAGCAGGGCGAGTACGGCCATGGCCAGCATCTCGCCGACGACGCTGATCCCGGTGACCACCCCGGAGGCCGCCGTGCCGCCGAACTTGCCCAGCAGCTCCCGCGCGTTGGACGCGATGTCGTCCAGCGAGGTCCCGGCCGCTCCGAAATGGTCGGTGATCCCCTTGGCCGCGTGCCGGAGCGAGGCGATGATCTGGTCGCCCGTCTCGATGAGCGCGGACACCACGATGTACACGGCCCCGCCGACCACGGCGACGACGGCGACACAGGTGAGTCCGGCGGCCAGCGACCGCTGCACGTGCGCCTTCACCAGCCACTTGTGCAGCGGTCTGAGCAGTGCGGTGCCGAGCAGCGCCAGCAGCGCCGGCGTCACCGCGGTGCGGAACTCGACGCAGAGCCGGATCGCGACGTACACGACGCCGCTGGCGAGCAGGATGACGACGCACCAGGCGGCGAACCGACGGACCGGACCGGGAAGGAGCTGCACGCCCCCAGCCGAACACGCACCGGGCGGGCTGTCCTGCGTGGACGGCCCGCCCGGGTGACACGGCGTCAGCGCGCCACCCCGTCGGCCCGCGACCGCCGCTCGTACACCGTCAGCCGTCGCCCGCGGACCTGCTCGTCCGCCACCACGGTGAAGTACTCCTCCAGTACCGCGGCCTTGGCCTTGTCCCGCCCCGCCGACCGCGGCCGGGCCACCCCGGGCGCGTCGGTGACCAGCAGGATGCGCCGCTGTGCCAGCATCGCGGTCCGTATCCGGGCCGGACCGGCCTCCACCCCCTTCAGCGTCCCGGACGCCACGGGGCTCTCCTCGAGCGCGACGTCCCGCAGTCCCGCGAAGTCTGCGGGGCAGACCAGCGCGGCGTCACGGCGGGCCGCCGGTATGAAGACCACCGCGTCGCCGGGCCGCTTCAGCCGCCGTACATCCGCCGCTGACGCCAGGACGTCGTCGACCCGGCTGGCCGGGGACCGCTTGGCCAGCGACTGCGGCAACAACGCCACCACCGCGACGGCGACCACCGCGGGTACGAGCCACGACGACGCCCTCGGGTACCGCGGCCCGACGGCCCGGACCGCCGCGCTCAGGCCCGCCCCGACCAGCAGCGCCAGACCCAGCATGCTGAACAGGACGTAGCGGTCCAGGAACAGGGGACGGATCAGGGAGAGGCCCGCCAGCGCGAGCTGCGGCACCGCCAGCAGCGGCAGGCCGACGGCCGCCACCGACAACCGGCCCGCCTTCGGCCGGTTCAGCAGGGCACCGACGGCGCCGATCGTCAGCAGGACCGCCGGGCCGATCAGCATGTGCCAGGTCAGCGAAGGTATCCAGGACACCTGACGGGACTGCTGCCGGCTGAAGAGGATCAACGGCAGGACACCGGCCGCGGCGGCCGCCGAGGCCACCGCCCAGCGCGCCCAGGTGTCCCGTCCGGCCCGCGTCCACAGCAGCGTCGCCGCGTGCGCGGGCAGGATCAGCAGCGACAGCCAGTTCAGCAGCCCGCACACCAGGACCGCGCCGGCGTAGCCCGCCCAGTGCGCCGTTCGGCCACGCCCCTGGAGCAGCGTCACCAGCAGCAGCGTCGAGATCCCCGCGCCGGCCGCCGTCAGCGCGTACGGGCGGCCCTCCTGCAGGTAGAACTGCACGGCCGGGAGCAGCCCCAACGCCAGGCCGCCGCCCAGGCCCGCCCAGACTCCGGCCAGCCTGTGGCCGATGACCGTCACACAGGCGGCCGCCACCGCCATGGCCAGCACGGAGGGCAGCCGCAGGGTCGTCGTGCCGGGCCCGAAGCATGCGAAGAGGCCGTGCATCAGCAGGTAGTAGAGCCCGTGCACGACATCGACCTGGCCGAGCATGTGCCATATGTCGGCGGCCGGCCGCCGGGCCACCTGCCAGGTCGCGGCCTCGTCCCGCCACACGCTGTGCTGCCGGGACAGCCCCCACAGGCCGAGGGCGAGGGTCCACAGCACCGGGACCGGCCAGACCGGCGGACGCCACAGCGGAACGGGCATGGAGGCGGTCCGCAAACGCATGACGCTTCTCGAACCCCTCACAGGGATTTCTCGTGGACGGCGAAAACGGAGTCGCAGCGGTCACGGACGCGGTCGTCATGGGTGGCGATGACCACGGCGCATCCGGCGTCGCTCATCTCGCGGAGGATGTCGACGACCGCGGTCGCGTTGGCGTGGTCGAGGGCGCCGGTCGGCTCGTCGGCCAGTACCAGGGAGGGCTTTTTCACGAGGAGCCGGGCGAGCGCCACACGCTGCTGTTCGCCGCCGCTGAGCCGGTGGACCCTCTCCTTTTCCCGGCCCGCCAGACCGACACGCTCCAGGGCCTCCGCGATGCGCGCGCCGCTCTTCTCCCGCCGGGCCCGCCGCGTGCTGAGCGAGACCTCCAGGTTGTCGGCGACGGTGGCGTTGTCGATCAGCGCGTAGTTCTGGAAGAGGTAGCCGAGGGTGTCACGGCGGAACCGACGGGCCTCCTGCCGGCCGAACCGGGTGATGTCGGCGCCCTCGTGACGGATTTCTCCGGCGGTCGGACTGTCGAGGAGGCCGACGCAGTTGAGGAGGGTGGACTTCCCCGATCCGCTGGGTCCGACGAGGGCCAGCATGCGGCCGCGGTCGGCGTTGACGGTGACACCGGACCACAGGGTGCGGGTGCCGAAGGTCTTCGTCAGCTTCACGATCTCGATCACAACGGTGCTCCTGCTGTCCGGAGGTGGTTCGTCTGCGTGGGGCTCATGAACCGGCCGCCCCCTCCTTGACGACGCGGCGGTGGAACACCCCGAGGGCGACCAGCACGGCGCAGACCTGGACGGCGACGAGACCGGCGATGACGGCGAAGTCCGACGCGGTCGTCTGGACGGCCGGGAAGGGAGCGGGGATGCCGCGGGCGGTGAATTCCGCCAGCTCCTGGTTCTGCCGCCAGGCCTGGACGGGGACCCAGCAGGTGAGGAGGACGGCGAGAATCCCCTCGGCGGTCAGGACGGAGCGATGGTTCGCGGTGAATCTCCAGCCGCTGATGTGCCGGACGAAGATGGTCTGGGCACGCCGGCGCGCGTGCAGCATGCAGACCCCGACGCCGGTGATGAGGAGCACGGCCGCGGCCGCGACGAGATTGAAGAGCTGCAGCCGGAAGCCGTTCACCGCGTCCCTGAGTCTCAGTGCGGCGTTCTGCCCGACCGGACGCACGGATGTCACGTAGGTCCGCAGTCCGTTCCTGTCCGCCGCGATCGCTTCCAGGGCGTCGTCGGGGTCGGGAAAGACGATTCCCTCCTGGCTGGCGAACGCGGTGTAGGTGTCGTCGGAGAGGAATCGCGAACCGTTGGGGACCACGACGAGGACCGGGTCGCGCACCAAGGACCGGTCGTCGTCCGGGCGATGGGCCGTGTTGGGGCTCAGACTGCCGGGGTTGTAGCCGAAGAGGCGCTGGCCGTTCCTCGCCCGCAGCGACTTCACCTCGAGCGCGCGGCGGACATCCGGTGCGAGTCGTCCGAACACGTCGGGGATGCCCGCGCGGATGTCCGCCGTGTGGCGGGCGAGGGAGTCGGGGACGATGAGCCGGACCGCGGGGGCGTCCGCGTTCTCCCCGTCCCGCGGCAGTGCGGTGTACCGCCGTCCGGTCGAGTCGAGGACCGGCTGCCGGGCGAGGAAGGTCTCGTTGACGACGAGCAGTTCGCCCTGCGGAAGACGGACGTCGGAGGAGACGTCCTGGAGGTCACGGCGGCCGGCGACGATGATCTCGC
The DNA here is from genome assembly GCF_002005225.1 of Streptomyces pactum. Lineage (NCBI taxonomy): Bacteria > Bacillati > Actinomycetota > Actinomycetes > Kitasatosporales > Streptomycetaceae > Streptomyces > Streptomyces pactum. Next base: position 4,296,894 of record NZ_CP019724.1, read on the forward strand.
CCGCGGCGTCGGCGCGGCGCAGCCACCCGCCCACCTGGGTGACGACCTCCTTCTCCTCGCCCACCAAGCTGCCGTTGAGGCGGATGGTGACGGCGTCGCCCGCCCGGGCGTAGGTGCCCTGGGTGTCCTGCCGGGCCACGACGTTCTGCCCCGCGAGCGCCACGTCCATGGCGATGGCGAGAGCGAGCAGCAACGCCGGGACACGGACCAGGTACGTGGCGATGAGCGCCGCCCGCGCGGGCAGCTCCCCCTTGAGGGCGCGCGGTATCCCGACCCTGGAGAGCAGCACGAGCGCGCCCGCGTGCGTGACCAGCACCAGGACCACGAGCAGGCCGGCGAGGATCCCGGCCACCGACGCGAACAGCCCCGCCCGGGCGAGACCGTTGTAGAGGCCGAGGAGGGCCACCGTAGCGGCCGCCACCGCGCAGACGGTGATCGACCAGAAACCCGCCAGCCGTCCGAGGTCGCGAACGAGCAGGTCCCGCACGGACTTGCCCTGCAGGCGCAGCACTCCGTACGCCTTGGCACTCAGCAGTACGCTCGCGCCGGTCATCGTCGCCGCGGCGAGGGCGACCACCCAGAAGGTCCAGAACAGGTCGTCGCCCGAGAATGCGAGGGCCAGTTCGCCGGCCGAGAGCGGGTGCCGCACGCTCGCGCTCAGGCCCAGTCCGGTGAACTCGGCGACCAACGCGTCAGCGGCCTCGGGCGGTCCGAAAACGTAGTAGAAGCCCCGCGGGTCACGCTGCCCGATCTCGGTGATCGGATGCACTCGCGTGTCGAGGTGCCTGCTGAAGTCCGGGTAGCCGCCGTACTGCCACGAGGCGGCGTCGGACCGCGGGTCGCCCGAGGCCAGATAGAGGTGCCGCAGCCCGTCGGGGTTTCTCGCGTCGGGGACCTCACGAGCCACCGAGACCGCGTGCTCGTCCGAGAACGCGGCGATCTCGCGGGCGACCCGAGCGCCGCTCGCGGAGTCGTCGGAGGCGAACACCCAGACCTGCGCCGAATTGCCCAGCACCAACTGCTCGTCCAGGCCCCGCACGAACAGGAAGGCCATCATCGCGGAGGTGACCAGCACGGCGGCGTGGACGAATTTGATACCTCGGTGGAGCATCGGTTACCTAGGTCAGGGCACTCGGGGAGCGCATTCCAGAAAACGATTGACGCGGAGGGGCGACTGCGGGGAGAAAGCGGTCTCCCCGCAGCCGGATCCCGGCTACCGACTCAACGCGGCGTACGGCGGCCTGTCAGCAGGCGGCGTCGTAGTGAGCGCTGTTGACGTGAATGCTCGACTTCTCCACCGAGGCCTTGGACCACTTCTTGTTCGCGGTGCAGCCGCTGTAGGCCCAGCTTTTCCCGTGCACGGAGGACGAGTGGTAGTTGACGCTGTGATAGAAGTTCGAGTAGGCGTAGTTCGCGCCCACGTCATAGCTCCACCGGCCGCCACTGACGTCGACCGACTTGGCCAGCGCGGGGGTGGCGACGGCCATGACGATGGCACCGGCGGCGGCTGCGGCCTTGAGACCGTTCTTCATACGCACGATTGCTCACTTTCGTTCTGTGCTTGCTTGACGCGAAGGGGGCAGAAGTCGTCCCGCCCACGGATCAGAGCCTCTTGACCGACTTCTGGGTGCAGTGCTTCGCGCGGTACCCGCGGGGCATCTGGTCATTGGCGTTCTTCTTGGCCGCCTTCTTGGCCTCCGACGCCGTCTTCCCGGTGCCGTGCCCCTGCACGAACCCGTGGGCGGTGTCGTCCGAGATGCGCTTCTTGGTGCACTGGAAGTGCGCGGTCCAGCCCCGCGCCGCTTCGGCGGGAACGGCGACGCTCAAAGGAAGCACGATCGCTATGGCCGTGGTGACGAGCGGGCCGATGACAAGCATCCTGCGCAAGAGTATTTCTCCCCCATTCAAATTCGCATGCGGCGGGGGCAGGCCGCGCGGTGTTGCAGTACACCACCGTTCACCCGCTGCAGCGGGCACACCAAAACACGCCTTGGCCGTGCGGCCAATGCGGGATTTGAGTATTGCTCTCGCCCCCGTGAAAACCACTCGTCTCGGAGGTCAGCCCGATCGAGTGGACGTGCCAGAAGTTACGCGGCACGGACGCACTTTATCCAGCCATAACGAGGTGATCATGATCACCTGGCCGGCAGGCAACCCGGAAGACACCCGGTGGCCCGATTGGAGAAGCTGAGCCGCATTGCGTCCTTTGCGTCCGTAATGGCCCGAGCCCCCGGCGAGCGGATATGAATGGCTCGTACCACTCCCCGTCCGCTAGCCTCCACAGCCATGAAGCAGCGGCAGCAGAAGAAACTTTCCCGCCACCTCTTCGAAGCGATTCTGCTGGGCGACACCGCCCGAGTGCGGACGATGCTGCGGGCCGGTGCGGACCCCGAGCGGGCCGACGGCGAGGGCACCCTCCCCCTGTACGAGGCCGCCGTGAGCGGGAAGACCGAGATCGTGCGTCTGCTGCTGGACTCGGGCGCCTCCCCCGACGCCGAGAGCGGGGGAATCGGCGCGGAGGGCACTCCGTTGTGCGCGGCGGCGTGCTGGGGGCACACGGAGACCGTGCGGGAGTTGCTGGCGCACGGAGCCGATGCGGGGCTCCGAGAGGATCACGGCACCGGCCGTTCCCCCCTGGACTGGGCGAACGAGGGCCCGCACCCCGAGACCGCCGCCCTCCTGATCGCGGCGGGGGCGGCGCCCCGCACGGCGGGCGGGTAGCCGCCGGCTCCCCGCCTGGCATGGGAAAGCCCCGACCGGCACCGGTCGGGGCTTTCACGCGCTCGGGCCCTGACGGCCTGGGCCGCCCGCGCTCGGGCCTCGAAGGCCTACAGGCCGCCCTCGGTCATCCCGTGAACCGCCGGGACCGTCCCCAGGCGCCCCTTCTGGAAGTCCTCGAAGGCCTGCTGGAGTTCCTCGCGGGTGTTCATGACGAACGGCCCGTAGTGCGCCATCGGCTCCCGGATCGGCTGCCCGCCGAGCAGCACGACCTCCAGGTCGGGCGTGTGGGAGTCCTGCTTCCCGTCCGCGCGGACGGTCAGCGAGCCGCCGGCCCCGAAGACGGCGGTCTGCCCCAGGTGGACCGGGCGCCGCTCGGCGCCCACCGACCCGCGTCCGGCCATCACGTACGCCAGGCCGTTGAAGTCCTCCCGCCACGGCAGGGTGAGCTCCGCGCCGGGTGCCAGCGTCGCGTGGACCATCGTGATCGGCGTGTGCGTGATGCCGGGGCCCTCGTGGCCGTCCAGCTCACCGGCGATGACACGCAGCAGCGCGCCGCCGTCGGGGGAGGTGAGCAGTTGGACGGAGCCACTGCGGATGTCCTGGTACCTGGGGGCCATCATCTTGTCCCTGGCCGGGAGGTTCACCCACAGTTGGAGGCCGTGGAAGAGCCCGCCGGACATGACGAGCTGCTCCGGGGGCGCCTCGATGTGCAGCAGGCCGGAGCCCGCCGTCATCCACTGGGTGTCGCCGTTGGTGATGGTGCCGCCGCCGCCGTTGGAGTCCTGGTGGTCGAAGATCCCGTCGATGATGTACGTGACGGTTTCGAAGCCGCGGTGGGGGTGCCACGGGGTCCCTTTCGGCTCCCCGGGCTGATACTCGACCTCACCCATCTGGTCCATCATGATGAACGGGTCGAGGTGGCGGTAGTTGATCCCGGCGAACGCGCGGCGAACCGGGAAGCCCTCGCCCTCGAAACCGCTGGGCGCGGTCGTGACGGTGAGCACGGGACGTGCGACGGCGTCGGCTGGTGCGGATACACGGGGCAGCGTCAACGGGTTCTCGACGGTCACTGCAGGCATGTCGGTACCTCCTCGGGTACGCCCAGTTTAGTTGAGCGTTGAACTTCTTGCCACCTCAAACCGAGAAAGCCCGGAGGGCATTCCCTCCGGGCGCGCGAAGCGGGACGCGACGCGTCGGCGCCTAGCCATACATGCGGCGCATCGCGAAATCGACCATCTGTTCGACAGCCTTCGCGTCGAACACCATCCGGTGCTCACCCTCCATGTCGAGTACGAATCCGTAGCCGGTCGGCAGCAGATCGATCACCTCGGCGCCCGTGATCACGAAGTACTTGGACTCCTTGCCCGCGTATCGGCGCAGCTCCTTGAGCCCCGTGAACATCGGGATCACCGGCTGCTGGGTGTTGTGCAGCGCGAGGAAGCCCGGGTTGTCACCGCGCGGGCAGTAGACCTTCGAGGTCGCGAAGATCTGCTGGAAGTCCTCGGCCGACATCTGGCCGGTGGTGAAGGCGCGCACCGCGTCCGCGAGCGAGGGCGGGGACGGCTCGGGGTACAGCGGCGGCTGCTGCTGCTGCCCGTACCCGCCGGACATCGGCTGCTGCGGCGGGGCGTACTGCTGCTGCTGTTGGCCCGCGGTCTGGTCGTAGCCGTACATGCCGCAAAGAGTAGCGAGTGACGGGTCACAGATGACCGGCTCGGGGTTGCTTCTTATTACCGACGGGTAGCATCATCGTAGCTACTGCTTGGTACGCGCAGTCGGTATGTGTACAGATGCGAGGATTCAGTGCCTCGCCGATCTCTCAACGGAGCCGTCGCCATGGGGCACTACAAGCCGAATCTCCGGGACATCGAGTTCAACCTCTTCGAGGTACTCGGCCGTGACAAGGTGTACGGCACGGGCCCGTTCGCGGAGATGGACACGGACACCGCCAAGAGCGTCCTGGAGGAGCTGACCCGCCTCTCGGAGAACGAGCTGGCCGAGTCCTTCGCCGACGCCGACCGCAACCCGCCGGTCTTCGACCCGGAGACCAACACCGCGCCGGTCCCGGCCTCCTTCAAGAAGAGCTATCAGGCCTTCATGGACTCCGAGTACTGGCGCCTGGGCCTGCCCGAGGAGATCGGCGGCACCACCTCGCCCCGCTCCCTGATCTGGGCCTACGCGGAGCTGATCCTCGGCGCCAACCCGGCCGTGTGGATGTACTCCTCCGGCCCCGCCTTCGCGGGCATCCTCTTCGAGGAGGGCAACGAGGTGCAGAAGCACATCGCGTCCTTCGCCGTGGAGAAGCAGTGGGGCTCCACCATGGTCCTCACCGAGCCGGACGCCGGCTCGGACGTCGGCGCCGGCCGCACCAAGGCGGTCCAGCAGGAGGACGGCTCCTGGCACATCGAGGGCGTCAAGCGCTTCATCACGTCCGGCGAGCACGACATGTCGGAGAACATCCTCCACTACGTCCTCGCCCGCCCCGAGGGCGCCGGCCCCGGCACCAAGGGCCTGTCCCTCTTCCTCGTCCCGAAGTACGAGTTCGACTTCGAGACCGGCGAGCTGGGCGCGCGCAACGGCGTCTACGCCACCAACGTCGAGCACAAGATGGGCCTGAAGGCCTCCAACACCTGCGAGATGACCTTCGGCGACCGCCACCCCGCCAAGGGCTGGCTGATCGGCGACAAGCACGACGGCATCCGCCAGATGTTCCGCATCATCGAGTTCGCCCGCATGATGGTCGGCACGAAGGCGATCTCCACCCTCTCCACGGGCTACCTCAACGCCCTGGAGTACGCCAAGGAGCGCGTCCAGGGTCCCGACCTGGCCAACTTCATGGACAAGTCGGCCCCCAAGGTCACCATCACGCACCACCCGGACGTCCGCCGCTCCCTCATGACGCAGAAGGCGTACGCCGAGGGCATGCGCGCCCTCGTCATGTACACCGCCTCCGTCCAGGACGAGATCCAGGTCAAGGAGGCGAACGGCGAGGACGCCGCCACCGAGCACGCCCTCAACGACCTGCTCCTGCCGATCGTCAAGGGCTACGGCTCGGAGAAGGCCTACGAGCAGCTCGCCCAGTCGCTCCAGACCTTCGGCGGCTCCGGCTTCCTGCAGGAGTACCCGATCGAGCAGTACATCCGGGACGCCAAGATCGACACCCTGTACGAGGGCACCACGGCGATCCAGGGCCAGGACTACTTCTTCCGGAAGATCGTCCGCAACCAGGGCGCCGCGCTGAACTCGCTCGCCGAGGACATCAAGAAGTTCCTGGCCCTCGGCACCGGCGGCGAGGAGCTCTCCGGCGCCCGCGAGCACCTGGCCAAGGCCGCCGTCGAGCTGGAGGCCATCGTCGGCCTCATGCTCACCGACCTCGCGGCCACCGAGCAGGACGTCAAGAACATCTACAAGGTGGGGCTCAACACCACCCGCCTGCTGATGGCCTCCGGTGACGTGATCGTCGGCTACCTGCTGCTCAAGGGCGCCGCCATCGCCGCCGAGAAGCTGCCGACGGCGTCCGCCAAGGACAAGGCGTTCTACACCGGCAAGATCGCCGCGGCGAAGTTCTTCGCGGCGAGTGTCCTGCCCGGCGTCACCATGGCCCGCAAGATCGCCCAGGGTGTCGAGCTGGACCTGATGGAGCTGGACGAGGCCGCCTTCTAGCCCACCGGGGCTCGGCCTCCACACTCTCCACACACCCTTACGAGGGCCCGCTCCCGCTCCACGGGAAGCGGGCCCTCGTACGTCGTTAAGGTGAACCCATGAGCGCACCCTCCCGCCCGTCTCCCGCCGCCGCCCCCGCACGGAGCGCCGCGCGGGCGCCTCTCACCTTCGATCGCGGCCACACCGACGACCTGATGTCCTTCCTCGCGGCCGGCCCCACGCCGTACCACGCCGTGGCCACCGCCGCCGAGCGCCTGGAGAAGGCCGGGTTCCGGCAGGTCGCGGAGACGGACGCCTGGGACGGGACGACGGGCGGCAAGTACGTGCTGCGCGGCGGCGCGATCGTGGCCTGGTACGTCCCCGAGAGTGCCGTCGCCCACACCCCCTTCCGCATCGTCGGCGCGCACACCGACTCCCCCAACCTGCGCGTGAAGCCCCGGCCCGACACCGGGGCGCACGGCTGGCGTCAGGTCGCCGTCGAGATCTACGGCGGCCCCCTGATGAACTCCTGGCTGGACCGCGACCTGGGCCTGGCCGGCCGCCTCACCCTGCGCGACGGCTCGACCCGCCTGGTCAACGTCGACCGCCCGCTGCTCCGCGTCCCGCAACTCGCCATCCACATGGACCGCAACGTGTCCGCGGAGGGCCTCAAGCTCGACAAGCAGCGCCACCTCCAGCCCGTCTGGGGCCTCGGCGACACCGTCCGCGACGGCGACCTGATCGCCTTCCTGGAGGAGGAGGCGGGTCTCGCCCGCGGCGAGGTCACCGGCTGGGACCTGATGACCCACTCGGTGGAACCCCCGGCGTACCTGGGCCGCGACAAGGACCTGGTGGCCGGCCCCCGCATGGACAACCTCCTGTCCGTGCACGCCGGCGTGGCCGCCCTGGCCGCGGTCGCCACCTCCGGCACGGACCTCCCGTACATCCCGGTCCTGGCCGCCTTCGACCACGAGGAGACCGGCTCCCAGTCGGACACGGGCGCCGACGGCCCGCTCCTCGGCAGCGTGCTGGAACGCTCGGTGTTCGCGCGCGGCGGCTCGTACGAGGACCGGGCGCGCGCCTTCGCCGGCACGGTCTGCCTGTCCTCCGACACCGGCCACGCCGTCCACCCCAACTACGCGGAGCGGCACGACCCGACGCACCAGCCCCGGGTCAACGGCGGCCCCATCCTCAAGGTCAACGTCAACAACCGCTACGCCACGGACGGTTCGGGCCGCGCGGTGTTCGCCGCCGCCTGCGAGAAGGCGGACGTCCCCTTCCAGACCTTCGTCTCCAACAACTCCATGCCGTGCGGCACGACGATCGGCCCCATCACCGCGGCCCGGCACGGCATCAGCACCGTCGACATCGGCGCGGCCATCCTCTCGATGCACAGCGCCCGGGAGTTGTGCGGCGCCGACGACCCGTACCTGCTGGCGAACGCCCTGGTGGCCTTCCTGGAGGGCTGAGCCCCCGGGCGTGCCCCGGCCGGAACACCCCTGTCTCGCATGTGTGTTCCGGCCGGGGGTACCCGCACGGAACCGGATCGACCGGAAACCCGGAACCGACCGGATCTGACAGGGAGGCAACACTCATGGGCCTCGGCGGGTGCATCATCCTCATCGCCGTGGGAGCCATCCTCACGTTCGCGACCGACTGGGACATGCAGGGCGTCAACCTCGACCTGGTCGGTGTCATCTTCATGATCGTCGGCTTGATCGGTGTCGCGACGTTCAGCAGCATCGCCCGGCGCCGGCGCGTCGTGATGCCGCCGACGACCCCGGTCGTCGAGGAACGGCCCCACCACCACACGCGGGACGGCTACCACAACGGCTACGGCGCCTGACCCCTGCCGCGGGGGCCGGGCTCGCGGACCGGCGAGGACGAGGGGCGGGCGGCCCGTCCCGTCGCGGTGAGCCGGTTCTCCCCGGCGGTGTGCCCGCGTCCGGGGCACCGCCGGGAGGTGTCGCACGGCAGCGGAGGTCGGGGGCTCGGAGACCGGCGGACTCAGCCTGTCGGCCTACCGGCCGCGTCCCGCGGCGGACGCCGGGGAAGCGATCACGCCATGAGATTCCTCGTGTACGACCGGCTCCTCGGCTTCGGTGACGACTACTGGATCGAGGACGACAACGGCAACAAGGTGTACCTCGTCGACGGCAAGGCGATGCGGCTGCGGGACACCTGGGAGCTGAAGGACACCCAGGGCCGGGTGCTCGTCGACATCCACCAGAAGATGTTCGCCCTGCGCGAGACGATGGTGATCGAGCGGGGCGGCGAGCCGCTGGCCCGGATCAGGCGGAAGCGGTTGTCGCTGCTGCGCAACCACTACCGCGTCGCCCTGGCCGACGGGACGGAACTGGACGTCAGCGGCAAGATCCTCGACCGGGAGTTCGCCATCGAGTACGACGGTGAGCTGCTGGCCGTCATCTCGCGGCGGTGGCTGACCCTCCGGGACACCTACGGCGTCGACGTCGTCCGGGACGACGCGGACCCGGCGCTGCTGATCGCGCTGACGGTGTGCGTGATCCACCTGGCGGAGAAGGAGCGGGAGCAACGGGAGGAGCGGGAGGACGCGTGACGGGCAGCGGTGCGGCGACACCCCACACCCCGTCGGCGCCCCACGCCCCGTCGGCGCCCCACGCCCCGTCGGCGCCCCACGCCCCGTCGGCGCCTCACGCCCCGTCGATGCCTCACGCCCCATCGGTGCCGCGCGTCGTGCGGCGGACGGCGCGGCCGAGGAGCAGCGGCAAGGCCATGTGGTGCACCGGCGCCGCCAGGGCCCACAGCACCCGGCCGGTCAGGCGTTCGTGACGCACGTACGTCGCCCAGACCAGCCGCGAGTCGTCGACGGTCACGACGTTGCGCACGGTCAGCGACGGGGCCCGGGCCTCCAGGGCGATCCTGCCCGGCCCGGACTCCACCACGCGCCACCCCACCACGTGCCGCGCCGAGGACCGCGGCCCCAGCCGCAGGCCCAGTACGCCGGCCCAGCCCGCCCTGATCAGCTCGCGCAGGAGTACCGGGACGTCCTCGTAGCTGGCCCGCACCCACTCCTCGGGCGTGAGCCGGGGCAGTCCGGCGGCCGGGAGCTCGAACGCCGACGCGAGGTCGGCGCCGGCCGGGGCCACCCGGACGCGACGGATGGCAGGGGTACCGGTCGGTGCCATGCGCGGATTCTAGGGCGCGGGGCCGGCCGCCCGCCGGGTGCCCGGGGCGCGATCGCTAGCGCCGCGGCGTCTCCATCCCCAGCACCCGGTCCTTGAGCGCCGGGAACTGCTCCCTGGTCCGCGCCACCTGCGCCGGGTCGAACTCCACCGTGAGGACCTCCTCGTCCGCACCGGCCTCCGCCAGCACCTCACCCCACGGATCGACCACGATCGAGTGACCGGCCTGCGGAACCCCGGCGTGCGTCCCGGCCGTTCCGCACGCGAGGACGAACGCCTGGTTCTCCACCGCCCGCGCCCGGGCCAGGAGCGTCCAGTGGGACCGGCGGCGCTCCGGCCAGCCCGCCGGGACGGCGAGGGTCTCGGCACCGGCGTCGACGAGTGAGCGGAAGAGTTCGGGGAAGCGGAGGTCGTAGCAGGTCGCCACGCCGAGGGTCGTCCCCGGCAGACGCACCGTCACCAGTTCGCGCCCCGCACCCATCAGCACGGCCTCGCCCTTGTCGAAGCCGAACCGGTGGATCTTGCGATAGGCGGCGGCCAGGTCACCGGAGGGGGAGAAGACGAGAGAGGTGTTGTACAGCCGCCCGTCGGCGGCACGCTCGGGGACGGACCCCGCGTGCAGCCACACGCCGGCGTCGCTCGCCGCCTTCGCCATCGCCTCGTACGTCGGGCCCTCCAGCGGCTCGGCCTGCGCGCCGAACTCCTCGAAGGCGAACGCGCCGGTGGTCCACAGCTCCGGCAGCACGACGAGGTCGGCGCCCGCTTGCTCCCGTACCAGCGCCGCCATTCGTCGGCGGCGACCTTCGGCGGATTCACCCTCGTTCACGGCGATTTGGATCAAAGAGGCGCGCACACTACCACCGTCCTGGCGTTCAAGCCGTCCACACGGGCCTACGATCGTCACACGAAAGCACTGCCGGGGTGCCGCACAGCAGCGTAACTTGGGGGTCCCCCCGGTTCGAGCGCAGCCGAGAACCGGGGGGAGCCCCAAGACCGCGCCGACCGCAGCCACCTCCCACTGGCACCGCCGCCACAACCCGCCCGTGTACCGACCGCCGAGGGGTCCCGTTCCGTGAGTCTGCATCCCACCCTCCAGCCCTACGCCGACGCCTGGACTCACTCCATCGAGGCGATATCCGAGCTGGTCCAGCCGCTTGTGGAAGCAGAGTGGAACCGCCGTACCCCCTGCCCGGGCTGGTCGGTGCGCGACGTCGTCTCCCACGTGATGGGTCTGGACTCCGAGATGCTCGGCGACCCGCGTCCCATCCACACACTCCCGCGCGACCTCTTCCACGTCACCAATGACCACCAGCGCTACATGGAGATGCAGGTCGACGTCCGCCGCCACCACACGGCGCCGGAGATGACGTCCGAGCTGGAGTACATGATCATCCGGCGCAACCGCCAGCTCCGGAACGAGTCGCGGGCCCCCGGCACGAAGGTGCGCGGTCCGCTCGGCACCGAGCTGACCCTGGAGGAGTCGATGCGCCGGCACGCCTTCGACGTCTGGGCGCACGAGCAGGACCTGCGCACGGCGCTCGGCCGCCCCGGCAACCTCGACTCCCCCGGCGCGCACGTCGCCCGCGACGTGCTGCTCGGCGAGCTGCCGGGGGTCGTCGCCGAGCGCGCGGACGCGCCCCGCAGCTCCGCCGTCGTCTTCGACGTCCACGGTCCGGTCGAGTTCCTGCGCACCATCCGCGTCGACATCCAGGGCCGCGGCACCCTGGAGACGGCCCCCGCCCTCGGCCCCGCCGCCACCCTCACGCTCGACTGGGAGACCTACGTCCGCCTCGCCTGCGGCCGCGTGACCCCGCGAGCGGCGGAGGACCGGATCAAGACGGAGGGCGACCAGGACCTGACGGCGGCGATCCTGCGGAACTTCACGGTGACGCCGTGACGCCGTGACGCGGAGTGATGCGGAGTGATGCGGTCACGCCGGGTGGTGAGATCCAGCCCGTCCGGCGTTCGAGGACGGAGCCGTTCAGGCCGAGGCGGAGGTCTGGGGGCGGCGGCCCCCAGCCGGCCCGCCCCCACGCCGGGCACCTACACGGGGACGTGCACCGTCTCCACCCGGCTCGCCACCAACCGCTCCCGCTCCCGGCGAGCCGCCCGCTTCCGCAGCCGCAGGATCTGCGTCACCCCGAGCGCCTGCAACACGAACACGGACGAGAAGGCGACCCCGTAGTCGTCCCCGGTCGCGTCCAGCAGCAGCCCCACCGCGAACAACGTGGTCATCGACGCCACGAAACCGCCCATGTTCGTGATCCCGGACGCCGTGCCCTGCCGCTCCGGCGGATTCGCCGGCCGCGCGAAGTCGAAACCGATCATCGACGCCGGCCCGCACGCGCCCAGCACCGCGCACAGCACGACGAGCAGCCACATCGGCGCGTGGTCGGCCGGGTAGGCGAGCGTCGCCGCCCACAGGAGCGCCGTCGCGCCGACCGTGCCGAGCGCCAGCGGCAGCCGCGCCGCGTGGTGACGGGCGATGACCTGGCCGTAGACCAGGCCGACCGTCATGTTGGACAGCACGACGAGGGTGAGCAGCCCGCCGGCCGTGGCGCGGGACAGCCCCTGCGCCTCGACCAGGAACGGCATCCCCCACAGCAGCAGGAACACCATCGCCGGGAACTGGGTGGTGAAGTGCACCCACAGCCCGAGCCGCGTCCCCGGCTCCCGCCAGGACATGGCGATCTGCCGCCGTACGTACGCGGCCCCCTGGTGGGGCAGCGGCTCCGGCTCGTGCCCCTCGGGGTGGTCCTTCAGGAAGAGCACCAGGAGGACGAGGACGACCACGCCCGCCAGCGCGCTGCCCGCGAACGCGGCCGTCCAGCCGATGCCGTGCAGCAGCCGGGCCAGGACGAGGGTGGAGACCAGGTTGCCCGCCATGCCGACCAGTCCGGCGAGCTGGGCGACCATCGGCCCGCGCCGGGCCGGGAACCAGCGGGTGCCCAGCCGCAGCACGCTGATGAACGTCATCGCGTCCCCGCAGCCCAGCAGGGCCCGCGAGGCGAGCGCCATGCCGTACGAGGGGGAGAAGGCGAAGCCCAACTGCCCCGCCGTGAACAGGACGACGCCGATGCCCAGCACCTTCTTGGTGCCGAGCCGGTCGACCAGCAGGCCGACCGGTATCTGCATACCGGCGTAGACCAGCAGTTGGAGGATGGAGAAGGTGGACAGGGCGGAGGCGTTGACGTGGAAGCGGTCGGCGGCGTCGAGGCCGGCCACCCCCAGGGACGTACGGAAGATGACGGCGACGAAGTAGACGGAGACGCCGATCCCCCAGACGGCGATCGCGCGCCGGCCGCCCGGCGGATCACCGGGCAGGATCTTCCCGGCCGACGTGGCCGAACTCATCGGACCTCCCCCCGGGCCAGGTGTGAGAACCAGCCCACGTGCCGGTGGACCACTCCGACGGCCGCCTCCGCGTCCCCGGAGCGCAGCGCGTCGAGGATCTCCTCGTGCTCGGCCAGGGTCTTGGCTATCCGGTCGGGGTGGGAGTGCATGACGGCGACGCCCATGCGCAGTTGGCGGTCGCGGAGCTGGTCGTAGAGGCGGGAGAGGATCTCGTTGCCGCCGCTGCGGACGATCTCGGCGTGGAAGCAGCGGTCGGTGACGGAGGCGGCGGCGAAGTCCCCGGCGGCGGCCTGCTCCTGCTGCCGGGCGAGGAGTTCCTCCAGCCGTACGACGAGGCCGGGCGGTGCGGGTACGGCCTTCCTGGCCGCGTGCTCCTCCACCAGCAGCCGGGTCTCCACCACGTCCGCGATCTCCTGCGCGGAGACGGGCAGGACCAGCGCGCCCTTCTTCGGGTACAGCCGGATCAGGCCCTCGGCCTCGAGCCGGAGCAGCGCCTCGCGCACCGGGGTGCGGGAGACGCCCACGGCCTCGGCGAGCTCACCCTCGGTGAGCAGGGTCCCGCCCTCGTAGCGGCGCTCCAGGACGCCCTGCTTGACGTGGGTGTAGACGCGGTCCGCCGCGGGGGGCTGCTTCACTGCCGTGGTCATGCCGACAGAATAGATACAACAGGGACGCAAGAAGGGGCCGGTCCAGCATGCGGACGTCCGGCCACCCGTCAGGGGGACCCGGGGGGCCTCCTCCGACCGCCGTGCAACCATCCGTGCTATTCACGAGTCGCACAGGCGCGGCCGAAGCGACACCGACCACAACTGGGCCGCACTCCAGGGGAATTCATCACAATCGGGGTACTCGTCTTGATAAACGACATTCACGGCGTCCGCCGCCGCAGAGCCGTCGCCGTCGCCCTGACCAGCGGCGCCGTACTCGCGACCGGAGCCCTCTCCACCGCACCCGCGCAGGCCGCCGCCGTGCCCGCGCGAAGCGTCTCCGCACCCGCGAAGACAGCCGTCGTGCCCGCGCGGAGCCTGTCCGCACCCGCGCCGGCCGCGCCCTCGATCGCCGCCAAGGGCGGCTTCCTGATGAACGACGCGAACGGCGGGTCGCTCTACACCAAGGCCGCGGACACCAGGCGTTCCACGGGCTCCACGACCAAGATCATGACCGCCAAGGTCGTGCTCTCGCAGCCCAAGCTGAACCTGGACGCCAAGGTCACGATCCAGATGGCGTACAGCGACTACATCGTGTCGAAGAACGCCTCCTCCGCCCGCCTGATCGTCGGCGACAAGGTGACGGTCCGGCAGTTGCTGTACGGGCTGATGCTGCCGTCCGGCTGCGACGCCGCGTACGCGCTCGCCGACAAGTTCGGCTCGGGCGGGACGCGGGCGGCCCGGGTGAAGTCGTTCATCGGCAAGATGAACTCCACCGCCAAGAGCCTCGGCCTGAAGAACACGCACTTCGACTCGTTCGACGGCATCGGCAACGGCAAGAACTACTCCACGCCGCGCGACCTGACGAAGCTCGCGAGCAGCGCGATGAAGAGCTCCACCTTCCGCACCATCGTCAAGACGAAGAAGTACACGGCGAAGACGGTCACCAAGAAGGGCGGCACCCGCACGATGGCGCCCTGGACCAACACCAACACCCTGCTCGGCAGTTACAGCGGCGCGATCGGCGTGAAGACCGGGTCGGGACCGGAGGCCAAGTACTGCCTGGTCTTCGCCGCCACCCGGAAGGGCAAGACCGTCATCGGCACGGTCCTGACCTCCTCGTCCTCGGCCCAGCGCACCACGGACGCGACGAAGCTCATGAACTACGGGTTCGGCAGGATCTGACACGCACGAAGTCGTCCGAAGGGGCTCACCTGTGCCGGTGGGCCCCTTCGCCATACACCCGGCCCATTGGCCGACACAGCGGTTCTCGATCATTTTCGCTCGCAGTCGTGAACGTTTCGGAGACCGCTGGCATATGCCCTCGGTCCGGCCCTACGTTCCGCGACGGAGGTGGTTCACATGAACGAACCCGGCAAACGGCGGAACTCCGCCGAGCGGCACGAGGCGATCGACGTCAACGATTTCGTGTACGCGGCCACCGGCGCCCGAGTGCGGAGGCTGACCATGCCCGACGGAAACCACTGGTTCCCGGCGGCGGACGTGTGCAAGGAGTTGGGATACACCACGACCCGAAAGGCGCTTCTCGATCACGTTCCGGAGGAGCATCGAGACAATCTCGAGACTGTGACTGGAAGTCACAGTCTCGGCGTTCCCGCAGGTAGGAGCTGGCGCCGAGACCTGCAACTCATCGATCTCCAAGGTCTCATCCTCCTCGTCAACGCCTGCACCAAACCGGCCTGCGCCCCCTTCAAGCAGTGGGTCGCCGAGGTCATCGAGACCGTGCAGCGCGAGGGTTCGTACTCTCTGGACGAGGCCGAGGTGCAGCCCGCCGCAGCCGGCGCGCCCATCGCCTACGCCATGCCGGACCAGGTGGCCGAGGCGATCGTCCGGCTGGAGGCGCACAATCTGAAGCTGGACGAGGAGCTGGCCGAGGGCCAACGTACGTCGATCGCGTTGCAGAAGGAGATGCTGTCCACGCAGCAGGCCACCCTCGCCGCCCAGCAGGCCACCCTCGCCGTGCAACAGGCCATGGTGCACGCCTTGGAGCGCATCGCGGACCGGTTCGACACCCTGGTCCTCCACCAGGGCGGAGCCCTCGGCCAGCTCGCCCCGGCACCCACCACGGAGTCCGTACTGGCCGACTGGCGGCAGCGGTTGTCCGTGACGGAGGGCGTGTGGACGGTCGCCCTGGTCATCGCGCCGGTGCTCGTCGAGAAGGGGGAGCTGCGGGAGCCTCTGGAGTCGATCGCCGCCCGTACCGGGCTCTCCGTACGGCGGGTCAACGAGTGCCTGCGGCTGCTGCGCACCCATGCCTGCATCCGCTCACGGGGCGGGGCCGAGAACGGCGCTCCGGTGTACGTGCTGAACCGGAGCTAAGCCCAATGCCGGTGACTTAGACGGCTGTGCCTCGTTGTCTGCTGTGTGGCGAGGGTGGGGCAGGTCAGGGCGCCTGCGGATGAGCGGTTGTCGGACCGGATCGCGATCGGGGTGCTGACGCAGGCGTTTCCGCCTCATCTGGTCGATGAGGTGATCGCCGAGAGCGGCCGGACCGAGCAGCGCAGCCGTCTGCTGCCGGCGCGGGTGGTGGTCTACTTCGTTCTCGCGATGTGCCTTTTCTTCGGGCAGGGATACGAGGAGGTCGCCCGGCTGCTGGGCGAGGGGCTGGGTGATGGGCGGCGGTCGTGGCGGGTGCCGACGACCGCCGCGATCGGGCGGGCACGCCGGCGTCTGGGCACAGAACCGTTGAGGGCATTGTTCGCCCGGGTCTGCCGGCCGGTGGCCGTGCCCGAGACGGCGGGTGCCTGGTACCGGCACTGGCGTCTGGTCGCGGTGGACGGCACGACCTTGGACGTGGCGGACACGGCGGCCAACGAGGAGTTCTTCGGCCGCCATGCCTCGACGCGCGGAGCAGCCGCGTTCCCGCAGGCACGGCTGGTCGCGCTGGCGGAATGCGGCACCCACGCGGTGTTCGGGGCCGTCATCGGTCCGCAGTCGGCGAGCGAGCAGAAACTCTCCCGGCAGCTGTTCCCCCAGCTTCAGGAAGGGATGCTCCTGCTCGCCGACCGGGGCTTTTACGGATTCGAGTTGTGGCAGGCCGCCCGGGACAGCGGCGCGGACCTGCTGTGGCGCGTGCGCAAGAGCGCGGTCCTGCCTGTCACCCAGGTCCTCGGCGATGGCTCCTACCTCAGCACGGTCCATGCCGAAAAGGACCGCAGGAGCCGCCGCAACCCGGTGGTGGTCCGGGTGATCGAGTACACCCTCGCCCGCACCGGCGACGCCACCGTCTACCGCCTGCTGACCAGCCTGCTCGATCCAGAGGAAGCACCCGCGCGGGAGCTGGCCGCGCTCTACGCCCAGCGGTGGGAGATCGAGACCACGCTGGACGAGATCAAGACTCACCAACGCGGCCCGAAGCTCATCCTGCGCTCGAAATACCCGTGGGGTGTGGAGCAGGAGATCTACGGCTTCCTCTTGGTGCACCACGCCGTCCGGCAGTTGATGCACCAAAGCGCCCTGCGCGAGGGTCTGGACCCTGACCGCCTGTCCTTCACCCGGTCCCTGCGGATCGTGCGCCGCCAGGTCCCGGCCCAGGCGGCGTTTTCCCCCCGGCCGACTCGCCCGGGCACTGGCCCGCACCCTGGCTGAGATCGCCGAACGCCTCCTGCCCCCACGCCGCCACCGCACCTGCCCCCGAGTGATCAAACGCAAGATGTCCAACTGGCCGCTCAAACGGGCCGAGCACTCCAACTGGACACCACCCGCACCGGACACCGTCACCATCACTCGGCAGGACAGAACTTAAGTCACCGGCATTGGAGCTAAGCCCGGCACGACAAGAGGGGCGTCGCAACTGGAACTTGCGGCGCCCCTCCCGTCATGAATCTAGTCGATCCGTGGCTTCACGCCCATCTGATCAACCGCTTCGGCTGTTCCAGGATCGCCGCCACGTCGGCGAGGACCTTGGAGCCCAGCTCGCCGTCGACCAGGCGGTGGTCGAAGCTCAGCGCCAGCGTGGTCACCTGACGCGGCTTCACCTTGCCCTTGTGCACCCACGGCTGGGGCTTGATCGCGCCGACCGCGAGGATCGCGGCCTCGCCGGGGTTGAGGATCGGCGTGCCGGTGTCGACGCCGAAGACGCCCACGTTGGTGATGGTCACCGTGCCGCCCTGCATGGCGGCCGGGGAGGTCTTGCCCTCCCGGGCCGTCGACACCAGTTCGCCCAGGGACTCCGCCAGTTGCGGCAGCGTCTTGGCGTGGGCGTCCTTGATGTTCGGGACGATCAGGCCGCGCGGGGTCGCCGCGGCGATGCCCAGGTTGACGTAGTGCTTGACCACGATCTCCTGGGCCGCCTCGTCCCAGGAGGCGTTGACGTCCGGGTTGCGCTTGATGGCGACCAGCAGGGCCTTGGCGATCAGCAGGAGCGGGTTCACCCGCAGGCCCGTGAACTCCTTGTCCTGCTTCAGCTCCTCGACCAGCTTCATCGTGCGCGTCACGTCGACCGTCACGAACTCGGTGACGTGCGGCGCCGTGAACGCCGAGCCGACCATCGCCGCCGCCGTCGCCTTGCGGACGCCCTTGACCGGGACGCGGGTCTCGCGCGCCGAGTCGTACGACACCGCGGCCGGGGCCGCGGAGGGGGCCGCGGGCCGGACGGCGGCGGGTGCCGCCGGTGCCGCCTCGGCCTCCGGGGCCTGCCCCGGGGCGGCCGCCGCGTGCACGTCCTCACGCGTGATGATGCCGTCCGGGCCGGTCGGGGTGACCGTGGCCAGGTCGACGCCGAGGTCCTTGGCCAGCTTGCGCACCGGGGGCTTGGCGAGCGGGCGCTCGCGAGTGACCGGCGCGGCCGGTCCGTGGCCGTTCATCTCGGCCTGGATCGCGGCCGAGGCGGCCTGGGCCGGGGCCTCCGCGCTCTTGCGGGGGCGGCGGCGGGTCGAGGAGGTGGCCACCCCGTAGCCGACCAGAACCGGCTGGCGGCCCTCCGGCTTCTTCTCCTCCGCCTCGGTCGCGGCGGCCGGCGCGACCGCCGTGTCCGCCGTGCCCTCGGCGGACGCCTGCGCCGGTTCCGGCACGGAGGCCGCCGCCGCGTCGCCCACGGCCACCGCGATGATCGACGTACCCACGTCGACGGTGGTGCCCTCGGGGAAGTGCAGCTCGCGGACCACGCCGTCGTAGGGGATGGGCAGTTCGACGGCGGCCTTCGCCGTCTCGACCTCGCACACCACCTGGCCGTCGGTGACCGTGTCACCGGGCTGGACATACCACTTGAGGATCTCGGCCTCGGTGAGTCCCTCGCCCACGTCGGGCATCTTGAACTCGCGTACGGACCCTTCGGTCATCGTCGTCACGACCCTCTCCTCAGTACGCCAGCGAGCGGTCGACGGCATCCAGCACCCGGTCCAGGTCGGGCAGGTACTCCTCCTCCAGGCGGGCCGGCGGATACGGGGCGTGGTAGCCGCCGACCCTCAGCACCGGGGCCTCCAGGTGGTAGAAGCAGCGCTCCGTGATCCGGGCCGCGATCTCCGCGCCGGAGCCGAGGAACACGGGTGCCTCGTGGACCACGACCAGGCGGCGGGTCTTCTCCACCGACGCCTGGACCGTGTCGAAGTCGACCGGCGAGATCGAGCGCAGGTCCACGACCTCCAGGGAGCGGCCCTCCTCGGCGGCCGCGTCGGCGACCTCCTGGCAGAGCTTCACCATCGGGCCGTACGCGGCCAGCGTCAGGTCGCCGCCCTCGCGGACCACGCGCGCGGTGTGCAGCGGGCCGGGAATGGCCTCGGTGTCGACCTCGGCCTTGTCCCAGTAACGCCGCTTGGGCTCGAAGTAGATCACCGGGTCGTCGCTCTGGATGGCCTGCTGCATCATCCAGAACGCGTCGGCCGAATTCGACGGGGAGACCACCTTCAGGCCCGCCACGTGCGCGAACAGCGCCTCCGGGGACTCGGAGTGGTGCTCGACCGCGCCGATGCCGCCGCCGTAGGGGATGCGGATGACGACCGGCATCTTGACCTTGCCCAGCGAGCGGGCGTGCATCTTCGCGAGCTGGGTGACGATCTGGTCGTAGGCCGGGAAGACGAAGCCGTCGAACTGGATCTCCACCACCGGGCGGTAGCCGCGCAGGGCGAGGCCGATGGCGGTGCCGACGATGCCGGACTCGGCCAGCGGGGTGTCGATGACCCGGTCCTCGCCGAAGTCCTTCTGCAGACCGTCGGTGACCCGGAAGACGCCGCCGAGCTTGCCGACGTCCTCGCCCATGATCAGGACCTTGGGGTCCGAGTCCAGCGCGCGGCGCAGCGACTCGTTGATCGCCTTGGCCAGCGCCATCTTTTCCGTTGCCATGTCAGACCCCCTCTGCCTCTGCGAACGACGCCTGGTAGGCGGCGAACTGCGCTCGCTCCTCGTCGACGAGCGCGTGCCCGTCCGCGTACACGTTCTCGAAGATGGCGAACCGGTCCGGGTCCGGCATGGCACGGACCACCTCGCGCACTCGTTTGCCCAACGCCTCGCTCTCGGCCTCCAGTTCCCCGAAGAATCCCTCGTCCGCGTGGTTTGCGGACTCCAGGAAGCGGCGAAGGCGCAGGATCGGGTCCTTCGCCTCCCAGGCGGCGCGCTCGTCGTCGTGCCGGTAGCGGGAGGGGTCGTCCGAGGTGGTGTGGGCGCCCATGCGGTACGTGTACGCCTCGATCAGCGCCGGGCCCTCACCGCGCCGCGCCCGCTCCAGCGCCCACCGGGTGACCGCGAGGCAGGCCAGCGCGTCGTTGCCGTCGACGCGGACGCCGGGGAAGCCGAAGCCCTGGGCACGCTGGTAGAGCGGCACCCGGGTCTGCTTCTCGTTGGACTCGGAGATCGCCCACTGGTTGTTCTGGCAGAAGAACACCACGGGGGCGTTGTAGACGGCGGCGAAGTTGAACGCCTCGCTCACGTCGCCCTGGCTGGAGGCGCCGTCGCCGAAGTAGGCGATCACGGCGGAGTCCGCGCCGTCCTTGGTGATGCCCATCGCGTAGCCCGTGGCGTGCAGCGCCTGCGAGCCGATGACGATGGTGTACAGGTGGAAGTTGTTGCTGTTGGGGTCCCAGCCGCCGTTGTTCACGCCGCGGAACATGCCGAGCAGGTTGGTCGGGTCCACCCCGCGGCACCAGGCGACGCCGTGCTCGCGGTAGGTCGGGAAGACGTAGTCGTCCTCGCGGGTGGCCCGGCCGGAGCCGATCTGGGCGGCCTCCTGGCCCAGCAGCGAGGCCCACAGGCCCAGCTCGCCCTGGCGCTGCAGTGCGGTGGCCTCGGCGTCGAAGCGCCGGGTGAGCACCATGTCGCGGTACAGGCCGCGCAGCTCGTCGGGGGTGATGTCGGCGACGTACCCGGCGTACTCGGCGTAGGCCGGGTCCTCGACGCGTTCGCCCTCGGGCGTCAGCAGTTGCACCAGCTCCGTCTCGGAGCCCTTCTTGGCAGCGGTGCGGGTGGTGCGCTTGGCGCCGGCCTTGGTGCCGGTGGTACCGGTCGCCTTGCTTCCGGCGCTGCGTCGCGGCTTGCGCGCGGCAGTGCTCTCGGTCACGTGTGCTCCTCCGTCGGTCCGGCCCCCGGGTTCGCCGGAAGCCAGTGCGGCTCACCTGCGGCCCGGCGGTCGCACAAGGGTGGGTGCGGCCCGGTCGGGAACAGGCGTGACAGGTGCCCCGGCGAGCGCCCTGCGAACAGCACGTTACCCAGTGCTCCACATTTCTGTGAAACCCCTCCTGACCTGCGTTTTTACTCGGATTTCCAAGTAAATCGGCGAAGTGCGGAAGTTTTACTGGTCACAGCCTCGCAGGGGGCCGGAACAACGGCACGTTATCCCGGGCACCCCGGGCACGGGAAGAGCTGGTGTGTGAGACTGAGCGCGTGCGCGAAGACGGAAAAATCCGGGTATTCCTCCTCGACGACCACGAGGTCGTCCGCAGGGGGGTGCACGATCTGCTCGCGGGCGAGGCCGACATCGAGGTGGTCGGCGAGGCCGGTACGGCCGCCGAGGCGCCGTCCAGGGTGGCGGCCACCCGGCCGGACGTGGCGGTGCTGGACGTCCGGCTGCCGGACGGCAGCGGCGTGGAGGTGTGCCGCGAGATCCGCTCCCGGGACGAGTCCGTCCGGTGCCTCATGCTGACCTCCTTCGCCGACGACGAGGCCCTCTTCGACGCGATCATGGCGGGCGCCGCCGGCTACGTCCTCAAGGACATCCGGGGCGCCGAGCTGCTGAGCGCCGTACGGGAGGTCGCGGCGGGGAAGTCCCTGCTCGACCCGGCGGCCACCGCGCGCGTGCTGGAGCGGCTGCGCGACGGCGGCGCCCGGACCGACGACCGGCTCGCCCGCCTCACCGAGCAGGAGCGGCGCATCCTGGAGCTGATCGGCGAGGGGATGACCAACCGGTTGATCGGCGAACAACTGCACCTGGCCGAGAAAACGATCAAGAATTACGTGTCGAGCCTGCTGGCCAAACTCGGAATGCGGCGGCGTTCCCAGGCGGCGGCTTTCGTCGCCCGCCTTCAGGCCGAGAACCGCTGAGGAACCGGAGCGGGCCCTTATTCGGGACTTACGTCCCGTCATGCCGGGGCGGGTGACTCTGTCTCCTTCCCCGTCCGCCCGCGCACAGTGGGTACATGCCCTCCGACGCACAACTCGCCGTCGGCCTGCTCGGCCGCACCGCCTACGGCCGGGCGGCCACCACCATGCGCGCCCTGCCCTTCCTCGCCTTCGCGCGCCACATCGTGGCCGACGGCCGGGTCCTGCTGCGCATGCCGAGGAGTTGCGGCTACCACGAGGTGTGCGCGGGCAGCGTCGTCGCGTACGGCGCGGACAACCTCGGCTCCGCCGCGCCCGGCGAGAGCCTGTGGACGGTGCAGGTCGTGGGCCGGTGCGAGAGCCACGAACCGAGCGCGGCCGAGATCGACCGCTTCGGCCCGGCGCCGGGCCGGGTGGACGGTGAGCCGTTCGAGCCGGTCTATCTGCGGATCGAGCCACGGTTCGGGTCGGTGCACGTGACGGAGGGGCCTGCCGGCGCGCTGTGACGGCCGGCGGGCCGTCCCGTGGGGAGTCCGGAAACGCGACGCGCGCGTGAGGACCCGGTTCCGGGCCGCACGCGCGCGCGGGGAGTCGTTCCGGTCAGCCGCCGACGCCACCTTCGCCACCCGGGACGGTCACGCCGCCGGTCGGCTCACCACCGGTACCGCCGGTCGGCTCGCCACCGGTGCCGCCGGTCGGCTCACCACCACCGTCCGTCGGCTCACCGCCATCCGTCGGCTCACCACCGTCCGTCGGCGTGGACGGCTCCGTCTGGCCGTCGGTCGGCTCGCCGGTCGGCTCGTCCGTCGCGGTCTGGGACGGCTCGTACGACGGCGTGTACGGCTGGTCCCAGTCCCCGCCGGTCCCGCCACTGCCGTTGTTCTGATCCGTGCCCGGGTCGGTGGTCTCCTGCGTCTCCTCGTCGCTGGGCGACGGGCTCGGCGACTCCTTGTCGGAGCTCTGCGAGGTGGAGGCCGACGGGCTCTTGTCCGTGTCGGTGCCGCCCTTCTCGCCCCCGCTGTTGTTCAGGGCCAGCGCGACGCCCGCCGCGATGGCGACCACCGCGAGGACGGCCAGTATCCACAGCTTGCCGCGGCCGCTGCCCCTGTTGCCGCGGCCCTCGAAGCCGCCGTCGTCACCCCCGCCGTAGCCGTTCGGCAGGATCGGCTGGGGGATCTGCTGGGTGCCCGAGGCGCCGTGGTCGGGGTGCGGCAGCACCGAGGTGCCCGCGAGCCCGGCCGACGGAGTGTGCCGGCCGTCGTGCGCGACGACCGGGCCGGTGTTCCAGGTACCGGTGTGGCCACCCTGCTCGTACAGCATCTGCAGCCCGTACTGGACCAGTCCGCGCATCTCCTCGGCGGTCTGGAAACGGTCGTCGGGCTCCTTGGCCAGCGAGCGCATCACCAGGCCGTCGAGCTCCGGCGGCGTGGCGTCGGAGACCTCCGAGGGCGGCGTCGGAATGTCCTGGACGTGCTGGTAGACCACCGACAGCGGGGTCTCGCCGGTGAACGGCGGGCGCAGTGCGAGGAGTTCGTAGAGCAGGCAGCCCGTCGCGTACAGGTCGGAGCGGTGGTCGACGGCCTTGCCGAGGGCCTGCTCCGGGGAGAGGTACTGCGGGGTGCCCATGACCATGCCGGTCTGCGTCATCGTCGTGGACGCGCCGTGCAGGGCGCGGGCGATGCCGAAGTCCATCACCTTCACGGCGCCGTTGTGCGTGATGATGACGTTGGCGGGCTTGATGTCGCGGTGCACGATGCCGTGCTGGTGGGAGTAGGCGAGCGCCTCCAGCACACCGGAGACGATGATCAGCGCCTGCTCGGGGCCCGGCGCCTCGGCGTTGAGGAGGAGGTCGCGGATGGTGCGCCCCTCGACGATCTCCATCACGATGTACGGCACGGACTGGCCGCCGACGAAGTCCTCGCCGGAGTCGTAGACGGCGACGATGGCATGGTGGTTGAGCCCGGCCACCGACTGTGCCTCACGCGTGAAGCGCGCCTTGGAGACCGGGTCCTCGGCGAGGTCCGCGCGCAGCAGCTTGACCGCCACGGTGCGTCCGAGGCGGACGTCCTCGGCGGCGAACACCTCGGCCATGCCACCGCGCCCGAGCCTGCGGGTCAGGCGGTACCGGCCGTCGCCGACCAGGCCGCCGTTGCCCCAGGTCTCCGGCGCGTCACCCATACCGCCGCCAGTCGCCTCGGGTTCGGACGGGCCCTGGGCGCGCTGCTGCTGTGCCATCAGTCCTCGCCGTCGTTTCTGCCCGCGGTGCGCGCGGTGTTGTTACGGTCTCCGTCGGCCACGCTACAGCCTTCGCGGGCGCCTCCGGTCCGAGATGAGCGCCGGGACCGGCATCGAGACGGACCGGTGATGAAACCCTGGTTCCGTACTGCCGTGCAAATTCTGTGTACCGGCGGTACGCCGGCTGTAACGCTTCCGCGACGCTTCTTTCGCGTACGGTCACGGAACGGGCACCGCGCTTGACGTGTCAGTGCCCTGGGGCAGACTTGGCCGGGAATAGCACTTTCGATCACGATCACGAACGCGAGCGCGCGTGCGGCTGCCACCGGCGTCGCGGCGCCCATGGGGGACGCAGAGACATGAGCCAGGACGCCGGACAGGGCCGGTACGCGGGGCGCGCGCTCGCCGGCGGCCGCTACCAGCTTCGCGACTTGCTCGGCGAGGGCGGCATGGCCTCGGTGCACCTGGCGTACGACTCGGTGCTGGACCGCCAGGTCGCGATCAAGACGCTCCACACCGAGCTGGGCCGGGAGCAGGCCTTCCGCGAGCGCTTCCGCCGCGAGGCCCAGGCAGTGGCCAAGCTCACGCACACCAACATCGTCTCCGTCTTCGACACCGGCGAGGACACGCTGCCCCTCGGCGGCTCCGCCGCGGGGGACGGCATGCCGACGCCGTACATCGTCATGGAGTACGTCGAGGGACGGCCGCTCGGCTCGGTGCTCGACGAGGACGTCCGGCAGCAGGGCGCGATGCCCGCCGACAAGGCGCTGAAGATCACCGCGGACGTGCTGGCGGCCCTGGAGATCAGCCACGAGATGGGCCTGGTCCACCGGGACATCAAGCCGGGCAACGTGATGATGACCAAGCGCGGCGTGGTCAAGGTGATGGACTTCGGCATCGCCCGCGCCATGCAGTCCGGCGTGACCTCGATGACACAGACCGGCATGGTCGTCGGCACCCCCCAGTACCTCTCGCCGGAACAGGCCCTCGGCCGCGGCGTCGACGCCCGCTCCGACCTGTACTCGGTCGGCATCATGCTGTTCCAACTGGTCACCGGACGCCTGCCGTTCGACGCGGACTCGCCGCTGGCCATCGCGTACGCGCACGTGCAGGAGGAGCCGGTGGCTCCTTCGTCCGTCAACCGCGCCCTCCCGCCGGCCGTGGACGCGCTGGTGGCCCGCGCCCTGAAGAAGAACCCCAACGAGCGCTTCCCCAGCGCCGAGGCGATGCGGGACGAGTGCCTGCGGGTGGCGGCCTCCTTCCGGCCGGCCCCGCCGAGCATCGTGCCCGGCTCGCAGGCGTCGAGCGGCGCGGGCGTCGGCTCCGCGGTGTTCCCGCCGGTCGACCAGAGCGGGCAGGTGCCCACGGGCCCCGTCCAGACGCCGTACCAGCCGACGCCGCACCCGGGCCCCAACCCGTACGGCACCCCGGCACCCGCCGCGCCCTCGCCCGCGTACGGCTATCCGCAGCAGAGCGGCTACCAGACGCCGGCCGCCTCGCCGTACGCGCCGCAGCAGCACCAGGGCGCGCCCACGCCGCCGCCGTACAACCTCACGCCCTCCGCCCCGGCGTCCGGCTCGGGCGGCGGCGGGAGCAACAAGCTGGTGATCATCGGCTCGATCGTGGTCGCCGTCCTGGTGGTCGGCGGTCTGATCGGCGCGCTGATGATGAACAGCGGCGGGGACGACGCCAAGGGCGGGGACGCCACCGCCAGTGCGTCCGCGTCGGACGCGAAGGTGGCGGGGTACCGCGGCCCGGACAAGACGAAGACGATCGAGAAGGACGAGTGCACCGAGCCGGAGGAGTCGTACAACGACCCCGACAAGATCAGGGTGCCGGACTTCACGTTCAAGTACATCGGCTCGGTCAAGGAGTGCTTCAACGCCGCCGGCTGGCGGATGAAGGTCGTGGACGTCGACGAGAACACCTACGGTGAGGGCTCGATCCGGGACCAGTTCCCCGCGCCGGGTACGGACGTCGACCCCGAGGACATGCCCGAGATCCAGCTCAAGGTCTCGACGGGCAATCCGTCGTCCTCCTGATCCCGTGCGTCCCGCGTATCCCGTACGTCCCGTGGCCTGAAACGCGGCGTACGGCGAAGGGCCCGGCAGCAGGTGCTGCCGGGCCCTTCGCCGTGTCGGTGGGTGGTCGTCCCGCTGCCGGCAGGGCCGCTTACAGGTAGGGGCCGCCGGAACGGGCGCCCGGGTGGGGCGGCTCCTCGCCGTCCTGGCCGACGCCCGGCGGCAGCGCGCGGCGCATCTGCTCGAGCTGGGCCCGTGCGGCCATCTGCTGGGCGAACAACGTGGTCTGGATGCCGTGGAACAGGCCCTCCAGCCAGCCGACCAACTGGGCCTGCGCGATCCGCAGCTCGGCGTCGGTCGGGGTGACGTCGTCCGTGAAGGGCAGGGAGAGCCGCTCCAGCTCCTCGACCAGCTCCGGGGCGAGGCCGTCCTCCAGCTCCTTCACCGAGCTGGCGTGGATCTCCTTGAGCCGGGCCCGGCTCGCCTCGTCCAGAGGCGCGACGCGCACCTCCTCCAGAAGCTGCTTGATCATGCTGCCGATCCTCATGACCTTGGCGGGCTGTGCCACCTGCTCGGTCACCGGGATCTCGCGGGAGTCGTCGTCCCCGCCGCCGCTGAGCGCCATTCCGTCCTGGCCGACGACCAGGATCTGGGGGTTCTCCGGCGACCTGTCGTTCCTCGGCATCTCCATGCGGCCATTCTCTCGTATCCGCGCACCGCGCCGGGGCGGTGCCCCCGGAGAAGGGCGTCCCGCGCATTCGGCGGAGTCCGAAATGCCGGTATGGCAGGTCGATGTGAGGCTTGTTCCGTCGATTTCCGCGACTGGACATCACCGGGAGGGGGTCACTGACGTGACTCCATGGCTGCGCACACTGCGAGCGACGGGACTGGTGGGCGTTGTGGGGGTGAGCGCGCTGGTGTCGCCCTGCGGGGCGGGAGCGGCGTACGGTGCCGGATCCGCCGCGGTGGGGACGGCCGCCCCCGCCCTCGGGGCTGCCGCCGTGTCCCCGTCTCCGTCCGGGGCGGCTCCCGCCTCGGTCCCGGGGGCGGTGGCGGCCGACCCGGACGGCTCCGCCGGTCACGACGGGCACAACGGTCACGAGCGCCCCCAGCGCCCACGGGGCGACGACGGTCACGACGGCCCCGACGGCTCGCAGGCCGGTTCCGCCTCCCCGTCCAGCGAGGACTCCGGCCCGGCGGGCAACGCGGCACGTGGCTCCGCGACGGCCTCCCCCTCGCCCTCCGCCTCCGCGTCGGGCGCCTCGGCAACCGACCCGGAACCCTCCCGGGCGGGGAGCCGGCCGGGCGAGGGGCGGCAGCGGCCCGGGCGGCCCGAGGAGCGGGAACCGGAGGCGGGCGGCGCGGACGAGAACGCCCGGCACCGGGCGGACGGGGACGGCGACGCGGGCCTGCCCGACGGTCCGGAGACCGCCGTGCCACCCGGCGAGGCCGCTTGGGTGCCCTCCGCTCCGCCGTCCCGTTCCCAGCCGCAGGCCGACACCCACGCCGGGGACGCCACCGAGCCCGTGGTGCGGATACTGCCCCTGGGCAGCGGGCTGGTCCTCATCGGCCTCGGCCTGGCCCTGGCCTTCGTCGGCCTCCGCCTGCGACGCGGCTGACGCACCCGCGCTACGGGGCGACCAGCAGCACCTTGCCGACGTGCCCGCTCTCCTCCACGACCCGGTGGGCGGCGGGAGCGTCGCTCATCGGGAGTTCGCGGTCGACGATCGGACGGACGTGGCCCCCGGCGAGCAGCGGCCAGACGTGCTCGCGTACGGCCGCCACGATGGCCGCCTTCTCCGCCGGCGGCCGGGCGCGCAGCGAGGTCGCGCTGACGGCGGCGCGCTTGGCGAGGAGCGTGCCGATGTCCAGCTCGCCCTTCCGGCCGCCCTGCATGCCGATGATCGCGAGCCGGCCGTTGACGGCGAGGGCCCGGACGTTGCGGTCCAGGTACTTGGCGCCCATGTTGTCGAGGATGACGTCGGCGCCCGCACCGCCCGTCGCCTCCCTGACCTCGGCGACGAAGTCCTGCTCGCGGTAGTTGATCAGGATGTCGGCGCCCAGTTCGGCGCAGCGCTCCAGCTTCTCCTTGGTGCCCGCCGTCACGGCGACCTTCGCGCCCACGGCCTTGGCGAGCTGGATCGCCATGGTGCCGATGCCGCTGGAGCCGCCGTGCACGAGGAGCGTCTCGCCGGGGCGGAGGTGGGAGACCATGAAGACGTTCGACCAGACGGTGCAGACCACCTCGGGCAGCGCCGCCGCCCGCCTGACGTCGATGCCCTCCGGAACCGGCAGTAGCTGACCGGCCGGAACGGCGACCTTCTCGGCGTAGCCGCCACCGCCGAGGAGCGCGCACACCTCGTCGCCGACGGACCAGCCGGACACACCCGGCCCGAGGGCCGCGACGCGCCCGGAGCACTCCAGGCCGGGGTACGGGGAGGCGCCGGGCGGGGGGTCGTAGAAGCCCTGGCGCTGCATGATGTCGGCGCGGTTGACGGCGCTGGCCGTCACCTCGACCAGGACCTCGCCCTCGCCGGGCACCGGGTCGGGGACCTCGGACCAGACCAGCGCCTCGGGGCCTCCGGGTTCGGAAATCGTGATCGCATGCATGAGGGCGACGCTACTCCTGTGCCCCTGTCCGGGCTCCTCGGCCCGGGTCCCCGGCCGGAGCGCTCCCCGTGTCCGGACCGAGGCGTTCTCCGCCTCCGGATCGATGTGCTCTCCGTGTCCCAACCGGGGCGCCCTCCGCCTCCGGATCGATGTGCTCTCCGTGTCCCAACCGGGGCGCCCGCCGCCTCCGGATCGATGTGCTCTCCGTCTCCGGCCGGGGTGCCCTCCGTCTTTTGGACCGTCCGTCGGAAAATCCCCGTGCGCGACCGATGATTCTGCGCGACGGTGAAGGTCTTCCCATGCGTAGCCCGAGAACGCGGAAGGACCCTCCATGAGTACCCACACGTCCGGACTCGCGATCGAGACCGCGGGGCTGGTGAAGACGTTCGGTGAGACCCGGGCCGTGGACGGGGTGGACCTCGCGGTGCCCGCCGGCACGGTCTACGGCGTCCTCGGCCCGAACGGCGCCGGCAAGACCACCACGGTGAAGATGCTCGCCACCCTGCTGCGGCCGGACGGTGGCCAGGCCCACGTCTTCGGCCACGACGTCGTGCGCGACGCGGACGAGGTGCGCGGCCGGGTGAGCCTCACCGGGCAGTACGCGTCCGTGGACGAGGACCTCACCGGCACCGAGAACCTGGTCCTGCTGGGCCGGCTCCTCGGGCACGGCAAGACGGCCGCGCGGCAGCGGGGCGACCAACTGCTGGCGGCCTTCGGGCTGACGGACGCGGCGGCGAAGCAGGTCAAGCACTACTCCGGCGGCATGCGGCGGCGCATCGACATCGCCGCGTCCATCCTCAACACACCCGATCTGCTCTTCCTCGACGAGCCGACGACCGGCCTCGACCCGCGCAGCCGCAACCAGGTGTGGGACATCGTGCGCGCGGTGGTCGCCCAGGGCACGACGGTGCTGCTGACCACGCAGTACCTGGACGAGGCCGACCAACTGGCGTCCCGGATCGCCGTCATCGACAAGGGCAGGGTGATCGCCGAGGGCACCAAGGGCGAGCTGAAGGCGTCCGTCGGCGCCGGCTCCGTTCATCTGCGGCTGCGGGACGCGGAGGAACGGCCGGAGGCGGCGCGGGTACTGCGGAACCTGCTGGTCGCCGAGGTACAGCTCGAGCCCGACCCGGTGGCGCTGACCGCGCGCCTCGGGGTGGCGGCGAGCGACACGGCCGCCGATCAGGCCGCCAAGGCGCTCGGTGAGCTGGCCCGGTCCGGCATCACCGTCGACAGCTTCTCCCTGGGACAGCCCAGCCTCGACGAGGTCTTCCTGGCGCTGACCGGCCACGACACCGGCCAGAGCACGGGCAACGGCACGGACACCGCACCCGACACGAAGGACGAGGTGACGGCATGAGTACGGCCACGAGCACCGGGGACAGGGAACTCTCCACGGTCAGCACCGAGTCGCTGGCGGCCCTGCTGGTCACCAAGGAGCGGCCGCCCCGGCCCAGCGCACTTTCCACGTCCCTGACGTTCGGCTGGCGCGCGATCCTCAAGATCAAGCATGTACCGGAACAGCTCTTCGACGTCACCGCCTTCCCGATCATGAACCTGTTGATGTTCACGTACCTCTTCGGCGGTGCGCTGGCGGGTTCGCCGAGCGACTACATCCAGTTCGTGCTGCCGGGCATCCTGGTGATGTCGGTCGTGATGATCACGATGTACACCGGGATCTCGGTGAACGTCGACATCGAGAAGGGCGTCTTCGACCGCTTCCGTTCGCTGCCGATCTGGCGGCCCTCGGCGATGGTCGGCTATCTGCTCGGCGACGCCCTGCGCTACACGATCGCGTCCGTCGTGATGCTCTCCGTGGGGCTGCTGCTCGGCTACCGGCCGGATGGCGGGTTCGGCGGTGTGCTCGCCGGGATCGCCCTGCTGCTGGTGTTCTCGTTCGCCTTCTCGTGGATCTGGACGATGTTCGGGCTGATGCTGCGCACCGAGAAGTCGGTGATGAGCGTCAGCATGATGGTGATCTTCCCGCTCACCTTCCTGTCCAACGTCTTCGTCGACCCGAAGACGATGCCGGGCTGGCTGCAGGTCTTCGTCAACAACAGCCCGATCACGCACCTGGCGTCCGCGGTGCGCGGGCTGATGGCGGGCGACTGGC
Organism: Streptomyces pactum; assembly: GCF_002005225.1. NCBI lineage: Bacteria > Bacillati > Actinomycetota > Actinomycetes > Kitasatosporales > Streptomycetaceae > Streptomyces > Streptomyces pactum. The sequence continues at coordinate 4,327,888 of NZ_CP019724.1, forward strand.
CCGGCGCCGAGATCGGCTGGACGCTGGGCTGGGCGGGCCTGCTCCTCCTGGTCTTCGGACCGGTCACGATGCGGCTCTACAACCGCAAGTAGCCTCCGCGGTACGGAACCGGCGTCCCGTCAGTCGCGGGGCAGCGGGCGGGCGTCGGGCGCCACGTGGGTGGCCGGCGTCGCCCGCACGATCGTGATCAGGCGGTCGGTCAGCTCCAGACCCCCGACGGCCGGGTCGTCGTAGCCGAGCACCCGGTGTCCGCGCAGGACGCTGACCACCAGATCGTCCGTCTCCCGCGGGTTCTTGCCCACCTCGGCCTTTATGACCGGACGCTCGACGATGTCCAGCCCGCTGCCCTGGCTGATGAGGTCCTCCATGACCATGCCGGCGGCGGGGCTGAGCACGGAGAGACCGAGCAACCGGCCCGCGGCGCTGGCGCTGGTGATCACGGCGTCGGCGCCGGACTGTTTGAGCAGCGGCGCGTTCTCCTCCTCGCGGACCGCGACCACGATCTTCGCGCCCCGGTTGAGCTGCCGGGCCGTCAGCGTCACCAGCACCGCCGTGTCGTCGCGCTGGGTGGCGATGATGATCTGTTTCGCCCGGTACACCTCGGCGCGGTTCAGCACATCGCTGCGCGTCGCGTCACCGACCACGCCCGCGTAGCCGTGGGCCGTCGCCGCCTCGATGGCCTTTCCGCTGGGGTCGACCACGACGACCTGTTCCTTGCGCAGGCCGGTCGCGCAGACGGTCTGGACCGCCGACCGTCCCTTGGTGCCGAAACCGACGACGACGGTGTGATCGCGCAAGGTGGACCTCCAGCGGGTCAGGCGCCACTCCTCCCGAGTGCGCTCGGTGAGGGCTTCCAGCGTGGTGCCGACCAGGATGATCAGGAACAGCACGCGCAGGGGCGTGATGAGGAAGATGTTCGTCAGCCGGGCGGCGTCACTGACGGGGGTGATGTCGCCGTAACCGGTGGTGGAGAGGGTGACGGTGGCGTAGTAGAAGGCGTCCAGAAGGTCGACGGAGCCGTCGGAGTTGTCGCTGTAGCCCTCGCGGTCGGCGTAGACGATGAAGGCGGTCGCCACCAGAACCAACAGAGCGACCCACAGCCGTTTGCCGACCTGGCGGATCGGGTGCTCCACCAGCTTCCTCGGAAGTTTCACCCGATGGGTCGCGAGGTGTTCGTCGGCCTGGCGGGCGATCGCGTCCTGGCCCGGAAGTTTCACGTGAAACACACTCCGATTCCGCCGGTGGTCCAGGGCAGGTCGAGGAGCTCGGCCTCCTGGCCCGGACCCGACCCGCCCGGGGGTACGACGGCCAGGGCGTCGGCGGCCGCGATGCCGCGCAGCATGGCCGGACCGTTGTAGTGCAGCGGCACGGCACCGTCGCCGCGCAGCACCACGGGGACGAGCCGGGTGTCGTACGGGTGCCCGTGCACCGCGTCCCGCAGCGGCAGCGTGTACGGCTCCGGCGCCGGGCGGGCGGCGAGGGTGCGCAGCAGCGGCTCGGCGAGCGTGAGCAGTCCGGAGACGGCGGCGAGCGGGTTGCCGGGCAGACCGACGAGGTGCTGGTCGTCCTTGAGCCGGGCCAGCAGCATGGGGTGGCCGGGGCGTACTTCGACGCCGTCCACGAGGAGTTCGGCGCCGACGCGGCTCAGGACCGGGTGGACGTGGTCGACGGGGCCCGCGGCGGTGCCGCCGGTCGTGACGATCAGGTCGGCGCCGGAGGCGGTGACGGCCCGGTGCAGGGCCTCGGCGTCGTCCCCGATCCGGCGGACCGCGCGGACCTCCGCGCCCAGGGCCCGCAGCCAGGGCGGCAGCATCGGGCCGAGCGCGTCCCGGATGAGGCCGTCGCGCGGCCGGCCCTCGGTGAGCAGTTCGTCGCCGAGGACCAGGACGTCGACGCGGGGGCGGGGGACCGCGGTGAGGGTGTCGTACCCGGCGGCTGCCGCGAGGCCCAGCACGGCCGGCGTCACCAGGGTGCCGACGGGCATCAACTGGTCACCGCTGCGGCACTCCTGACCGCGCAAGCGGATGTCCTGGCCGTGGACGACGTCGCGGGTCGCCTGCAGCCGGCCCTTTCCGTCGGTGCGGCCGTGCTCGGTGCGCAGTACGGCGGTGGTGTCCAGGGGGATGCGGGCGCCGGTGGCGATCCGGACGGCCTCGCCGTCGGTGAGGGGCGCGGGCTCCGCGTGTCCGGCCAGGACACCCTCGTCGCGCACCGTCCAGGGGCCCGGTCCGGCGACGGCCCAGCCGTCCATGGCGGAGGTGTCGAAGGAGGGCAGGTCGGTCAGGGCGGCGAGGGGCGCGGCCAGGGTGAGGCCCAGGGCGGCGTCGAGGGGCGTGGAGAGCGGGGTGCGGCGGGCGGCACGGACGGCGGCACGGGCGGCACGCTCGGCGGTCGCCCGGGCTGCGGGCCAGGGGGTGGCGCGGTGAGGGGAGTCGGCCTGCTTGTCCGGCGCGCCATGCGGACCGGGGTGGCCGTGGCGCGTGGCGTGCGCGGGCGCCGCCGTGCGGTCGGGGTCGCCGTGGGGTGGGCCCGGGTTCTCCTTCACGAGGGCGAGTGCCTCCTCGACGTCGAGGTCTTCCGCTTCCTCGTCGGCCCGCGTGCCGGGCGAGGTCATCGCGTGTCCGGGCGGGTGCCGGGGGTGGCGTCGGGTGCCCCGTCGGGCTCGCCCGCCGCGGGGGCGGGTTCGGCGTCGGCCTCCTCGGCCCAGCGCCGGGCGAGGGCGACGGCCTTGCGAGCGGTCTCGGCGACGGCCTCGGGGCCTCCCCCGGCCCGCCCGGCCGCGTAGCCGACGAGGAAGGTGGTCAGCGGGGCCGCGGGCCTGGCCACCCCGTGGGCGGCGTCCCGGGCGAGATCGAGCAGGACGCCGGTGTCGACGTCGAGGTCGATGCCCAACTCGTCCTTGGCTGCGGTGATCCATTCATCCAACACGTGACCATGCTCCCTGATGCGTGCCCTTGCGGTGGCGATGTCGTCCCAGGTGTCGCAGTCGAAGGAGGCGACGGCGTCGGAGACGCGAGTGAGGCGGAGGGCGCCGGTCAGGCGGCGCAGGGGCAGCCCGGCGAGGTCTGCCCGGTCCCGGGTGAGCGCGGCCAGTTCGCGGTACAGCACGGGCGCGCGGTAGGCGGCGACGAGGGGCTGGTCCCGGCCGTCGGCGTCGCTGAGCAGCACGCCGTCGGCGTCGCTCGCGGCGAGGGCCGACAGCAGCCGCCCGACGGTGGGCCCGGCGAGGAACGGCAGGTCGGCGGAGAGGACCACGACGCGCTCGGCGGTGGTGTGCCGCAGTCCGGCGGCCAGGGCGGCGAGCGGTCCGCCGCCGGGCGGCTCCTCGCGCGCCCAGGTCACCGGGCGCGGGGTGGGCCGGGGGTCGGCGACGACTACGGTGGTCCGCGCTCCGGCGCAGGCGGCGAGCACCCGGTCCAGCAGCGCCCGGCCGCCCACCCGCAGGCCGGGTTTGTCCGCGCCGCCGAGCCGCCGGGCGGCCCCGCCGGCGAGCACGACGGCGTCGTACCCGTCGGGGCCGGATCCCGGCGCGGGGTCGGTGCCGGTGCCGGGGGCACCGGAGGGCTCGTACACGGTCACCCCCCGAGTATGCGTCCCCGCGCGATCACAGGGAACGCGGGGAGGCCGCGCAATCGGAGTGTGCGCCCGGCGCGGCCGTCGGCGCCGGTTTCGACGCCGGTGCCGACGTGGTTGCCGGCGCCGATGTCGACGCCGGTGCCGACGCGGTTGCCGGCGCCGATGTCGACGCCGGTGCCGACGCGGTTGCCGGCGCCGATGTCGACGCCGGTGCCGACGTGGTTGCCGGCGCCGATGTCGGCGCGGCTACCGACGCGGCCGTCGCTGCTGCCGACGCCGCCGGTGCCGCTGCCGACGCCGCCGTCAGAGGGTCCGCAGCAGCACCGCCGGCTGTTCCACGCAGTCCGCCACGTACCGCAGGAAGCCGCCCGCCGTACCGCCGTCGCACACCCGGTGGTCGAAGGTGAGCGAGAGCTGGACGACCTGACGCACCGCCAACTCCCCCTCGTGCACCCAGGGCTTGGGGACGATGCGGCCGACGCCGAGCATGGCCGCCTCGGGATGGTTGATGATCGGCGTGGATCCGTCGACGCCGAACACGCCGTAGTTGTTCAACGTGAAGGTACCCCCGGTCAGTTCACCGGGGGTCAGCCGTCCGGCACGGGCCGCCTCGGTCAGCCGGGCGAACTCGGCGGTGAGCGCCTCGGCGTCCCGCGCGTGCGCGTCCCGGACGACGGGCACGACCAGCCCCCGGTCCGTCTGGGCGGCGAAGCCGAGGTGGACGTGGTCGAACCGGACGATCTCCCGGGCCTCCGTGTCGACCGTGGCGTTCAGCTCCGGGAAGCGGGCCAGGGCGGCCGTGCAGATCCGGGCCAGCAGCGCGACCAGGGAGATCTTCGCTCCGCCCGCCGCGTTCATCGCCGCGCGCGCCCGCGTCAACTCGGTCGCGTCGGCGTCCACCCAGCAGGTCGCGTCGGGGATCTCGCGCCGACTGCGGGAGAGCTTGTCGGCGACGGCGCCGCGGACGCCCTTGAGGGGGGTGCGGATGCCGCCGGACCCCGCGGCGGAGGACACGGAGACCGCCGGTGCCCGGCCGGTCAGCTCGGCCGGGCCCTCCTGGACCGCCGTACGGCCGCCCTGCGCGGCGGCGGCACGCAGCGCGTACTCCACGTCCGCACGCAGGATCAGCCCTTCCGGGCCGGAGCCGGTCAGCTCGCGCAGGTCCAGGTCGTTCTGCCGGGCCAGCCTGCGCACCAGGGGGGAGATGACGGGGACGGGGCCGTCCACCGGCTCGGCGGTGCGGACCCGGCCGTTCGCCCGCCCGGCCGACGGGGTGGCGGCCCGCCGGTCCGGCCGTACCCGGCGGCGCCGCGCGGGCGCATCCGAGGTGCCGTATCCGACCAGGACGTTGCCCGAGCCCTCGGACCTCACCTGCTCGTCCTTCGCCCGCTCGTCCCGGGACTCGACGGCCGGGGACCGCTCCGCCGGAGACCGGCCGGCCGGGGACCGCTCATCCTGCCGGCCCTCGGCCGCGCCGCCGCCGGTGCCCGAGTCCCGCGCCGGGACGTCGGCGGCGCCCTCGCCCACCGCCACCGTCAGCAGCGGCGCTCCGACGGGCAGCTCCGTGCCCTCCTCGCCGAAGCGGGCGGTGACCACGCCCTGGTAGGGGCAGGGCACCTCGACCATCGCCTTGGCCGTCTCGACCTCGACGACGGGCTGGTCGACGGCGACCACGTCGCCGACCTCGACCAGCCAGCGCACGATCTCCGCCTCGGTGAGCCCCTCACCGAGGTCGGGGAGCTTGAACTCCAGCACCTGTGCCATCAGCTTTCGGCCTCCCACTGCAGGCGCCCCACGGCGTCCAGGATCCGGTCCACACCGGGCAGGTGGTGGCGCTCCAGCATCGGCGGCGGATACGGGATGTCGAACCCGGCCACACGCAGCACCGGCGCCTCCAGATGATGGAAGCAGCGCTCCGTGACCCGGGCCGCGATCTCCCCGCCCGGGCCCCCGAAGGAACCCGACTCGTGGACGACGACCGCGCGTCCCGTCCGCCGCACCGAAGCGCACACCGTCTCGTCGTCGAACGGCACCAGGGAGCGCAGATCGACGACTTCGAGGTCCCAGCCCTCGGCCCGGGCCGCCTCGGCCGCCTCCATGCAGACGGCCAGCGACGGCCCGTACGTGATGAGTGTGGCGCTCCGGCCGGCGCGCCGCACCACCGCACGGCCTACCGGCTCAACGGGTGTCGGCTCCTCGGGGTTCCAGGAGTCCTTCGACCAGTACAGACGCTTGGGTTCGAGGAAGACGACCGGGTCGTCGGAGGCGATGGACGCGCGCAGCAGCCCGTAGGCGTCGGCGACGGTCGCGGGCGTGACGACATGGAGCCCCGGAGTCGCCATGTAGTACGCCTCGGACGAGTCGCTGTGGTGCTCGACTCCGCCGATGCCGCCGCCGTAGGGGACGCGGATGGTCAGCGGCAGGGGCAGCTTGCCGCGCGTGCGGTTGCGCATCTTGGTGACGTGGCTGACGACCTGCTCGAACGCCGGGTAGGCGAAGGCGTCGAACTGCATCTCCACTACCGGACGCAGCCCGTACATCGCCATGCCGACGGCCGTGCCGAGGATGCCGGCCTCCGCGAGCGGGGTGTCCGTGCAGCGGTCCTCGCCGAACTCCTTGGCGAGTCCGTCGGTGACCCGGAAGACGCCGCCGAGCGTGCCCACGTCCTCGCCCATGACGTGCACGCCCGGGTCGGCGGCCATGGCGTCGCGCAGCGCGCGCGTGAGGGCCTGCGCCATGGTGGCCGGCCTGACGGCGACCGTGGTCATCGGTGCCCCCCTTCGGGCGCCCCGGACTCGGCCGCCGCCGCCAGCTCCGCGCGCAGCAGGTCCCGCTGCTCGCGCAGTTGCGGGGTGGGCTCGGCGTAGACGTGGGCGAACAGGTCCATCGGGTCGAGCCGCGGGTCCTGGTTCATGCGGGCGCGCAGGTCGGCGGCCATCGTCTCGGCGTCCTCGCGGGCGGCCCGGACGGTGTCCTCGTCGAGCAGCCCGCGCTCGGTCAGCTCCCGCTCCAGCAGCTCGATCGGGTCGTGCCGGCGCCAGGTCTCGACCTCGGCGTCGCCCCGGTAGCGCGTCGCGTCGTCGGCGTTGGTGTGCGCCTCGACGCGGTACGTCACCGCCTCCACCAGCGTGGGACCGCCGCCCGCGCGCGCCTGGCGTACGGCGTCGGTGAGGACCTCGTGCACGGCGGCGGCGTCGTTGCCGTCGACCAGGCGGCCGGGCATGCCGTAGCCGACGGCCTTGTGGGCCAGCGACGGGGCCGCGGTCTGCTTGGCGAGCGGGACGGAGATCGCGAAGCCGTTGTTCTGCACGAAAAAGACGACCGGGGCCCGCCAGACGGCGGCGAAGTTCAGCGCCTCGTGGAAGTCGCCCTCGCTGGTGCCGCCGTCGCCGACCATGGCGAGGGCGACCACGTCGTCGCCCTTGAGCCGGGCGGCGTGCGCGAGGCCCACGGCGTGCGGCAACTGGGTGGCGAGCGGCGTGGACAGGGGGGCGACCCGGTGCTCGTGGGGGTCGTAGCCGGTGTGCCAGTCGCCGCGCAGCAGGGTGAGCGCCTCGACGGGGTCGACGCCGCGGGCGACCACGGCGAGCGTGTCGCGGTAGCTGGGGAAGAGCCAGTCCCGGTCCTCGAGGGCCAGCGCGGCGGCGACCTCGCAGGCCTCCTGGCCGGTGCTGGAAGGGTAGACGGCCAGCCGGCCCTGCTTGGTCAGCGCCGTGGCCTGCGCGTTGTAGCGCCGGCCGCTGACCAGCCGGGCGTACAGGGTGCGCAGCAGCTCCGGGTCCGCCTGCTCGGCGGCCTTCGTGCCGAGGACGCGGTACGGCTCCGCGTCGGGCAGCAGCGGCGCGGGGTCGGTACGGGGCTGCCAGGCGGGCGGCGGTGTGGGCCGGTAAGCGCCCCGCTGCTCCATGACCGTCATGACGGCACCTCCTCGTGGGAGCGGCTCTGGGCTCGCCACGGGTGTGACGGGCCTCACCTACCGATTGTTCGGTCGTCGGCACATTTTGGCTACAGGCGGCCCCAGGCTGTGGACAAACGGTTCTCCGCAGCCTGAGATGGACGCAGTACGTCCATGGCAGGGAGGCGGGGGCGCATGGCATCTGAACAAATGGCCGAACGCCCGGAAGAGGCCGGCGGTCCGGACGACGCCGGCACCCCGCCGCCCCCGCGCCCGCTGGACGCCATCGATCAGGACATCCTGCGCATGCTCCAGGCGGACGGCCGCGCCTCGATACGCTCGGTCGCCGAACGGGTGCACGTCTCGCGCGCCAACGCCTACGCGCGCATCAACCGGCTCGTCGAGGACGGCGTCATCCGCGGCTTCGGCGCCCGCGTCGACCACGAACGCGCGGGGCACGGCACCTCGGCGTACATCACCCTGAAGATCGTGCAGAATTCCTGGCGGACGGTCCGCGCACAGTTGCGACAGCTCCCCGGGGCCTCCCACATCGCCCTGGTGGGCGGTGACTTCGACGTCCTGCTGCTGGTGCACACCCCGGACAACCGGGCCCTGCGGGAGCTGGTGCTCACCCGCCTCCAGGCCATCCCGGAGGTGCTCAGCACGCGCACCCTGCTGGTGTTCGAGACCGAGGACCTCGAACCGCAGAGCTGACCGCCGGGCCGGGGGCCCGGGCCAGGCCGGTGCCGCTCACGATGCCTTGCGCAGCCCCCCGAACACCAACCGCGCCACCGCGTCGACCACTTCGCGCTCGCCCGCGCCGCCCCGGCCGTCGGGACCGTCGGGGCGGTACCACTCGACGATCGAGTTGATCATGCCGAAGACCAGGCGGGTGGCGAGCCGCACCTCCACGTCCGCGCGGACGTCCCCCTCGGCCGCCGCGGCCTTCAGCAGCCCGGCGACCCGGTGGTCGAACTCGCGCCGCCGCTCCAGCGCCCACCGCTCGGTTGCGGTGTTGCCGCGCACGCGCAGCAGCAGCGTGACGTACGGAAGTTCGGCCATGAGCACCTCGACCATGCGCCGCACCACGTACTCCAACCGCTCGGCGGCGGACCCCACGCCCGCGTGCTCCTCGTCGAGGATCCCGAAGAGCTCGTCCAGGGCCCGGCTCACGGCCCGGCGCAACAGCTCCTCCTTGCCCGCGACGTGGTGGTAGATCGACGACTTGGAGATGCCGGCGGCCTTGGAGAGGTGCTCCATGGAGGTGCCGTCGTAGCCGCGCTCGATGAAGACCTGGACGGCGACGGTCAGCAGGGTCTCGGGGGTGTACGTGTCGCGCTTGGCGGTGGTCATGAGGGGGTGCCCTCCCCTGCGTCGGAGGTGTGCGCGTGGCGGTGGAGCGCGAGGGACGGGGCGTGGCGCCCGGAGGGCTCACGCACGTGCAGCTCGCCGAGCAGCTCGTACACCCACCGGGGTCCCAGCCGGCGGCCCCACTCGAGTGGCCCGAGCGGGTAGTTCACGCCGAGGCGCATCGCGGTGTCGACGTCGTGGGCCGAGGCCACGCCCCGGGCGACCGCGTCGTACGCCAGGTCGACGATCCGCGCGACCGTCCGCGCCACGATCATGCCGGGCACGTCGCCGACGACGCTGACCTTCTTGCCGAGCGCCTGGAAGAGGCCGGTGGCCTCGGCGAGGGTGCGGGGCGAGACGTGCTCGGAGGAGGCGAGGGCGATGCGGGTGGCCCGGCGGTAGTCGAGGGCGAGGTCGAAGTGGACCGTGTCGCCGAGTTCGACCGAGGTCTGCCCGTCGGTGAGGTGGAGCCGGCCGCCGCCGGGCAGCACGAGCGATCCGCTGCCCTCGGGCTCCGCACGGACCTCGATGCCCGCCTCACGGATCAGCGTGACCAGTTCGGCGGCCGGCCCCAGGTCGCCCTCGACGACGACGTGGGCGGGCCGGTCGGCCGGTTCGGCGGTGTGCGGCTCGGGCCGCTCGGCGCCGTCCCGGTAGTCGTACCAGCCCTGCCCGCTCTTGCGGCCGAGCCGGCCGGACTCGACGAGGCGGCGCTGGGCGAGCGACGGCGTGAAGCGCGCGTCCTGGAAGAACGACTCCCACACGGAGTGCGTGACGGACTCGTTGACGTCCTGCCCGATGAGGTCGGTCAGCTCGAAGGCGCCCATCCTGAAGCCGCCGGACTCGCGCAGCACGGCGTCGATGGTGGCGGGGTCCGCGGCCCGCAGCTCGTGGACCGCGAGGGCCTCGGCGTAGAAGGGCCGCGCGACGCGGTTGACGACGAACCCGGGGGTGTCGGCGCAGGCGACCGGGGTCTTGCCCCAGGCGCGGGCCGTCTCGTACGCGCGCGTGGCCGCCGCGGCGTCGGTCGCGAAGCCGGAGACCACCTCCACCAGCGGCAGCAGCGGCGCGGGGTTGAAGAAGTGCAGGCCGACGAAGCGGCCGGGGGCACGGAGCGCGCCGCCGATGGCGGTGACGGACAGGGAGGAGGTGTTGGTGGCGAGCAGGCAGTCGTCGCCGACGACGTCCTCCAGCGCGCGGAACAGCTCCTGCTTGACGTCCAGCCGCTCCAGGACCGCCTCGGCGACCAGCGCGCAGTCGGCGAGGTCGGCGAGGGCCTCGGCGGGCCTGAGCCGGTCACGCGCCGCGTCCCGCTCGGCGCCGGTGAGCCGTTCCTTTTCGACGAGCCGGTCCAGCCGGGCGCCGATCGCGTCCGCCGCCGCCCGGGCCCGCCCGGGGACGGCGTCGTACAGCCGTACGGGGTGGCCCGCGACCAGCGCCACCTGCGCGATGCCCTGGCCCATGGTGCCGGTGCCGACGACGGCCACGGGGCTGCTGAGGTCGAGTGCTGTCATGTGCGCGATCCTCCCGCACGGGGTTCTCCACAGATGCGGCGGTCCCCCTTGTCCCGACCGATCGTTCGGTTACTCTAGCCGTGTCCGCCTGTTTCCGCCCAGGTTTCCCCCCAGGTCACGACTCGACGGAGAGCTCGTGAGACGAGGAGTTGGTCCCGTATGGCCGCCGAACTCACCGCACACCAGTTGATCGCCCAGCACCGGCCGACCCTGGACCTGGCGCTGGAGACGATCCGCACGCGCGCGTACTGGTCCCCCCACCCCGAGCACCCCAAGGCCTACGGGGAGGACGGCACTCTGGACATGGCGGCGGGCAAGGCCGCCTTCGACGCCCTGCGCGGCACCCGCCTCGACCTCGGCCAGCCCGGCACCGACGACTGGGTCGGCGGCGAGGTCTCCCCGTACGGCGTGGAGCTGGGCGTGGAGTACCCGCACGCCGACCTCGACGTGCTGCTGCCCGCCATGAAGGCCGGCCAGAAGGCGTGGCGGGACGCGGGCGCGGAGCTGCGCGCGATGGTCTGCCTGGAGATCCTGAGGCGGATCGCCGACCGGACGATGGAATTCGCCCAGGCGGTCATGCACACCTCCGGACAGGCCTTCATGATGGCCTTCCAGGCGGGCGGCCCGCACGCCCAGGACCGCGGCATGGAGGCCGTGGCCTACGCGTACGTGGAGCAGGTCCGCACCCCCGACACGGCCGAGTGGACCAAGCCGCAGGGCAAGCGCGACCCGCTCGCGCTGACCAAGCAGTTCACGCCGGTCCCGAGGGGCATCGGCCTCGTCATCGGCTGCAACACCTTCCCGACCTGGAACGGCTACCCGGGCCTGTTCGCCTCCCTCGCCACCGGCAACGCGGTCCTGGTCAAGCCCCACCCCCGCGCGGTGCTGCCGCTCGCGCTCACCGTCCAGGTGGCCCGCGACGTGCTCACCGAGGCCGGCTTCGACCCGAACCTGGTCGCGCTGGCCGCCGAGCGCCCCGGCGAGGGCATCGCCAAGACCCTGGCGACCCGCCCCGAGATCCGGATCATCGACTACACCGGCTCCACCGCCTTCGGCGACTGGCTGGAGGCCAACGCCCGCCAGGCCCAGGTCTTCACCGAGAAGGCCGGCGTCAACACGGTGATCGTGGAGTCCACCGACGACTACAAGGGAATGCTCGCCAACCTGGCCTTCTCGCTGTCCCTCTACAGCGGCCAGATGTGCACCACCCCGCAGAACCTGCTGATCCCCCGCGACGGCATCCGCACCGACCAGGGCGCCAAGACCTACGACGAGGTGACCGCCGACCTCGCGCGGGCCGTCGACGGTCTCCTGGGTGACGACGCCCGCGCCAACGCCCTGCTCGGTGCCATCGTCAACCCGGACGTCAAGGCCCGCCTGGAGGCCGCCGCCGGGCTCGGCGAGGTCGCCCTCGCCTCCCGTGAGGTGGCCAATCCGGACTTCCCGGACGCGGTCGTGCGCACCCCGGTGATCGTCAAGCTGGACGGCGCCAAGCCCGACGACGAGGCCGCCTACACCAGCGAGTGCTTCGGCCCCGTCTCCTTCGCCGTCGCCGTCGACTCCGCCGGCCACGCCGTGGACCTGTTGCGGCACAGCATCCGGGAGAAGGGCGCGATGACCGTCGGCGCGTACACGACCGACGCCGAGGTCGAGCGGTCCGTGCAGGAGGTCTGCCTCGAGGAGGCGGCCCAGCTCTCCCTGAACCTCACCGGCGGGGTGTACGTCAACCAGACGGCCGCCTTCTCCGACTTCCACGGCTCGGGCGGCAACCCGGCGGCCAACGCCGCCCTGTGCGACGGCGCCTTCGTGGCCAACCGCTTCCGGGTGGTGGAGGTCCGCCGCCAGGCCTGAGACCGGACGCCTAGGGCACCCGCGGTGCGTCCCCGGTGGCGCTCCAGTGGTACAGCGTCATGGCCACACTGGTCGCGAGGTTGTAGCTGGAGACCTGGGGGCGCATCGGCAGCGCCACCAGATGGTCGGCACGTGCGCGCAGCTCCCGCGAGAGTCCGCTGCGCTCGGAGCCGAACGCCAGCAGCGCGTCGTCCGGCAGCCTCAGCCCGCGGATGTCCTCGCCCTCCGGGTCCAGGGCGAAGACGGGCCCGGCCGGCAGTTCCCCGACGTCCAGGCGCTCCACGGCCGTCGCGAAGTGCAGCCCCGCCCCGCCGCGCACCACCGTGGGATGCCACGGGTCGAGCGGGCCCGTGGTGACCACACCGGTCGCCCCGAAACCGGCGGCCAGCCGGATCACCGCCCCCGCGTTGCCCAGGTTGCGCGGCTGGTCCAGCACCACGACCGGCGTACGGCGGGGCCTGTGCGCCAGCGCCCGCAGGCCGGCCGCCCGCGAGGGCCGTACGGCCAGGGCGGCCACGGCGGTGGGATGCGGGCGCGGCACGAGGGAGGCGTACGCCTCCTGCCCCACCTCGGCCAGCAGACCGTCCAGCGCGTCCCGTACGTCGGGCGCCAGCTCCTCGGCGAGGGCGAGGGCGCCCGCGCGGTCGCCGGTGACGGCCACCGGGACCTCGGCGCCGAAACGCAGCGCGTGCTTGAGGGCGTGGAATCCGTCGAGCAGCACGCACGGTCCGGCGTACCGGCGCCAGGCGGCCAGCGGGTCGGCATCGGGGCCGGGGTCGGTCATGCCCGGAAGCCTACGTGCCTGCGCTCGGCGCCCTTCTCGTCCCCGGCGTCTTCGTTCCCGGCGTCTTTGTCCTGCGCGCCCGAGTCCCGCGCGCCCGAGTCCTGGGCGCCCGAGTCCTGGGCGTCGATGGCCCCGGCGCCCCGGTGCCCGGTGTCCTCGTCGCCCACCCGTGCACGGGGCCGGGGCACCGTCGCCGCAGGGCCGTGGCCGTACCCGGCCGCCAACCTGCCCGGAAGCCGGTCCAGCAGCCGGCCGCGCGCGCGTGCCGCCCGGTTACCCAGTCGGCGCAGGAACGAGGTCGGCAGGAAGACCGCGTCCGCGGCGATCATCGCCAGCGAGAAGAACGGCAGCCCCAGCACCACGGCGATCACCGCGTGCTCGGTCATCATGGCGACCAGCAGCACGTTCTTGACCCGGCGGTTGAACAGCGTGAACGGGAAGGCGACCTGCACGGCGACCGTGCCGTAGGTGATCAGCATGACCATCGTGCCGTTGGCGGCCAGCGCGTCGGAGAGAGCGGGCCAGGGCGAGAAGTAGTCCAGGTGCAGCGGGTAGTAGACCGCGGTGCCGTCCTGCCAGCGCGAGCCCTGGATCTTGTACCAGCCCGCGGTCGCGTAGATCAGACAGGCCTCGGCCATGATCACGACCAGCGCGCCGTTGTGCACGATGTTGGTGACCACGTCGAGCAGGATCCGCGGCTCGCCGCCCTTCGCCCCGCGCCCCGCGGCCCACCACACGCCCTGTGCGACCCACACCGCCCACAACAGCGCCGGAACGAACCAGTCGCCGTCCAGCCCGCCCGCCAGCGTCACCGTGAGCAGCGCGAACCCGAGCACGCACCACAGCACCGGACCGGCCCGGTCCACGACCCGCTCCCCGCGCGCGCGTGCCTCCCCCGCGCGCCGCGCCCGGCGGGCGTCCAGCGACCACACCTGACCGCAGCGCGTGAGGACCAGGTAGATGCTCATCAGGTGCAGGACGTTGTCGCCGCCGTCCCCCATGAAGACACTGCGGTTCTGCAGCGAGAGCACGCCGACCATGAAGAGGACGGACATGGTGCGGGTACGCCAGCCCAACAGGAGCAGCACGCTGCTCAGGACGGCCAGCGCGTAGACGATCTCGAACCAGGCCCGCCCGTCGGACCACATCAGCGCCGTGAAGGCGCCGTTGTCCGCGATCAGTTGCTCGGCGAGGTCGTGGCCCCAGGGGCTGTCGGGGCCGTAGAGCTCGTGGCGGTGGGGGAGTTCGCGCAGGAGGAAGAGCAGCCAGGTGGCGCTGAAGCCGATGCGGATCACGGCCGTCTGGTACGGGCCGAGCGAGGCGCCGGTGACGCGGGCGATACCGCGGGAGACCGAGGGGACGATGCCGTTCACGCGGCGCCCCCTTCCCGCACGTCGCCGGCCTCGGCGTCGCCTGCCTTCGCGTCGCCTGCCTCCGCGTCGCCGGACACCGGCCACCAGGGCAGCTCGCGGTAGGTCGGCCGGTCGGAGACCTTCTCACCGCTCCACGACGGTGGCGCCACGTTGGTGGTCCGGGAGCGGTACTGGACGCGCTCGACGACACCGCCCGTTCCGGCCGCGTCGTTCCGCTCCAGGCGCAGGGCCGCGATGCGGCGCAGGTAGTCCTCGGACAGCGTGCCCCGCAGGCCCACGGGACGGTCCTCGGAGTCGTGGGAGGCGACGAAGAAGTCCCAGGCCCGGCGGAGTTCGTTCTGCTGGGTGTGGCTCGGCAGCGGATTGCCGTCGATACCCCGGCCGTCCTCGGCGGACAGGTCGTACCAGCCGGTCGTGCGTATCGCGCCGTCCGCCGTGCTCACCTCCGCGCGGAGCTGGACGGAGACGTTCTGCTGGAGCGGGTTGGGTGCGAAGAGCTTCCAGTTCTGTTCGAACTCCGGGAAGACCCACTCGTCCACGGCGGCACCGTGCTGCTTGGTGAGGGTGTTCGACGGGGCCACGTGCAGGAACACGAGGCCCAGGTGTGCGCAGACGGCGACGGCGACGACCGCGAGGGCGGCCACGGCACCGACCTGGTAGCGCGGAGAGAGCGCGGCGACACCGGTACGGGGCTTCGGGGCGACCGCGAGGACGCCGGCCGCCGGACCGGTTCCCACCTCGCCGGCCCCGACCTCGCCGGTCCCGCCGGTTGCACCACTCCCAGTCCCACCGGCCACACCGGCCACACCGGTCCTGTCAGTCCCACCGGCCTCTCGGGGACCGCCATCCGCCCCGACCGGATCCTCCGAACTCTCCAAACCCTCCGGGTGATCCGAACCTGCCGGGTGACCGGGGTGACCGGGGTGATCAGGGCGATCCGCCCGGTCCGACCGGTCCGACCGATCCGGTGTGCCCCGGTCTCCTTGCCCGTCCCGCCCCTGCCCGGCGTCCGAGCCTGTGTCGTACGCGTCCATTCCGCCCCGTTCCGGTCCCGATCCGTCGTTCGCCCGCCCCGCCGCCGGGCGCCCGCGCACCACTCGTGCGACTGCTCGGCAGCGTTCGAACGGGAACGGTACTCAGGACCGTCCCCCCGCACAGCCCCCGGCGGACCGGCCGTACCGTGGCCGTCACCACATCCGCCACACAGCGCGCCGCCGCACGGCGGTGACACAGAGGCGATCCGAAGGCGATCCGGAGGCACCTGGAGAAGCCCCGGACGGCCCCCAACAGCCATGAACACGGCCACGGGAAGCCACGGCCACGGACGGCCGCAGACAGTGGCGAACGGCCCTAGAGAACGTGCCCCGGCTCGCCCTTCCCGTCCACCACGGGACGGCCGGCCGCGGCCCACACCTGCATGCCCCCGTCGACGTTCACGGCGTCGACGCCCTGCTGGGCCAGGTACATGGTGACCTGGGCCGAGCGGCCGCCGGAGCGGCAGATCACGTGGACCCGGCCGTCCTGCGGCGCGACCTCCGTCAGCTCACCGTACCGGGCCACGAACTCGCTGAGGGGAATGTGCAGCGCCCCGGCGGCGTGACCCGCCTGCCACTCGTCGTCCTCGCGGACGTCCAGCAGGAAGTCGCCGTCCTTGAGGTCCGAGACCTCGACCGTGGGCACACCAGCTCCAAAACTCATACTCCAGACGCTACCGGAGCCACCGTAGGACTCAGTCCCGCCCGAGCGCCGCCGCCAGCTCCGCCTCCCGCTCCCGCACCTGGGTCGCCAACTGCTCGGCGATCTCCTCCAGCAGCCGGTCGGGGTCGTCCGGCGCCAGCCGGAGCATGCCGCCGATCGCGCTCTCCTCCAGCTCCTTGGCGAGCAGGGTGAGCATCTCCTTGCGCCGGTCGAGCCATTCGAGACGGGCGTAGAGCTCCTCGCCGCGGCTCGGGCGCCGCTCGGGCACCGGGCCGGCGGCCCACTCCTCGGCCAGCTCCCGCAGCTCCGCCTCGTCGCCGCGGGCGTAGGCGGCGTTGACCCGGGTGATGAACTCCTCGCGCCGGACCCGCTCGTCCTCCTCCTGCGCCAGGTCGGGGTGGGCCTTGCGGGCCAGGTCGCGGTAGAGCCGACGCGCCCCCTCCCCGGGCCGCACCCGCTGCGGAGGACGTACCGCCTGGTCCGTGAGCATCGCCGTGGCCTCCGGGAACAGTCCGTCCCCGTCCATCCAGCCGTTCAGCAGCTCCTCGACCCCGGGGATCGGCACCAGCCGGGCCCGTGCCTCGTCGGCCCGGCGCCGGTCGTCGGCGTCGCCGGTGCGGGCGGCCCTGGCCTCCAGGATCTGCGCCTCGAGCTCCTCGAGCCGCGCGTACACCGGGCCGAGCCGCTGTTCGTGCAGCCGGGAGAAGTTCTCGACCTCCACGCGGAAGGTCTCCAGCGCGATCTCGTACTCGATGAGTGCCTGCTCGGCGGCCCGTACGGCCTGTTCCAGCCGTTCCTCGGGACGCGGCGCACCCCCCTGCTCGGGCTCAGCTTCCGGCGTCGTCACCCGTCCAGCCTAGGCCACGATTCCCCTCGGCCCACCGGCTCGCGGGAGCCGTCACACCCCCAGCTCCGCCGCGACCCGCCCCGCCCGCACCGCGGCGACCAGCTCGGCGTGGTCGGCCTCCGTACGGTCCGCGTAGGCGACGGCGAAGGCGGCCACCGCCTCGTCCAGCTCGTCGTTCTTGCCGCAGTAGCCGGCGATGAGCCGCGGGTCCGCGCTGTGCGCGTGGGCGCGGGCCAGCAGGGCGCCGGTCATGCGCCCGTAGTCGTCCATCTGGTCGGCGGCCAGGGCCGTGGCGTCGACGCTGCCCTTGCGGTTGCGGAACTGCCGCACCTGGAAGGGCCGCCCGTCGACCGCCGTCCAGCCCAGCAGGATGTCGCTGACCACCTGCATCCGCTTCTGCCCCATGACCACCCGGCGCCCCTCGTGCGGGGCCTCGGGGGCGTCGAAGCCGGCGGTCTTCAGGTGCGGCAGCAGCGCGGAGGGCCTGGCCTCCTTGACCTGGAGCACGAGCGGTTCGCCCCGGTGGTCCAGGAGCAGCACGACGTACGACCGCGTGCCCACGCTGCCGGTGCCCACGACCCGGAAGGCGACGTCGTGCACCGCGTACCGGGCCAGCAGCGGGAGCCGGTCCTCGGAGAGCGTGGCCAGGTACGGCTCCAGGGCTGCGGCCACCGCCGCCGCCTCCCCGGCCGGGACCCGCCGCAGTACCGGCGGGGCGTCGGCGAAGCGCCGCCCGCCGTCCTCGGTGGTCTCGGTCGACTTGGCGGCGAAACGCCCGCTGGTGTTGGCCCGCGCCTTCTCGGCCACCCGCTCCAGAGTGCCGAGCAGGTCGTGGGCGTCGGTGTGGGAGACGAGCTCCTCGTCCGCGATGGCGTTCCAGGCGTCCAGCGCCGGGAGCTTCGCCAGCAGCCGCATGGTGCGCCGGTAGGCGCCCGCCGTGTCGTGGGCGGCCTCGCGGCAGGTGTCCTCGTCGGCGCCGGCCTCCCGGCCCGCGAGGACGATCGAGGCGGCCAGGCGCTTGAGGTCCCACTCCCAGGGGCCGTGGACCGTCTCGTCGAAGTCGTTCAGGTCGATGACCAGGCCGCCCCGGGCGTCACCGTAGAGACCGAAGTTGGCGGCGTGCGCGTCGCCGCAGATCTGGGCGCCGATCCCCGTCGTGGGCGTACGCGCCAGGTCGTACGCCATGAGCCCCGCCGACCCGCGCAGGAAGGCGAACGGTGTGGCCGCCATCCGCCCCACCCGCATCGGGGTGAGCCCGGGAATGCGGCCGCGGTTGGACTCCTCGACCGCGCTCACCGCGTCCGGGCGGGCGGCGTCCCGGCCGAGGTCGGCGTGCGCGGACCGCGGAACGCGCGTGCGCAGGGCCTTGCCCTCCGCCTTCGGCGAGCCGCCGACGGGCCACCGCGCGAACCCCGGCACGGCCGGCACCCGCGCACCCCCCTCCGCCTCCGCACCCGAACGCGCGCCCGTCGTCGCCCCCACCGCCGCCGTCGCCCCCACCGTCGCCTCGGTCATCGCGTCCGACCTCCCCGTACTCGTACCCGTACTCGTACCCCTGTCCGCGCCACGCCCGTCTCCCCGGGCACCGGCGCGCCACGACCGTACCCCCGGGCGAACCGCCCGTACACGGGCTCCGGCCGGCCCGCCCCCCGCCCGCATAACGCCGGGCAGGGGGCGGAACAGGAGGTGCCCGCGCCCCCACCGGCGCGCATACGGTTTCCAGCGATCGCCACGGAGCGCGTCCGCCGAAGCAACACAGCAGCCTGCCCCGCGCCGGCGGGCGCGCTCCCTGTCCCCGGCGTCCCGGATGCCGCACGTCCCGTCCGGCTTCCCGAGGGACCACCCCCACCGAGGAGACCGAGGAACCGCCATGACCTCCGACACCCCCGCCATCCCCGACGAACCCGGTCCCGATCCCCACACCCGCACCGGCACCCGCATCGACGCCGACACCGGCACCGGCACCGGCGGCGGCCGCGGGATCAGCCGCAAGACGCTGCTCAGGGCGGCCGTCGCCGCCGGCGCCGCCGTCCCGCTGCTCGCCACCGGCTCCATCGCGCTCGCCCGGGACGCCGCCCGTTCCGCCGCCGGCCGGCCCCTGCCGCCGACCCCCTCGTGCGACGACGGGGACGACCCGACGCCCGACCAGATGGAGGGCCCCTACTTCAGACCGAACTCCCCGCCGCGCACCGACCTGGTGACACCCGGCACCGCCGGCACCCGGCTGACCGTCAGCGGCTACGTCTTCGGCCGCGACTGCGCGCCGCTGGCCGGCGTGCTCCTCGACTTCTGGCAGGCCGACGACGCCGGCGCCTACGACATGGCCGGATACACCCTCCGCGGCCACCAGTTCACCGACGCCACCGGAGCGTTCACCCTGCGGACGATCGTCCCCGGCCTCTATCCGGGCCGTACCCGGCACATCCACGTCAAGGCGCAGGCCCCCGGCGAGCCCGTGCTGACCACCCAGCTCTACTTCCCCGGCGAGCCCCGCAACAGCACGGACGCCCTCTTCGACCCGGCGCTGCTGATGAACGTCCGCGGCGCCGGCGGCGGCAGGGAGGGGAGCTTCGACTTCGTCCTGGACGTGGACGGCGACCCGGCCCCCACCGACCCGCCCACCGGCCCGCCGAACGGCACCTGGGCGACCGGCCGCTCCTACGCCGCCGGTGACGCGGTCACGTACGGCGGCGGCTCCTACCGCTGCCTCCAGGCGCACACCTCGATGGCCGGCTGGGAGCCGCCCAACGTGCCGGCCCTGTGGCGCCGCGAGTCCTGAGACCTTCCTCACAGCGCACCGCACGCCGTAGCACCCCACGGCGTCACGCCCGAGCATGCGGAAGCCCCCCAGGTCCGAGACCTGGGGGGCTTCCGGCTGGTGCGCGAGGGGGGAGTTGAACCCCCACGCCCTTTCGGGCACTGGAACCTGAATCCAGCGCGTCTGCCTATTCCGCCACCCGCGCATTGGGTGTGTCCTCGGGCCCCGTTCCTTGCGGTCCGGCGCCTTCCGACACGAGAACATTAGCACGCTGGAACGGGTGGATTCACATCCCTTATGGGCCGGGGACCAGGGCGCTCGCCCTCCTTCGGGCACTCGTCCCGACCCGTGTCCGTTCACGTATCAACCTCGTACCGGTCCGGCCCGTCTCCCCAGGAGCAGGTAGGGGTCCGCGGCCAGGTGCGGGACACTGGTCTGCGGCCGCCTCTACGATCCTGGGCATGAGTACCTGCGGGAGAGCATCCCGAAGGACCTGGAGAGTTCGAAGGGGAGCTCCGGCGGGAACTCCGAGAGGCGTCGACACCCGTCGACCGGGCCGACAGGGGGAACCAGCCGATCGACCGGCGCGTGGATACGATCAGTAAGCAGTACCAGGTGGACAGTGCGCGGGTGAGCGGTACAGGCGTGAGCGGTACGCGAGCCGGCAGCAGGCAGGGCAGCAGTAGGCAAGGCAGCGGACAGGACGGCAGCGACGGAGGAGGTGCCCCATGGGAGTCCTGAAGAAGTTCGAGCAGCGTCTCGAAGGTCTGGTCAACGGCACCTTCGCGAAGGTGTTCAAGTCCGAGGTGCAGCCCGTGGAGATCGCGGGAGCGCTCCAGCGCGAATGCGACAACAACGCGACCATCTGGAACCGCGACCGCACCGTCGTACCCAATGACTTCATCGTGGAACTGAGCACGCCCGACTTCGAGCGTCTCAGCCCCTACTCCGGCCAGCTCGGCGACGAGCTCGCCGGCATGGTCCGCGATTACGCCAAGCAGCAGCGCTACACCTTCATGGGACCGATCAAGGTCCACCTGGAGAAGGCGGACGACCTCGACACCGGCCTGTACCGGGTACGCAGCCGTACGCTCGCCTCCTCCAGCAGCCAGCAGGGCGGTCCGGCACCCGCGGGCCCCGCCGCGCCGGCCGCCCCCACCGGGCGACCCGGCACTCCCGGCGGCCCCGGCGGTGGCTACGGCTACCCGCCGGACGCCGCGCCCTCGGGCGCCCCACCCATGCCGGCCGCGCCGCCACCCGGCGGCCGCCCCGGCGGATACGGCTACCCGCAGCCCGCGGGCGGCCAGCAGCCCCCGGCCGCACCCGCGGCCGGCGGACGCACCCGCCACTGGATCGAGATCAACGGCACCCGCCATCAGATCTCCCGCGCGACGCTCGTGCTCGGACGCAGCACCGAGGCCGACGTGCGGATCGACGACCCCGGCGTCTCCCGCCGGCACTGCGAGATCCGGACCGGAACGCCCTCGACGATCCAGGATCTCGGGTCCACCAACGGCATCGTGGTGGACGGGCAGCACACCACCCGCGCTACGCTCCGCGACGGCTCGCGGATCGTCGTGGGCAGCACCACCGTTATCTATAGGCAAGCCGAAGGGTGATCCGGGGGCAATGTCAGAGCTGACCCTCACGGTCATGCGGCTGGGTTTTCTCGCCGTACTGTGGCTGTTCGTGATCGTGGCCGTGCAGGTCATCCGCAGCGACCTGTTCGGCACGCGGGTCACCCAGCGCGGAGCGCGGCGCGACGCCGCCCGACCGCAGCAGGCCGCCGCGCGCCAGGGCCAGGCGCCTCCACCGCAGCGCCAACAGCCAAGCGGCGGCCGGGGCCGCCGAGGCGCTCCCACCAAACTGGTCGTCACGGAGGGCACCCTCACCGGCACCACCGTCGCCCTCCAGGGCCAGACCATCACGCTCGGCCGGGCACACGACTCGACGATCGTGCTGGACGACGACTACGCCTCCAGCCGCCATGCCAGGATCTACCCGGACCAGAACGGCCAGTGGATCGTCGAGGACCTGGGCTCCACCAACGGCACCTACCTGGACCGGTCCCGGCTGACGACCCCCACACCGATCGGGCCGGGGTCACCGATCCGCATCGGCAAGACCGTCATCGAGCTGCGGAAGTAGTGCTACACCAATGAATGAGCGCGAGCGGAGCGAGCACGCAGCGGCGGCCGGCACCCCGGGCCCCCGCGCGCTCCCGACCGGAGGGTGGGCAGTGTGGCTCGACACGACCGGCTGTACCCGGAGCAGCCGACGGGCGAGGTGCGCATGAGTCTGTCACTGCGCTTCGCCGCCGGATCGCACAAGGGCATGATCCGGGAGGGCAACGAGGACTCCGGTTACGCCGGCCCCCGCCTGCTCGCCATCGCCGACGGCATGGGCGGCCAGGCCGCCGGCGAGGTCGCCTCCTCCGAAGTGATCTCCACCATCGTCGCCCTCGACGACGACGTGCCCGGCTCCGACATCCTCACCTCCCTCGGCACCGCCGTGCAGCGCGCCAACGACCAACTGCGGCAGATGGTCGAGGAGGACCCCGCCCTCGAAGGCATGGGCACCACCCTCACCGCCCTGCTGTGGACCGGCCAGCGCCTCGGCCTCGTCCACGTCGGCGACTCCCGCGCCTACCTCCTGCGCGACGGCGTCCTCACCCAGATCACGCAGGACCACACCTGGGTGCAGCGCCTCGTCGACGAGGGACGCATCACCGAGGAGGAGGCCGGCACCCACCCGCAGCGCTCCCTGCTGATGCGCGCCCTCGGCAGCGGCGACCACGTCGAACCCGACCTGTCCATCCGCGAGGTCAGGGCCGGCGACCGCTACCTCATCTGCTCCGACGGACTCTCCGGCGTCGTCTCCCACCAGACGATGGAGGACACCCTCGCCAGCTACCAGGGCCCCCAGGACACCGTCCAGGAACTGATCCAGCTCGCCCTGCGCGGCGGCGGCCCCGACAACATCACCGTCATCATCGCCGACGTCCTCGACCTCGACACCGGTGACACCCTCGCGGGCCAGCTCTCCGACACCCCGATCGTGGTCGGCGCCGTCGCCGAGAACCAGGCCCAGTTCGGCGACAACGGCATCATGCAGACCCCGGCCGGCCGCGCCGCCGGCCTCGGCCGCCAGGGCGGCGGACAGCGGGGCGGCGGCGGCGAGTTCGGCCCGCCCGGCAGCGGCGACACCACCGGCTACATCCCGGCCGGCGGCTTCGACGACTACGGCCCCGACGACTTCGTCAAACCCCGCAAGAGCCGCAAGTGGCTGAAGAGATCCCTCTACACCGTGCTCGCCCTCGCCGTCATCGGCGGCGGCGTGTACGGCGGCTGGCGCTGGACCCAGACCCAGTACTACGTCGGCACCAGCGACGACCACGTCGCGCTGTACCGGGGCATCAGCCAGGACCTCGCCTGGGTCTCCCTCTCGAAGGTCCAGAAGGACCACCCCGAGATCGAACTCAAGTACCTGCCGCCGTACCAGCAGAAACTGGTCGAGGCCACGATCGCCGAGGGCGACCTGGCCGACGCCCGGGCGAAGATCGAGGAACTGGCGGTGCAGGCCTCCGCCTGCAAGAAGCAGGCCGACCGGCGCACCGCCGAGACCGAGAAGAACGCGAAGACGGGCGAGGGCGAGGCCGGAGGCACCACGGGAACCACCCCCGCCTCCTTCACGTCCAAGGCCTCACCGACCCCGAACCCGTCGGGATCAGCGAAGGCCCCCGAATCGTCCGAGTCCCCGTCCACGACCGCACCCACTCCAGGCCCCGGCCCGACCCTCTCGGAGGAAGAGCAGAAGGTCGTCTCGCTGTGCGGTAAGCAGTAGGCAAGCCGTGAGAGGCCCTGTCACACGATGAGCAGTACTTCCAACTCGCCGACGCACCACACGTCCACGATCGGCGCCATCGGCGCCCCGAGCCGGCGCAACACCGAGCTGGCCCTGCTCGTGTTCGCCGTCGTCATCCCGGTCTTCGCCTACGCCAACGTGGGACTGGCCATCAACGACGAGGTGCCCGCCGGCCTGCTGAGCTACGGCCTGGGCCTCGGTCTCCTGGCCGGCGTCGGACACCTCGTGGTGCGCAAGTTCGCCCCGTACGCGGACCCGCTGATGCTGCCGCTGGCCACCCTGCTCAACGGACTGGGACTCGTCGCCATCTGGCGCCTGGACCAGTCCGAACTGCTGCAGTCCATCGACCAGGCCGGCAACGCCGCGCCCCGCCAGCTCATGTACACCGCGATGGGCATCGCCCTGTTCGTCGCCGTGCTGATCTTCCTCAAGGACCACCGCGTCCTGCAGCGCTACACCTACATCTCCATGGTCGGCGCCCTGGTCCTGCTGCTGCTCCCGCTGGTGCCGGGACTCGGCAAGAACGTCTTCGGCGCCCGGATCTGGATCCAGGTCGGCTCCTTCTCCATCCAGCCCGGCGAGTTCGCCAAGATCGTCCTCGCGATCTTCTTCGCCGGCTACCTCATGGTGAAGCGCGACGCGCTCGCCCTCGCCAGCCGCCGCTTCATGGGCCTCTACCTCCCCCGCGGCCGCGACCTCGGCCCGATCCTGGTGGTCTGGGCGATCTCGATCCTGATCCTGGTCTTCGAGACCGACCTCGGCACCTCGCTGCTGTTCTTCGGCATGTTCGTGATCATGCTGTACGTGGCCACGGAGCGGACTAGCTGGATCGTCTTCGGTCTGCTGATGTCCGGTGCCGGCGCCGTCGGCGTCGCCAGCTTCGAACCCCACATCCAGCAGCGCGTCGACGCCTGGCTCGACCCGATGCGCGAGTACACGCTCTCCCGCGCCGGCCAGGTCGGCCACTCCGAGCAGGCCATGCAGGCCCTGTGGGCCTTCGGCTCCGGCGGCACCCTCGGTACCGGCTGGGGCCAGGGCCACTCCGAGCTGATCCGGTTCGCCGCCAACAGCGACTTCATCCTCGCCACCTTCGGCGAGGAACTCGGCCTGGCCGGCCTCATGGCCCTGCTCCTGCTCTACGCGTTGATCGTGGAACGCGGCGTGCGCACCGCCCTCGCCGCCCGCGACCCGTTCGGCAAGCTCCTCGCCATCGGCCTCTCCGGCGCCTTCGCCCTCCAGGTCTTCGTCGTCGCCGGCGGCGTCATGGGCCTCATCCCGCTCACCGGTATGACGATGCCCTTCCTGGCCTACGGAGGCTCCTCGGTCATCGCCAACTGGGCCCTGATCGGCATCCTGCTGCGCATCAGCGACACCGCCCGCAGACCGGCACCCGCCGCGCCCGCCAACCCCGATGCCGAGATGACCCAGGTGGTCCGACCGTGAACAAGCCACTGCGCCGGATCGCGATCTTCTGCGGCCTCCTCGTCCTCACCCTGCTCATCCGCGACAACTGGCTCCAGTACGTCCAGGCCGACGAGCTCAAGGAGGACGAGCACAACCGCCGCGTCGCCATCGAGCGGTACGCCAGCCCGCGCGGCGACATCATCGTCGACGGCCAGGCCATCACCGGCCACGCCACCACCAAGGGCGACTTCAAGTACAAGCGCACCTACAAGGACGGTGCCATGTGGGCGCCCGTCACCGGCTACGTCTCCCAGGCCTACGGCGCCACCCAGATCGAAGCCATCAACGACGGCATCCTCACCGGCAACGACGACCGGCTCTTCTTCCGCAACACCCTCGACATGATCACCGGCAAGAAGCGCGAGGGCGGCAACGTCGTCACCACCCTCAACAGCGCCGCCCAGAAGGCCGCCTACGACGGTCTGAAGAAGCAGGGCGGCAAGGGAGCCGTCGTCGCGATCGAGCCGTCCACGGGCAAGATCCTCTCGATGGCCTCCTACCCGTCGTACGACCCCACCTCGATCGCGGGCAGCAACGAGGCGGCCGGCGAGGCCTGGAACAAGCTCCAGAAGAAGAACAACCCGAGCGACCCGATGCTCAACCGCGCCCTGCGCGAGGTCTACCCGCCCGGCTCCACCTTCAAGGTGCTCACCGCGGCGGCCGCCCTGGAGCACGGCCTGTACGACTCGGCGGACGAGAAGACCGACTCCCCGCTGCCCTGGACGATGCCCGGCACCACCACCGAGCTGCCCAACGAGGGCGACCTCCCCTGCGAGAACGCCACCCTCCGCGAGGCACTGCGCGTGTCCTGCAACACCGTCTTCGGCAAGGTCGGCTCCGACCTCGGCAACGACGACATGCTGGAGACGGCCGAGAAGTTCGGCTTCAACGAGGAGCAGTTCGTCCCCGTCCGCTCCAGCGCCTCGGTCTTCTCCGACGACATGAACGAGTCGCAGACCGCGCTCTCCGCCATCGGCCAGTACAACACCGCCGCCACCCCCCTGCAGATGGCCATGGTCACCTCGGCCATCGCCAACAACGGCACCCTGATGAAGCCGTACATGGTCGACGAACTCCAGGCCCCCAACCTCGACACCATCGAGAAGACGGACCCCGAGGAGATGAGCAAGCCGCTCTCCGCGGACAACGCCCAGATCCTCCAGGACATGATGGAGACCGTCGTCGAGGACGGCACGGGAACCAACGCGCGGATCGATGGCGTCACCGTCGGCGGCAAGACCGGTACGGCACAGCACGGTGTGGACAACAGCGAGAACCCCTACGCCTGGTTCATCTCGTACGCCAAGGGCGACGACGGCAGCTCGCCCGTCGCCGTGGCCGTGGTGATCGAGGACGAGAACGCGGTCCGGGACGACATCTCCGGCGGCGGACTCGCGGCGCCTATCGCGAAGAACGTGATGGAAGCCGTTCTGGAGAGCAAGGAGTGACCACGAGCTGAACAGGACGTGACTCCCGTCACGTCCCCTTCACATAGGCGCACGTTGCGATACCGGTCCTGTATCGGGTATCGGGCTTGGCCAGGTCACCCGCCGCGAGCCGGGTACGGTAGGCCGGACGGCAGCCTCCGACCGTACAAGCATGCCGGTCGGGACCGACGGAGAGGGCTGGTAGGTAGCTATGGAAGAGCCGCGTCGCCTCGGCGGCCGGTACGAGCTGGGCCAGGTGCTCGGCCGTGGTGGCATGGCGGAGGTCTACCTCGCGCACGACACCCGGCTCGGCCGCACCGTGGCGGTGAAGACGCTCCGCGCGGACCTCGCGCGCGACCCGTCCTTCCAGGCCCGCTTCCGCCGGGAGGCCCAGTCGGCCGCCTCGCTCAACCATCCCGCGATCGTGGCGGTCTACGACACGGGCGAGGACTACATCGACAACGTGTCGATCCCGTACATCGTCATGGAGTACGTCGACGGTTCCACACTCCGTGAGCTGCTCCACTCCGGCCGCAAACTGCTGCCGGAGCGGACGCTGGAGATGACCATCGGCATCCTCCAGGCCCTGGAGTACTCGCACCGCGCCGGCATCGTCCACCGCGACATCAAGCCGGCCAACGTGATGCTCACGCGCAACGGCCAGGTCAAGGTCATGGACTTCGGCATCGCCCGCGCGATGGGCGACTCCGGCATGACGATGACCCAGACCGCCGCGGTCATCGGCACCGCCCAGTACCTCTCCCCGGAGCAGGCCAAGGGCGAGCAGGTCGACGCCCGCTCCGACCTGTACTCCTCGGGCTGCCTGCTCTACGAGCTGCTGACCGTGCGTCCGCCCTTCGTGGGCGACTCCCCGGTCGCGGTCGCCTACCAGCACGTCCGCGAGGAGCCGCAGGCGCCCAGCGTCTTCGACCCCGAGATCACGCCCGAGATGGACGCGATCGTGCTGAAGGCCCTGGTCAAGGACCCCGACTACCGCTACCAGTCGGCCGACGAGATGCGCGCCGACATCGAGGCCTGCCTCGACGGCCAGCCGGTCGGCGCCACCGCGGCGCTCGGTGCCATGGCCGCGGGCGGCTACGGCGCCTACCCCGACGACCAGCCGACCACCGCCCTGCGCTCGGACGCGGGCGGCGGCGCCACGACCATGCTGCCGCCCATGAACCCGGACGACGGCGCCTACGGCTACGACGACCGCCCCGACCGGCGCCGCCAGCAGCCGCGCAAGTCGAGAACGTCCACGATCGCCCTGGTCCTGGCCGGCATCCTCGTCCTCGTCGGCGCGATCCTGATCGGCAAGTACGCGTTCAGCAGCGGGGGACCGGGCAACAACAAGGTCGACGTGCCCACCTTCATCGGCCTGACCAAGGCGGACGCCCAGCAGCAGGCGACCAACGCCGAGCTGGAACTGGCCTTCACGCAGAAGGAGTGCGAGGACCAGAAGAAGGGCAACATCTGCTCGCAGGACCCCGCGCAGGGCACCAGCGTCGACAAGAAGTCCACCGTCAACCTCGTCGTCTCGACCGGCGCCCCGAAGGTCGCCGTGCCGAACGTGATCGACAAGAACATCGACGAGGCCAAGCAGCAGCTCGAGGACAAGGGCTTCGTGGTCGAGCAGAAGCAGACCGAGTCCTCCCAGGACGAGGGCACCGTCCTCAGCCAGGACCCCGACCCGGGCGACGAGCTGGAGAAGGGCTCCACGGTGACCCTCGAGGTCGCCAAGGCCGAGGCGAAGGCCACCGTGCCGGACGTCGTGGGCCGTAGCTGCGACGAGGCCAAGGCCCAGATGCAGAGCAGTGACCTCGAAGCCACCTGCACGGACCAGCCGACGAACGACCCGAACCAGGTCGGCAAGGTGATCTCCACCACCCCGCAGGGGGGTCGGCAGGTCGACAAGGGCTCGAAGGTGACGATCGTCGTCGGCAAGGCCGTGGAGAAGACGAAGGTCCCGGAGATCAAGCTCGGCACGCCCCTGGGCCAGGCCCAGCAGACCCTCCAGCAGGCCGGCTTCACCAACATCCAGGTCTCCGGCCCCGCGGACGGCAACGCCGTGGTGATACAGCAGACCCCGCAGGCGGGCACCGAGGTCGACGATCCGGCCGCCACACCGATCACCCTCACGACCGTGGGCGGCAACGGCGGCAACGGCGGCAACGGCGGTAACAACGGCGGCGGCATCATCGGCGGCCTGCGCGGCGACGACGACTGACGCACCCCGGCGACTCCCCGGTACGACGAAGCCCCGGCCCCTCAGCGGCCGGGTTCTACTGATCCCCGCAACACCCTGGAGTTCAGGGAGCTGCGGGGATCGTGGATTTTGAGGTGCTGAAGGCGAAGTTCTTCGAGGCGCTGGATCGGGAGGGCGGCAGCGTCACCGCTGCTGCTCGCGCGGTCGGAGTGAACCGCAATACGGCGTTCGGATGGGCCCGCCAGGCTGGTGTCCGCGGTCGCGGTAAGTCCGGCACGTCTGGGCATCCCGGTCGGGCGGAGTACGAGCGGCTGCGTGCGGCCGGAGTCCGACGCCGGGATGCCGCCGCGCAGGTCGGTGTCCACGTGCGCACGGCCCACGACTGGGACCAGGGCATCCGGCAGATCGGCCATTCGCGACTGCGCCCTGACGGCCGCCTGATCGTCTATAAGACCGGTGTGACCATCATCCAGCCGCCTCTCGCGGCGGTCGACGCGCCGCTGCACCCCAGGTTCCTGAACGTGGCCGAGCGGGAGACGATCGCCGACATGCACCGGGCCGGCCACTCGCTGGGGGCGATCGGGCGGGCTCTGGGACGGCCGGCGTCCACGGTCAAACGGGAGATCGACGCCCGGGCAGTCGACGGCGTCTACCGGCCGCACCGGGCCCAGCGGACCTGGGCCGAGAGCCGGTCACGGCCCAAGACCTCGAAGCTCGCCGCAGACGGGCCGCTGCGTCGATACGTTGAGGACAAGCTGCGCGAACGCTGGTCTCCAGAGCAGATCAGTCACGCTGTGGTCATCGAGTTCCCCGACGACGAGAGCATGCGGGTGAGTCCGGAGACGATCTACCAGGCCATCTACGTCCAGGCCCGAGGCGGCCTGCGCCGTGAGATCGCGGTCGCACTGCGCAGCGGTCGCACCCGCCGCAAGCCTCACCGCAGCCCGGAGCAGCGCACTCGCCGCTTCGTCGACGAGATGGTGATGATCTCCGAGCGGCCTGCCGAGGTGGAAGACCGGGCGGTTCCCGGCCACTGGGAAGGCGATCTGATCGTCGGTCCCCGCAGCGACAGCGCGATCGTCACCCTGGTCGAGCGCTCCACCCGCTACGTCATGCTCGGACACCTGCCCGGCGGACACACCGCCGAGGAAGTCCGCGACGTGCTGGTGCCGCTGATCCAGACCCTGCCCGAGCACCTGCGCGGCTCGCTGACCTGGGATCAGGGCTGCGAGATGGCCTCCCACAAGCAGCTCACCGTCGCCACGGGAGTGCCGGTCTACTTCTGCGATCCGCACTCCCCCTGGCAACGCGGGTCGAATGAGAACACGAACGGCCTGCTGCGGCAGTACTTCCCCAAGGGCACCGACCTGTCCGCGCACAGCGCCGAAGACCTCGAACACGTTGCCCAACAAACTCAACGGCCGGCCCTGACAGCCGCGTAAGCCATCAGGTGTTGCGAGGACCCCGAGAATCCGCCAGCGGAGGGACCGGGGCTTCGTCGTACGCGCCGCCGTGACGCGATGCGCGGCGGGTGGGCCGGAGGAGTCAGCGCAGCTCCGCCGGCGGGGTCCGCTCCCCGTCCACCTTCTCCGTGCGGACCAGCTCGCCCCACACCACGTACCGGTACCGGCTCGTGTACACCGGCGTGCAGGTCGTCAGCGTGATGTAGTGGCCGGCCTTCTTCTTGCCGGACTCCCCGGGGACCGCGTCGAGGACCTTGACGTTGAACTTCGACGTCTCGGGAAGGACGGCGTAGGCCTTGTAGACGTACCACTTGTCCTTCGTCTCGAAGACGATCGGGTCGCCCTTCTCGATCTTGTCGATGTTGTGGAACTTCGCCCCGTGCCCGTCCCGGTGCGCCGCCAGCGAGAAGTTGCCCTTCTTGCCCGAGGTCGGCAGCGCCGACTTGACCGGGTCCGTGTAGTAGCCGGCCACGCCGTCGTTGAGGACCTTCATCGACGTGCCCTTCTCCACGAGGATGTCGCCGTTCCCCATCGCCGGCACGTGCAGGAAGCCGATGCCCGCCTTGGTGTCCAGCGCGCCCGGCCCGTCCGGACCGACCCGGTCCCGGGCCCAGTCGTCACGGACCTTGTCGGCCTGCTTGTCCGCCGCGCGGTCGGCGACCACGTTCGTCCACCACAGGGAGTAGACGACGAACAGGCCGAGCACCAGGCCCGCGGTGATGAGGAGCTCGCCGAAGACGCTGACGGCCTGCGCGACGATCCGCCCCGGGCCGCGACCGCGGCGGCGTGCCGGGCGCTGCGGTGGGCCGTCCGTGCCGGCGTGCTCTTCGTGCTCCGTGTCGGTGGTCGATGCCACTGGTCATCCGCCCTTAACTGACGAGCGCATCCGGCTTGCCCTTGCTGCGCGGCCTTTCCTCGGCCATCTTGCCCCAGACGATCATCCGGTACTTGCTCGTGAACTCCGGCGTGCAGGTGGTGAGGGTGATGTAGCGGCCGGGACCGGTGAAACCGGACTGCTCCGGCACCGGGTCGAGGACACTGACGTTGCTCGGCGACGTCACCGGCAGGATCGACGCCATCTTGTAGACGAAGTACTTGTCCTGCGTCTCCACGACGATCGGATCGCCCGGCGTCAGCTTGTTGATGTACCGGAACGGCTCGCCGTGCGTGTTGCGGTGCCCCGCCAGCCCGAAGTTGCCCGTCTTCGCGTCCGGCATCGCCGTCTTCAGCCCGCCCTCGGCGTAGTGCCCGACCATGCCCCGGTCCAGCACCTTCTTGCTGTCGATGCCCTCCGCGATCGGCACCACGACGTCGAGCTTGGGAATGTGCAGCAGCGCGAAGCCCTGCCCCGGCTCGAACGTCCCCGGGTTGCGCTTGCCGCTCGCCCAGTCGTCCTGGAGGTTGCTCGCCGCCTTGTCCGCCTGCGCCTGCGCCCGCACGTTCGTCCACCACAACTGGTACGTGACGAACAGCAGCATCAGCACGCCGGTCGTGATGAAGACCTCGCCGATCGCACGGCTGGCGATCACCGCGGGGCCCGGCTTGCGCGCACGGGCCTGCCGACGCGCCTCGACGCGCGACAGAGGCGCTTTCGGCGCCTCGGCCTGCTCCGCTGCCGCCGACGGCCCCCGGGCGGCCCCACGGCGCCCGTGACGCCGTTTCGCGGCCTTCCTGCGGGCCGCGCGCCCGCCGCCCGCGGGGGAAGCAGTGGTGGTCCGCTCCGCCGGCGGGTCCGGAATCCGCAGCGCCACCGTCTCGTCGTCGCCGACGAGGGGCCGGTACGCCGCCTCCGGAGAGAAGTCCTCGTGCCAGCCGCCCCCGAACGCACCGGAATCCCCGTACGGCTGCCCGTACGAGGATCCCTGGTCACCGGCCGTGCCGGAGTCGCGCTCGGGGCGCAGCGCGGTCACGCCGTGGCCCTGCCCACCACCGGGGCGAGCCCCGCCGACCTCGCCACCGCGTCCTGGTCGCCGCACTCCGCCAGCCAGTTGGCCAGCATCCGGTGCCCGTGCTCGGTCAGCACCGACTCCGGATGGAACTGCACGCCCTCGACCGGCAGCTCCCGGTGGCGCAGCCCCATCACGATCCCGTCGTGCGTGCGGGCCGTCACCTCCAGCTCGGCCGGGACCGTGGCCGGCTCCGCCGCCAGCGAGTGGTACCGCGTCGCCGTGAAGGGAGACGGCAGCCCGGCGAAGACGCCCCGGCCCGCGTGCTCGACCGGCGAGGTCTTGCCGTGCAGCAGCTCCGGCGCCCGGTCCACCACACCGCCGTACGCCACCTGCATCGACTGCATGCCGAGACAGACCCCGAAGACCGGCACCCCGGTCGCCGCGCAGTGCCGCACCATCTCGACGCAGACCCCCGCCTGCTCCGGCGTACCCGGGCCGGGAGAGAGCAGCACACCGTCGAATCCTCCCCCACTCTCCGAGCGGGAGGTGCCCCCATGGGCGTGTGCCGTCGACACCTCGTCGTTGCGCAGCACCTCGCACTCGGCGCCCAACTGGTAGAGGTACTGGACCAGGTTGAAGACGAAGCTGTCGTAGTTGTCGACGACGAGGATGCGCGCGCTCACTGGTTGTCCACCGTCACATCGTTGAAGGGGAGCAGCGGTTCGGCCCACGGGAAGACGTACTGGAAGAGGACGTAGACCACGGCCACCGCCAGCACGAGTGAGAGCAGGGCCTTCACCCACGCGTTCCCCGGCAGATGCCGCCAGATCCAGCCGTACATGCCGTCCCTTCCGTCGCACCACGGCGCCAGACTCACGCCGTACCGCACCAGACTAGCGGCGCGGGGCCCCTGGGAACGGTGTCAATCCACAGGCTGGGCGTAGTGCAGGTCCGCCGTGCCCGAGTAGCCCGGCAGCGTCACCCGCCCCTCGTCCTCGACCTTCCAGCCCAGTCCGTAGACGTTGACGTACACCATGTAGTTCTGGATCGCCGGGGACGCGGCCAGCGCTTTCTTCAGCCGCTCCGGGTCCCCCACCGCCTGGATCTTGTACGGCGGTGAGTAGACGCGGCCCTGGAGGATCAGGGTGTTGCCGACGCAGCGCACCGCGCTGGTGGAGATCAGCCGCTGGTCCATGACCTTGATGCCCTCGGCGCCGCCCTGCCACAGCGCGTTCACCACGGCCTGCAGGTCCTGCTGGTGGATCACCAGGTAGTCGGGCTCGGGTTCCGGGTAGCCGGGGAGCTTGGCGGTGGCGTCCGGCGGGGCGTCGTCGAGCGTGACCGAGATCGACTCGCCCTTCAGCTCGTGCGTACCGGCTTTCTTCTCCAGCGCCGTGAGTTCGTCCGCCTCCGCCTTCGTACTTCCGTTGTCGCGCTCGGCGAGCGCGTCGATCTCCTCGCGCAGGGACGCGTTGGACTCCTCGAGTTCACCGTTCTCCCGGCTGCGCTCGTGGATGAGATCGGACAACTTGAGCAAAGAGGCGTCCGTGCGGATATTGGTGCCTTTCGCGGTATCGAAGCTGGTGAAGAATATGAGTCCCGCGAGGGCGAAGACGGCCGCCGTGAGCACCCGCACGGGCCGGAAACGGCGCCCGCGGGCAGGGCTGGATCCCGTCCCGGGGGAGTCGGCAGAATTGCTCAACGTACCCTTATCTCCTTCGGCGCCGCGGAAGCACTACGCTAACGGACGCCCGGGGGAGCGCTCAGAGTCCCCGACCCCGTTCCCTGCGCGGCCACGCAGCGCATCGACAGGAGAGACCCTCGTGCCGAAGTCACGTATCCGCAAGAAGGCCGACTACACGCCGCCGCCCTCCAAGCAGACGACCAGTATCAAGCTGACCAGCCGTAGCTGGGTGGCGCCCGTCATGCTGGCCATGTTCGTCATCGGTCTCGCCTGGATCGTCGTCTTCTATGTCACCGACGGTTCGCTGCCCATCGACGCGCTGGGCAACTGGAACATCGTGGTGGGCTTCGGTTTCATCGCCGCCGGATTCGGTGTGTCGACGCAGTGGAAGTAGCCGGGCGGCAGCTCGGCGACAGTCCGGTCGCACGCTGGACCCAGCTCTCCCCACGGCTATCCACGGAGTTATCCACAGGCACTGTCCACACGGTGGGGAAAAGAAAGACGATCTGTGGATAACCCGCCGGACATTGACGCCGGTGTGACGGAAGTACCGGTAACCGAAAACACGTTCGCCCCCTGACTGACCTGCGGAAACACAAGTCAGCGACAGGGGGCACACGTGTTCCCGCACGCTGTGCACAAGATCGGCCACCCGCTGTGGACAACGCGCGCTCAGGTGAGCTGGGCGGTCCTCAACAGGGTCAGCCCGACGACGGCCACGAGGACCAGGGCGCAGGTGCCGTACTGCACGAGCGTCCGCCGCTCACGCGGGGCGTGGAGCATGGCGTAGCCGATCGCGGCACCGGCGACGAGGCCCCCGATGTGGGCCTGCCAGGCGATGTTGAAACCCGGGCTGAACGTGAAGATCAGGTTGATCACCAGAAGGGCGACGACCGGCCGCATGTCCGCGTTGAGACGGCGGACGAGCGCGGCGGTCGCGCCGAAGAGGCCGAAGACCGCGCCGGAGGCGCCGAGGGTGGCCGTGGTGGGCGAGGCCAGCAGGTACGTGAGGGCGCTGCCGGCGAGGCCGGAGACGAGGTAGAGCGTGAGGTAGCGGGCTCTGCCCAGGGCTG
Organism: Streptomyces pactum; assembly: GCF_002005225.1. NCBI lineage: Bacteria > Bacillati > Actinomycetota > Actinomycetes > Kitasatosporales > Streptomycetaceae > Streptomyces > Streptomyces pactum. The sequence continues at coordinate 4,362,604 of NZ_CP019724.1, forward strand.
CTTCGAGCGGTCCGCCGAGGAACCAGAGGCTGAGCATGTTGAAGCCGATGTGCCAGATCTCCTCGTGGGTGAACATCGTGGTCACCAGGCGGTACCACTCGCCCTCGGCGACGCCCTCGGTCGGGACGAAGGGGGCGGGGGGCCAGCGTCCGATGAGCACCATGTCGCCGAGGAAGGACGACGGCAGCGCGTGGACGGCGATGAAGACCGCCGCGTTGAGCCCGATGAGGATCTTGGTGAGGAGATGGGGGTCGCCGGCGATGGTGCCGCCGGCCAGGGTGCGGGGCCGGGAGGCGGCGGGAGCGGGACCGGTGCCGGAGCGGCCCGTGGCGCAGTCGGGGCAGTGGAAGCCGACCGAGGCGTTGACCATGCAGTCCGTGCAGATGGGGCGTTCGCACCGGGTGCAGCGGATGCCGGTCTCCCGGTCGGGGTGGCGGTAGCAGCCGGGCGTGCTCTGGGCGTCCGGTGCGCCGGCTGCCGCGTGGTCCATGGCTTCCCCTCGGTCGTCCTTCGGTCGCCCTGTGGGCGGCGGTGTGGGCAAAAGCACCGCCCCGCCCATCTTTACGGATGAGCGGGGCGTTTGGTTCCTGCCCTGTGTGCGGGGAGGTCAGTCCTGGCGTGTCTCGACGACGACGGACTCGATGACGACGTCGTGGAGGGGGCGTTCGGTGCGGGGGTTGGTCTGGGTGGCGGCGATGGCGTCGACGACCTTCTGGCTGGCCGCGTCGGTCACCTCGCCGAAGATCGTGCGCTTGCGGTTCAGCCAGGTCGTCGGGGAGACGGTGATGAAGAACTGCGAGCCGTTGGTGTCGGGGCCGGCGTTGGCCATGGCCATCAGGTAGGGCTTGTCGAAGGCGAGGTCGGGGTGGATCTCGTCCTCGAACTGGTAGCCGGGGCCGCCGGTGCCGTTGCCGAGCGGGTCGCCGCCCTGGATCATGAAGCCGCTGATCACCCGGTGGAAGGCCGTGCCGTCGTAGAGCTTGCCGGTGGACTTCTCGCCGGTGGCGGGGTGGGTCCACTCCCGGGCGCCCTGGGCCAGCTCGACAAAGTTCCTGACCGTCCTGGGGGCGTAGTCCTGCAGGAGCCGGATCTCGATGTCGCCCTGGCTGGTCTTCAGGGTGGCGTAGAGCTGCTCGGCCACGTTGTGCCTTCCGTCGTCCTGTCGTGCTCGTTGATCCTTGCACGGTCGGGGGCGCGTGCAGCGCCTTCACGGCGGTTCCCGCCCCGATCAGGGGCGTGGGTCGCGGGGATCCCGCCGGGGTGCTCTGTCCCGTGGCCCTGGTCGAGTAGCCCTGGTCGAGTGGTCCTGGTCGAGTGGTCCCGGTCGAGTAGTCCTGGGTTACGGGCGCGGGGGGCCGATCCGTGGCATTGTCGTCGGCAGGCTCCCGTTGCCCGGAATTCATCCGTTATCGACGGTGATCAACTCTTGTTCGCACCTTCATCACCCTTTGCACCAGGGGCCACGAAGGCATCGTCCGTGACCCGGATGCCCGCCCTCGCATGCCTGGCAGTGCGTCCGCAGGCATGATCCGTAAAAGGGTGGAAAGTCGAATTACCGTACGCCACCGAGGAGGAGGAACCCGTGACCCGCATCGACAGCGTGCGCGCCGCGACCGGTTCGGCGAAGGACAGCGTGCTGCACGCCGCGGAAGTGGTGGCGCCCTACGCCGACACGGCCAAGGACAGGGCCGCTCACTACGCACAGGAGGCGCGCGGACGACTGGCGCCCAAGGTGTCGCAGGCCGCGTGCCAGGCCCGTCATCAGTACGGCGCGCATCTCGCGCCGCGACTGGAGCAGGCCCGTACGCATGTGCCGCCGAAGGTGGACGCGGCCGCTCAGGAGGCCGCCGTCCGTACCCGCCTGGCCGCCCGGCAGGCGGCCGAGTACTCCAGGCCGAGGATCGAGCAGGCGGTGGCCGCGGCGGGCCCCGTCCGGGACGAGGCCGCCGCACGGGGTGCCGCCGCGTTGGCCGCGCTGCGGGGCCAGGTCACGGCCGCGGAGATCCAGAAGCTGACGCGTAAGCATCAGCGTCGGGCCCGGGCCGGGCGTATCGCCAAGGTTCTGGCGGTGGCGGGCATCGTCGCGGGTGGCGCCTTCGCTGCCTGGAAGTGGTGGGACAAGCAGGCCAACCCGGACTGGCTGGTGGAGCCGCCCGAGGCGACGGAGGTTCCCGAGTCGGGACGGCTGACCTCGGTGGACGGCACCGGTGAGGCGATTCTCGACCCCGAGGTGCAGGCCAAGCAGGCGCAGGACGAGGCGGCGGAGGGCGACGAGCCCCGCTGACCTTCGCCGGCGATCTCACATCGCTGCGGGGCGGGAGACCTCAGGGCCTCCCGCCCCGCAGCGATGTTTCACGTGAAACCGTCGAAGGCGTCGAGCCCGTCGCTCAGCGGCCGTAACGCCGTTCACGCAGGGAGTAGGAGCGCAGGGCACGCAGGAAGTCGATCTCGCGGAAGTCCGGCCAGTAGGTCTCACAGAAGTGGACTTCGGCGTAGGCGGACTGCCAGAGCAGGAACCCGGAGAGGCGCTGTTCACCCGAGGTGCGGATGATGAGGTCGGACTCGGACCGGGTCTTGGAGTACAGGTGCTTGGAGATGTGCTCCATGGTGAAGGTCTCGATGAACTCATCGATGTCCCCGCCCTGGGAGCTGTGCTCGGTGAGGGCGGAGCGGACGGCGTCGACGATCTCTCGTCGGCCTCCGTAGCCCACGGCGACATCGACCTTGGTACCGCCCTTGCGGCCCTGGGTGGCAGCGGTGGCGGTCTTGAGGCGGGTCGCGGACTCGGCGGGCAGCAGGTCCAGGGCACCGACGACCTCGACGGGCCAGGGGTTGCCCGGCGCGGCGAGCCGCTCCACCACCTCGGCGATGATGTCGATGAGCGGGTTGAGTTGGTCTTCGGGCCGGTGGAGGTTGTCGTCGGAGAGCATGAACAGGGTGACGTGTTCGATCTGCGCGGAGTCGCACCAGCGCAGGAAGTCCTGCACTTTCGCCCCGCCGGCCCGGTAGCCCTCTCGTGGGTCGTCGATGCCGGACATCTTGGCCCATCGGCGGTTGCCGTCGAGCATGATGCCGATGTGCTGGGGGCGTGGGCGTCCCTCCAACTCCCTGACCAGCCGCTTCATATAGAGCGCGTCGAGAGCGGCCCGTACCTTCGCCCGCATGGTTACCCCTTCCACCTCGTCGGTAGCGACCGGCGGCTCCGACGGCGATGAGCCACGTGGCACCGCGCCGCAGGGGTGTGGCGCTGGTGCCCTGTGGGGTGACGATATCAAGAGCAGACAGCACCTCCTCGATGCTCGGCGGGGCCCCGGGGAGTCGGGGCGCGCCCAGGCGCCGCGGCCGCTCCGGTACGGCGGCGCGGTGAGGTGGACCGTCGGCGGGTCCGGCCAACTTTCGTGCCTGGTGGGGAGGTTGCGGACGTCGTCGGCGTCCGCTGTTCGAGGGGGACGGCCTGGTGTTCCGGGTCACTTTCAGGGTCCGCCCGGCACCGGCGGCGGCCGGTGCCCCGTGCTTGGCGGCGAGGCGGGCCGCGACAGCGCGCCCGGCCCGGATGAACCGCGTGACGGTGCCGCCGGCGCGGGCGCGAGACTCACAAGCTGACGGCAGCCGCGACCGGCCGGTGGTCGCTGCCGGTGGCCGGCAGCAGCCACGCGCTCTCCGGCTCCACGCCGCGCACCAGGATCTGGTCGATCCGCACCACCGGGAACTTCGCCGGCCAGGTGAAGCCGAAGCCGTCCCCGGCCACCTCCTGGGCCGAGCGCAGCCGCGAGGTGATGCCGTTGAACGCGGGGTCGTCCACGGTGCCGTTCAGGTCGCCGAGCAGCACCACCCGCTCGTTCCGCTCGGCGGCCACGGCCCTGCCGAGCGCTTGCGCGCCCCTGTCCCGGGAGTCCGTCCAGAAGCCCGCCCTGGGGTTCACCCGTACAGACCCCAGGTGGGCCACGTACACCGCCAGCGGCCCCCGGTCCGTGGCCACCGTGGTGCGCAGCGCCCGGTTGTAGGCCATCTTGGTCCCGACCGGCTTGGTGTCCCCCAGCGGCCCGAAGTCCATCTTGATGTCGACCGGCCGGGTCCCGGACAGCGGCAGTTTGCTCCACAGCCCGACCGTGCCCTGGGCCGTGTGGTGCGGGTACTCCTTCGCCAGCTCCTTCTCGTACGTGCCCCTGGCCTGCGGGGTGATCTCCTGCAGTGCCAGCACGTCCGCACCGGAGGCGGCCAGGTCGCGGGCGGTGCCGGCCGGGTCGGAGTTGTCGGCGCCGACGTTGTGGCTCACCACGGTGAGGTCGCCGCCCGGGTGGGACTTGTCGACGAGCAGCCCGCCGAAGAGGTGCAGCCACACCGTGACCGGCAGCAGCAGCGCGACCACCGCGCAGGCGGAGCGGCGCCACAGCGCGCCGGCCAGCAGCACCGGGGCGAACAGGCCGAACCACGGCAGGAAGCTCGCGACCAGGCTGCCGAGGCCACCGATCCGATTCGGGATCTGCTGGTGCAGCAGCAGGAAAAGGCCCAGGAGCAGCGCCGGCACCGCGAGCACCGGGCCGCGCTTCCAGGGCTCCGGCCGGAATCCGTCGCGGATCGCCCGGCGTACGTCCGCGCGCCAGGTCCCGCCGGTGCCGGCCGCCGGGACACCGCTCCCGGTGCCCGGCGCGCGGGTAGCCGCCGGGCCGCCCGGTCCGGTCTCCGCCGAGTCCACCTGCGTCATCCTCTGTCCTCGCTCACTGCCGCCCACTGCTACCCATGGCTGCTCCGCTGCCGCGCCTACTCGTCGCTGATCCGCTGCCGCGCCTACTCGTCGCTGCTCGCGGCTTCCCCGCTCGTCGCTGCTCGCTGCCGCGCCTCTTCGGCCCCGGGGGCCTGCCGCCAGTGAAAGCGACGCGGTGTTGCCGGCGCGTATGCGGTTTTCGATACGCCGGCGATATGTACCGGCTCGTAGCCTTGAGGCCATGCGTGTCTTGGTGGTCGAGGACGAGCCCTATATGGCAGAGGCCATCCGAGCCGGTCTGCGCCTGGAAGCGATCGCCGCCGACCTCGCGGGTGACGGTGACACCGCTCTGGAACTGCTCGGCGTCAACAGCTACGACATCGTCGTCCTCGACCGCGACATCCCCGGCCCCTCCGGCGACGAGATCGCCACACGCATCGTGGCCTCCGGCAGCGGCATGCCGATCCTGATGCTCACCGCCGCCGACCGTCTCGACGACAAGGCTTCCGGATTCGGGCTCGGCGCCGACGACTACCTCACGAAGCCGTTCGAACTGCGGGAACTCGTGCTCAGGCTCAGGGCACTCGACCGCAGGCGCGCGCACCCCAGACCTCCCGTACGCGAGATCGCGGGCCTGCGCCTGGACCCGTTCCGCCGTGAGGTCTACCGCGACGACCGCTACGTCGCGCTCACCCGCAAACAGTTCGCGGTGCTCGAAGTCCTCGTCACCGCCGAAGGCGGTGTGGTCAGCGCCGAGGAACTCCTCGAACGGGCGTGGGACGAGAACGCCGACCCGTTCACCAACGCCGTGCGCATCACGGTCTCCGCACTGCGCAAACGCCTCGGCGAGCCCTGGATCATCGCCACCGTGCCGGGCGCCGGCTACCGCATCCACCCAGGACCCGGCACCGGACGTGAGGGTGGGGACCGCGGATAAGCGGCCCGGGTGGGGCGTTCGCTCGCAATCCGCCTCAGCTACGCCGGATTCCGGCATCCGCCCCAGGACCGTGGTGCTCGCTGCCGAGAACGGCGGCGAGCGGCTCACCCCGCGCTCCGCCGGGCGGAATGGGCATCACCGTGGAACTGCCCGCGATGTCCCCGCGTGCGCCGGGCGGACGAGAGAAGCCGGGCCGCTCGGGCCCCCGTCCGCGCCACCGCGACGGCACACCGGCGCGAAAAAAGCCCCTCCGAACCGCTTTTTCGCAGTTCGGAGGGGCTTTACGCGTGGAGCCTAGGGGAGTCGAACCCCTGACATCTGCCATGCAAAGACAGCGCTCTACCAACTGAGCTAAGGCCCCGGAGGAAGCGTCCGGCCGGGAAACCTCGTGCCGGCGGGCGCCGCACACAAGAGTACCGGGTCGCCCCCCGTATCTCACAAATGATTGGGGCTCCCGGGGAAACACCACGCTCCGTAAGATGCTCGGCGTGGTTCGCTGGAGCGAACTGCGGTTTTTGGGGAAGCGATGGGGAGACGCAATGGACGCCGCACAGCAGGAAGCCACCGCAAGAGCGCGGGAACTGCAGCGGAACTGGTACGGGGAGCCGCTGGGGGCGCTCTTCCGCAGGCTCATCGACGATCTTGGTCTCAACCAGGCTCGTCTCGCGGGGGTGCTGGGGCTGTCCGCACCGATGCTGTCGCAGCTCATGAGCGGCCAGCGGGCGAAGATCGGCAATCCCGCGGTGGTGCAGCGGGTGCAGTTGCTGCAGGACCTGGCGGGTCAGGTCGCGGACGGCAGCGTGAGCGCGGCCGAGGCGACGGAGCGCATGGACGAGATCAAGAAGTCGCAGGGGGGCTCGGTGCTCAGCAACACCACGACGACCACGAGTAGTTCGGGAGCGCCCACGGTCAAGCGGGTGGTCCGCGAGATCCAGTCGCTGCTGCGCTCGGTGGCGGCCGCCGGGGACATCATCGACGCGGCGGACGCCCTGGCCCCGTCCCACCCGGAGCTGGCGGAGTTCCTGCGGGTCTACGGCGCGGGCCGCACCTCGGACGCGGTGGCGCACTACCAGTCCCACCAGAACTGATCCGGGGTCCGGTCGCCGGGAGGGGCGGCGGCCGGACCGCGGGAGTGGCGCGACAGGTCCCAGGGAGGAGCGGCGCACAGCCATGGGTGAGGTCTTCGCGGGCCGGTACGAGCTGGTCGATCCGATCGGCCGGGGCGGGGTCGGTGCCGTCTGGCGTGCCTGGGACCACCGCCGCCGGCGGTATGTGGCCGCCAAGGTGCTCCAGCAGCGGGACGCGCACTCGCTGCTGCGGTTCGTACGCGAACAGGCGATGCGGATCGACCACCCGCATGTGCTCGCGCCCGCTAGCTGGGCCGCCGACGACGACAAGGTCCTGTTCACCATGGACCTGGTCACGGGGGGCTCACTCGTCCACCTGGTCGGGGACTACGGCCCCCTGCCGCCCGCCTTCGTCTGCACCCTCCTCGACCAGCTCCTCGCGGGGCTGGCGGCGGTGCACGCGGAGGACGTCGTGCACCGTGACATCAAGCCCGCCAACCTGCTGCTCGAAGCGACCGGCACGGGCCGGCCCCGGTTGCGGCTGTCCGACTTCGGCATCGCGATGCGGCTGGGCGAGCCCCGGCTCACGGAGACCAACCTCGTGGTGGGAACGCCGGGTTATCTCGCGCCGGAGCAGATGATGGGCGCGGAGCCGGACTTCCCGGCCGACCTGTTCGCCGTGGGCCTGGTCGCCCTGTACCTGTTGGAGGGGGCGAAGCCGGACGCCAAAACGCTGGTGCAGTACTTCGCCGAGCACGGGACGCCGCCCGCGCCGCCGGGAATCCCCGAGCCGCTGTGGCAGGTCGTGGCGACGCTGGTACAGCCGGACCCGCCGGCGAGGTTCCGCACCGCCACGGGGGCGCGCAAGGCACTGGCCGCGGCGGCCGAGCTGCTGCCGGAGCCCGGCCCCGACGACGAGCTGATCGAGATCTTCGACCAAGTCGGCCCGCTGCCCACGGGGTTCGGCCCCGACGGGCCGCTCAGGCAGGCATCGGGGGTGGACCGAACCCCGAGGGACCCACGACGACCGCTCGGACCGGATGCGGGAGCGGGCGCGGGCGCGGCCGCGGGCTCGGGCGCGGGCTCGGGCTCGGGCGCGGGCTCGGGCCGTACGCCGTCGGCCCCAGACCTCACGCCATCACCCCCGGACCCCACGCCATCGACCCTGGGGCGTGCTCCAACCCCTGCGGACGGCACGTCGGTTCCAGACCGGATGCCGCCCGCGCCAGACACCTGGCCGGTGCCGGGCCGGAAGCCGTCCGCCCCCGGCGGCATCCCGGTCCCGGACCAGACACCGTCAACCCCCGGCGGCATCCCGGTCCCGGACCAGACACCGTCAACCCCCGGCGGCGTGCCGGGCCAGGCCGATCCGCCGCACCTCACCCACACGCCGCCCGTCCCGGACGGCGCCCCGTTCCCCCACAACCACACACCGCCCGCCCCGGACGGCGCCCCGTCGGTGTCGCCTGCCCGACCCGCGCACCCGTCCGCCATGTCGGAGACCGGCAGTTTCCATCTGCCTCCCCCGCAGCCGACCGTCACCTCCCCGCCGGCGTCCGGCCCTCCGCAGGCGCACGCGCAGACCCCGGTCGTCCCGGACGGCCCGCAGTACCGGCGGCCCCCGGGCCCGCCACCGCTCCCCGCCCACGCACTGGCACCGGCCCCGCAGCAGCGAGCCGACGTGCCCACCGCCTCGTACACCGCTCAGAGCCCGCCGTCGCGGCGGCCCTCCGGCCAGCCGTATCCGCAGCACCGCGCGGCACGGCGGCGGCGCCGCTCCGGTGGCCCTCCGGCCAGGGTGGCGGTCCCGCTCCTGCTCCTCGCGCTGGCCTGCTACGCCGTGGGCTTCTGGGCCCTGACCCGTATCTGAGTCCGGGCCTCCATCAGGCCCTGCCCGGCCCGCGCCGTGCCGCCGCCGTCCACACCCCCAGGCCCAGGAGCAGCAGGCTGCCGGTGCCGATCCCGCCCACGGCGACCGCCTTCATGGCGAGGTCGCCGTCCGCGTCATCGCCCACCGGCGCGGCCGCCCGGTCCTGTGCCGAAACTTCGAAGACGCCCTTCGGCTCGGGCTCCCCCGCGTACTCGGGGCCGCTCTGCGCCGTTCCGCCGAGCCGTACGCGCAGCGTCAGCCCGAAGGGGCCCTCGCCGAAGTCGTCGGCCACTTGGGCCGCGAGGTGCACCACGAGGTAGTAGGAGCCGGCGAACCGCATCGCGCCGGCCTGACCGTCGGTGGCGTACCGGTTGGCGTAGGACACCGGTGGCAGGGGAGCGAGGCCGACCGACGCCGGGCGGCCGGTGTAGCCCCGCGCGGTGTCGTCGACCTCGCCGCGGACGGGGTTGTGGAGCGCCAGGTACAGGGCGCTGGTGGCGTAGCCGGAGCCGGCACCGGAACCGCCGAGTTCGGCGGTCGCGTACAACTGGCGGCCCCAGTCGACCGGAACCTTGTAGAAGAGGGTCTGTCCGGGCCGGATGTCGTCGCGCCAGACTCCCTGCCCGACGGGGGTGGCGTGGGCGAAACCGCCGCCGCCCGGGCGTCGTTGCGGCTCGCCGGTGAGGGGCTGGGGGGAGGCTGAGTCCCAGGCCTCGGGTGCGGTGGTCGCGCCGGTCCGCTCCGGGCGCGGTTCGGTGACGGCGGTCAGCTCCAGGTCCCAGGCCCCGGGCGGGGAGTCCTGGGGCCGGGACCGCTCGACCGCGACGTAGTAGGTGCCGGGGTCCTGGCACCGGGTCTCGCCGGAGGCGATCTCGCGCAGGCCCCGGGCGGTGACGGGGCGAGGGCTGTGGGCGGCGCCGAAGGTCGCGCTGTCGGAGGAGCAGGAGCCGCCGTCGGCGTCCTGTACGGAGACCCGGATGCCGTCGATGGCGGTGACCTCGCCGTCGGCGCCGGGTACGGCGGTGACGGAGACGTAGGCGTCCGAGGCGGCGTCGAGTTCCAGGCGGTAGTAGCGAGTGCCGGCTCTCGGCAGGGAGCTGCGGTACGTGGCGCCGGGCTCCAGGCGTACGGCGTCCGAGGCGCCGCTCGCGCCCTCGATCCGCCGGGCCCCCTCGGCGAAGGCGTAGCCAGGGGGCGCACCGGCCGCGACCGCCGCACCGCCGGGCAGGGCGGCGGTCACCGCCAGTACGACGGCCCCGACCGCCCACCGCACGGACGTAGGCGATCGGTCCGGGTTTGATCCGGTACGCCCGGCCCCGGCACGCCGTGATCCGGTACGCCCGGGGCCGCCGTCGGCGACCGCGAGGATCTTCACGCCCGTACGCCCTGTTCCGTTACGCCCTGCGCCCTTACGTCCCGCGCCGGTACGCCCTGCCCCGGCACGCCCTGATGCGGTACGTCCTGATGCGGCACGCCCCGACCCGGTAAGCACCGACCCGGCGACCCGCCAAGCCGTACACCACCGCCCCATCACCCGCCACCCCTCGCGTTCACCGGCACTGTCGCCGCCGCCCGGACCGGACCGTGGCCCATCCTGCCGCGCGCCCCAAGCTTCCGCGCCCCCGCACGGGATACCGGCCACGGATATCGGCAACGGAACCCGGGCAACACAAAACCCCGACCGTATGACGGCCGGGGTCTGCTCAGGACCGGATATCGGTCGTACTCACGAACCCGTGGGCACGGAGTCAGTCGCCTCCGTCCACAGATCCTGCTCGGCGCGATCCGCCTGGATCTGGCGGTACACGAGGAGCCCGCCGATGGCGGCCAGTGCGACCAGGAGAAGCTTCTTCACCGCGCTACCTCGTCTTTCCTTGACGTAGGGGACCTCTGGCGCCCGACTATACACACCGGCCGATACCGATCGGTGACCTGTGTCGGCGGCCAACTCCCCGCCGTCAGAGCCCAATAAGAGCGGACGAAGCTGTTCCGATCGGAGGGTGATCACACCCTGACGGAACGTGACTTTTGCCCGACTCTCTACCGCCTAGGCACCTTTTCCGGCCTCTTGCGGCCATCCGGGTGGTGTTCATCTGAACATCCACGCGCCACGGGCGTCGGTCCACCACTTCGCGGCGCACATACACATCATGAGGAAAGTACGCAAATCGCCCAACCCGAAAGTGAGGGGTTATGGCCCGGAACAAGGTCATGACGCTGTGGACCACCATCGTCACCGCCTTCCTCGCGCTGTGCACGGCGCTCGGACTCATCACGACGACCGCCTCCGCGGCCGTACCGCAGACCCGAACGCACAGCAACAGCGACAGCGCCTCCCCCGAGGCGGCACCCGCGGCGGCGGCACCCTGGTCCTGGTCACGTACCGGCTCCCTGCCCCCCACGATGAAACAGCGCATCCGCGCCGAGGCCCACGGCAAGGCCCCCAACTGCCGCCACCGTCCGGTCGCCGACGCCGCCGCCACCGCGGCCACCGGCCTCCTGTGCGACGACACCGCGGAATCGCCGGTCCGGCACACCACCGCCCAGCACACCGAGCCACTCCAACGCTGAGCGGCCCGGCACGCGCCCGGCACCCGCCGCGCCGCCCACGCCGCCCGAACCCGACGTCACGGCGATCTGCGTACAGCAGCACACGCGAGAAACGGCCCGGCCGCTCGACAGAGCAGCCGGGCCGCCGCCGTGTCCGGAAACCCCCCTCATCAGGACCTCTTGAGAGTGGCTAGGCTCAATCCACACCACGACCAAGCCCGGATCCCGGCCCGCCGGACCACGGCCGAGCCGCATCGCGGCAGACCCGGATCCCCGGCCGGGCTCGGTCCCCCGACTCGGGTACGCAGCCCGAGAACGGACAGGAACCGGTGACTGCCAGTGCCAAAGGCGTACGAAGTGATCGCGGACGACCTGCGCCGCTCCATCCGCGAGGGTGAGCGGGAGCCCGGCGACCGCACCGAACCGCTCTCCACCACTCGTCTGGAAAGGTGGTGAGTGCCGCCGTGAGCAGGCGCGTCATCATCGTCACGGCCGTCCACGGCCCCTCCGCCCCCTTCCTTCCGGAGGCCCACGCGTCGTTGTGCGCGCAGGAGCTGCCCGCCGGCTGGGAGTGGTGCTGGGTCATCCAGGAGGACGGGCGGACGGACGACGTCCGGCCGCACGTACCCGACGACCCGCGCGTCGTCTTCCGGCAGGGACGGCCGGGACAGCAGGGCGGCCCGGGTGTGGCCCGCACGCTGGCCCTGGCCCACGCGGACGGCGAGTACGTGAAGATCCTGGACGCCGACGACCAGCTTCCGCCCGGTGCCCTGGCCCGCGACCTGGCCGCCCTCGAGGCCGATCCGACGCTCGGGTGGGCGACGTCCCGGGTCCTGGACCTCCTGCCCGACGGTTCCACGAACGGTTTCCCGGGCGACCCGGACCACGGGCCGATCGAGCGCGGGGAGGTGCTCGACTACTGGAGGGCGAACGGTTTCCGCGCCCAGGTCCACCCGGCGACGCTCCTGGTACGGCGCGATCTGCTGCTCGCGCTCGGCGGTTGGATGGCCCTGCCCGCTTCCGAGGACACGGGCCTGCTGTTGGCGCTCAACTGCGTGAGCCGGGGTTGGTTCTCCGAGGAGGTGGGCCTGCTCTACCGCAAGTGGGAGGGCCAGGTGACCGGCCAGGCCGCCCATGTGGACCCCGCCGAACGCGACGCGCGGATGACGGTCGTGGAAGGGAGGGCGCGGGCGCTGGCGTCCTTCGGGTGGCGCTTCCCCGCCGGAGCCTGAAGATCGCGGTCGGGAAGTCGCGCGAGTCGGGAAGTCACGCGATTCGCGGAGACCGAGGGCGTCGGGGAGACCGAGGGCGTCGGGGAAGTCGAGGGAGCGGTCGGGGCAGCGGTCAGGACTGCGGTCAGGACTGCGGTCAGGACTGCGGTCAGGACTGCGGTCAGGGCAGCGTCTCCGCATCGACCCGGGAGAAGACCAGGTCGCTCTCCTCGACGACGGGCCCCCGCCAGCGGACCGGCACTCCGGGCTCACCGGGCATGCCCATCACGCCGCCCAGCGCCGCGGGGTAGCTCTCGGGCGCGTAGTCGTTGGCCAGCCGGTAGACGTGGAAGCCGGCGTCGCGCATCACCGTCAGAAGTTCGTCGATGGAGTCCCCGAGCCGGGCCATGCGCTCCGGCGCCACCTCGACGCTGATCTCCGCGTCGGGCCGAAGGCTGCCCAGCATCGGCGCCAGCCCGCGGACGACGCTCCCCTCCGCGCCCTCGACGTCGATCTTGATCACCCGGGCGTTCGCGATCTCCGCCGGATGGAGGAGCTCCGGCAGCGGCCGTGCCTCGACCTCGAAGGTGGACTCCGCCGGGCCGTCGTACGGGACGATGCTGTTCGCACCCATGTTGTGTGAGCTGGCGAGGACGAAGGTCAGCTTCCTGCGGCTGTCGGAGACGGCGGCGTTGAGCGCGCGGATGTTCCGGCAGCGGTTGAGCCGGCCGTGCCGCTCCAGGCGACGGTGGAAGACGGGGGAGGCCTCGATCGCGACGACCCGGCCCGCGTCGCCGACGAGCTGCGCCGCGAGAACGCTGAAGACGCCGATGTTGGCCCCGACGTCGACGAATCCGTCGCCCGGTCGCAGCCGGCGCCGCAGCCAGGCCGTCAGGTGCGGCTCCCAGGCGCCGAACAGGTACAGGTACCGCTGGATGAGGTCCTGGGTGTCCACGGCGAACCGGGCGCCGGAACGCACTCTGACGACTCTGCGGCGGGGGTGCTCGCGCAGATGGGGGTTCAGCCACCGCGCGGCGAGCGCCGCCTTCCCGAACGTGCCGGGGGCGCTCCGCACGTAACGGCTGCCGAGCGTGACCAGGGCCTCGGTCACGGCCACGGGAACACCCGGTCCCCCTCGGACACGCGGCCCCGCTCGGCCCCTCATCGCTCCCCCGGCACTCACCGCTCCACCGACACTCCCTGCTCAACAGGCACTCAATGCTCCACAAACACTCAGTGCTCCGCCGACACTCAGTGCTCCACCGACACTCAGTGCTCCGCCGTGATGGTGATCGCGGCGGAGGGGCATCCCTCGACCGCCTCGCGCACCCGGGGCGTGTCGACCGCGTTCTCGCGTCCGGGTATCACGGCACCCAGGCCGTCCACCTGGGTGAAGACGGACGGGGCCCGGTGGACGCAGTCGCCGGAGCCATAACACTGCTCAGGGTCGACGGAGATCCTCATTCACACTCCAGCGGCGTTCGAATCGGAACCATCACGACGTGCCTGCCCGCGGATCGCCGCGCTGAATCCGCCCTGTTCGCCTGCCCAGGTCGATGTTGCCCGGCGGTGACGACGCCGTCGAGGGGACCGCCGCCCACCGCTCACCGACCGCCTCGGTCGCCTCACCGCCCGATCGCCGTGGCCCTCCCACCGGCCACCGCGGTCGTCCGCGCCGTCGGCATGGTTCGGCACCGGTCCCTCCCCTCGTGGGGACCGGAGCCAAGCCATGCCGACGGCGTGTTGTACGCGGTACCGGACCGGATCGGGAGGGAGGTGCCATCGAAAGCTGACCGAGAACGTGCGGCCTCACGGGGTGGCTCTGCAGGCACTGGGCCGCTGACCTGTCCGGGGGTCGGGCGGGCGACTCGCCACTGCGACGTGATCCTGCCAGTCGGGGTCGCCGACGGGGAGGTTCCGGAGCAGCGGCCAGGACGTAGCCGCAGGTCAGCCATATAGAGTGAGTTTTCCGGTCCGGACGTCCAGGTGCGGGGGAAGTAAGGAGTGGAGACCTTGAGTTTCGACTCAGGGGCACGCACGGCCTTCGCGGAACGTCTCGCACTGCTGTACAAGGAGGCGGGCAACCCTCCCCTCAAACGCGTGTCCGAGGCGGTCGTCCGGCTCCAGCGGGTCGACGAACGCGGGCGGCCCGTGCGGGTCTCCGCCCAGCGGATCAGCGACTGGCGGCGGGCCAAGAACGTCCCCGCCCAGTTCCCCGCCCTCGCGGCGGTGCTGCACGTCCTCATCCCCCAGGCGCGGCGCGCGCGACCCGTACCGGTGTCCGCGGGCCTGTACGACCTGACCCAGTGGCAGCGCCTGTGGGAGCGGGCGGTGGCCGACCCGACCGGCGAGCGCCCCGCGCCGCCCGCCGCGCACGAGGAACGCCCTCCGGACGAGGCCCCGGCCGCCCCCGGCGGTGTCTGCCCCTACCGCGGCCTGGCCGCCTACCGTCAGCAGGACGCCGGCTGGTTCTTCGGGCGGGAGCGGAGCACGGACGCCCTCGTCGCCCAGCTCCGCGCGGCCCAGGACTCGGGCGGTCTGGTCATGCTCGTAGGCGCCTCCGGGGCGGGGAAGTCCTCCCTGCTGAACGCCGGACTGGTGCCCGCCCTGCGCAAGGGCGCGCTGGACGACGGGACCGGGGCGCCGCGGGAAGTACTCCAGCTCGTGCCGGGAGGCGACCCGCTCGGGGAGCTGACCCGCCGGATACCCGAGCTGGCACCCGTCATCGCCGCCGTCTCCACCGTTGAGGACGCGGCGAAGGGGGATCCGGGCGCTCCGGGAACCGCCCGTGCGGCCAGGGCCGCCTTCGCCGCCTGGGCCCGCGGCAGAGCGGAGGCCGAGGATGAGGCGGGGCCGGCTCCGGGGGCCGCGTCAGAGCCGGATCCGGATCAGGGACCGGGGACCGCCTCGGTGCCGGGACCGGAGCCGGAGCAGCGTCCGCAACCGGGAGCCGCGTCAGCGCCTGAATTCGGACCGAAGCCGAAGCCGAAGCCGAAACCGGGAGCGGCATCGGAGCCGGAGGAGACGTCGGAAGAGACGTCGGAGGAGACGTCGGAGGAGACGTCGGAGGAGACGTCGGAAGAGACGTCGCTGCCGGCACCGACGGAGTCGAGGCCGGGACCCGCGGTGGCATCGGCGGCACGCCCGGTCGTCATCGTGGACCAGTTCGAGGAGATCTTCACCCTCTGCGCCGACGAGTCGGCCCGGCGCGTGTTCGTCCAGCTCCTCCAGGCCGCCTGCACGCCCGGCGGCCCGGAGGACCCGGCGCCCGTACTCGTGGCACTCGGCGTACGCGCGGACTTCTACGAGCAGTGTCTTCGCCATGCCGAACTGGCCGACGCGCTACAGCACCGGCACATGGTGCTGGGGCCGCTGACCACCGCGGAACTGCGCGAGGCCGTGAACGGCCCGGCGCGTGCCGTGGGCATGGAGCTCGAACCGGGGCTGGCGGAGCTGATCATCCGGGAGGTGAGCACCGGCGGCCCGCGCGGGGCACACGACGCGGGCGTGCTGCCGCTCCTCTCCCACGCCCTGCTCGCCACCTGGCAGCGCCGCAAGGCGGGCAGGCTGACGCTGGCCGGGTACCGCGCGGCCGGCGGGATCCAGGGAGCGGTGGCGGCCACCGCCGAGCGGGCCTGGTCGGCCCTCGACCCGGCGGCACGCACGGCCGCGCGGCTGCTCCTGCTCAGGCTGGTCCGGGTGAGCGAGGACACCCAGGCCACCCGCAGGCGCGGCACCCGGCGCCGGCTGGCGCAGGAGTCGAGGGATCCCGGCAAGACGGAGGAGTCGCTCGAAGCGCTGGTGCGCGCCCGGCTGGTGACACTCGACGCGGAGACCGTGGAGATCACCCATGAGGCGCTGCTCCACGCCTGGCCGCGGCTGCGCGACTGGATCGACGAGGACCGCACCGGCAACCTGCTGCGCCAGCGGCTGGAGGAGGACGGCCGGGCCTGGGAGGAGTCGGACCGTGACACCTCACTGCTCTACCGGGGCTCCCGGCTGGAACGCGCCCGCGGCTGGGCGGAGTCGGCCGACGGCACCTTCCTGACCCGGAGCGCGGTGGAGTTCCTGGCCGCCGCGGTCAGACTGCGCAAGCGCTCCGTCCTGATCAGTCGTACCGCGGTGTCGGCGCTGGTCGTCCTGGCGCTCGTGGCCGTCGGTTCGGCGGTGGTCGCCTGGCAGCAGCGGAACGACGCGGTGTTCGAGCAGGTGGTGGCCGAGGCGGACCGGGTCCAGTACACGGACCCGTCGCTGTCGGCCCAGCTCGACCTGGCGGCGCACCGCCTGCGGCCCAACGACGAGGACGTGCGGAACCGGCTGATCTCGATCGTGAACGCGCCGCTGGCCACGCCCCTCCTCGGGCACACGGGCGCCGTCTACCTCACCTCCTTCAGCCCGGACGGACAGACTCTGGCGACGGCCAGCTACGACCGGACCGTACGGCTGTGGGACGTGTCGGACCCCGCTCGCCCCGAACCGCTGGGCGAGCCCCTCACCGGCCACTCGAGCTGGGTGAGCTCCGCGGTGTTCAGCCCGGACGGCCGCACCCTGGCCAGTGCGTCGGACGACGGCACGATCCGCCTGTGGGACGTCCGGGGCCCCGGCCGCCCGCGCCCGCTCGCCGCTCCCCTCACCGGTCACGGCGGCACCGTCTACCTGCTCGCCTTCAGCCCCGACGGCCGCACGCTGGCCTCCGCCCACGACGACCACGCCGTCCGGCTGTGGGACGTGGCCGACCCTCGCCGGCCGAAGGCGCTCGACACCTTGACGGGACCCACCGCGGCGGTGCGCTCGGTGGCGTTCAGCCCCGACGGCCGCACCCTCGCCGCCGGCGGCGACGACGACACGGTCAGACTCTGGGACGTGGCCGACCCACACGACGCGTCACGGATCGGCTCGCCGCTGAGCGGTCACACCGGCCTGGTGCACTCCGTGGCCTTCAGCCCCGACGGCCGCACCCTCGCCAGCGGCGGCGCGGACGACACCGTCCGGCTCTGGGACGTGGCCGACCCACGCGACGCGTCACGGATCGGCTCGCCGCTGACCGGTCACACCGGCCCCGTATGGTCCGTGGCCTTCAGCCCGGACGGAGACACGCTCGCCACGAGCAGCGCGGACAGCACGGCGATCCTGTGGAACGTCAGCGACCCGGCCTATCCGTCCCAGATCGGCGTGCCCCTCGCGGGGAGCAGCGGCGAGATGTACGCCCTGGGCTTCAGCCCCGACGGCCGCACGCTCGCCACCGGCAGTGGTGACAGCAAGGTCCGCCTGTGGTCACTGCCGACGTCCGACATGATCGGCCGCATCGGAGCCTTCAGCCCGGACGGACACGTACTGGCCACGGCGGCGCGCGACGGAAGGGTCAGGCTGTGGAACGTGCGAAACCCCGGCCGGCCCGTGTCACTGGGCGAACCCTTCAGACCGGCGGAGGGTGACGTACGTTCCGTGGTGTTCTCGCCGGACGGTGGCACCCTCGCGGTGCTCACGGGAAGCCGCGCCCTGCACCTGTGGAACGTCGAGGACCCGGCCAAGCCCACCGCCCACGGGCCGCCCGTGGCGCTGCGCACCCGCTACGCGGGCCCCGACACCCTGGCGTTCAGCCCGGACGGCCACACCCTGGCCACGGCCCACGAGGACCGCACCGTCCAGCTTTGGGACACCACCGACCCGTCCCGGCCCCGCCCGCTCGGCAAGCCGCTCACCGGGCACAAGGGATACGTCAACACCCTCGCCTTCAGCCCGGACGGCCACACCCTGGCCAGCGGCGGCGCGGACGACACCGTCCGGCTCTGGGACGTCACCGACCCCCGTCACGCCGCCCGTCTCGGCGCACCGCGTACCGGGCACCTCGGGCCGGTCAACGCGCTGGCCTTCAGCCCGGGCGGACATACGCTGGCCAGCGGCAGCGACGACGGCACGGTCCGCCTCTGGAACGTCACCGACCCCGGGGAAGCCGACCCGCCGGACTCGACGCTCGCCGGGCACACCGACTCGGTGGTGTCGCTGACGTTCAGCCGGGACGGCGACACCCTGGCGAGCGGAGCCAACGACAACACGGTCCGGCTCTGGGACGTCCACCAGCCCGCCGAGGCCACTCCCATCGGGGAGTCGATGAGCCCCAACGCCAAGACGGGCAACTTCCTCTCCTTCAGCCCTCTGAGCCACATGCTCGGGGTGTCGAGCGGCACGGACACCGTCCGGCTGTGGAACCTGAACGTGGACGACGCCATCGACCGCATCTGCTCGGCGACCCGGGGCGTGCTGACCGAGGAGAAGTGGCACGAATACCTGCCGCGCCTCTCGTACGAGCGCCCGTGCGATGACTGAATGTCTCCCACCACGCACCCGGCCTTGTTAGCCTTGGCCACAGCCCGGCCGCTGGCGCATCCCCCGTCGTCAGCGGCCGGGCCCTTTCGCGCCGGATCCGCGTTCTCGACCGCCGCCTCGAAGTCCTGTCATGAGCGCGACCTCGGGGGGGCGACCGGCACCATGACCACGGGCGGCGCCCGCACCGAAGCACCGCCTCATGCCTGAGCGGTTGGGTCAGAAGATCGACGTGTGCGCTTGGATATCGGCGAGACCTTCTTCCATGGTCAGCGACGGCAGCACGCGGACGCGGTTCCATTGGGGGAGGCGAGCCTCCATCAGGAAGCGGTCGACATTCTCGACCTTGTCGGACTGTACGACCGCGACGATCGTGTGCTCACGGTTGACGAAGGGACCGGCCACGATGTCGACGCCTGCCTTCTGGGCGAGGTTCGGCATGTCGGGAGCGGTCTTGAGCATCAGGTCGCGCGTCGTCGCGTTGGCGGTCGGACAGACTTCCGGATCGTGGGTCGCGAGCAGGACAAAGTGCATCTCAAGGCTCCCTTGCACTCGAGGCCCCTTGATCTCAGGCTAAGTCGTCCGGAAATGCTCCGCGAGTGCAGCGAATGAATGGCCGGCCTGCTGGCTGCAGCACATCGTCGCCCCGGAGCGCGAGCCCAACACGTACGTCAAGCACGAGTCCAGGGTGCGGCTCACCTGGTGCCCCGAACCGTCACAGTCGGTACTCCGCTCCCGAGGTTCTGCGCTCGCGTTCCGGAGGAGCGCCGGGAGCCCCAGGGGCTGGAGCGGAAGATCACCGGTGGCCACTGGGCGCAGGAGCCAGGCCATGACCTGGCCTTCTCCGCCGGGCACGGCTGCATGACCACGGACGTCTACACCCACGTGGTCGGCGACAGTGAGCGCGAAGCAGTGGGCATGCTCGCCGAGCTTCTGGAAGATCCGCTCATCGGCTGATGTCAGCCATGGATGTCAAAGACCCCCAGCCGCTGCCGACTGGGGGTCTTCTCGCTGGTGGGGCTAACAGGATTTGAACCTGTGGCCTCATCCTTATCAGGGATGCGCTCTAACCAACTGAGCTATAGCCCCGCCGCGCTCTGCGGTGTATGTCCCGCGCGCTGACTCCTGAAGATTAGCGCACGAGGCGGGCAGTCCCAAAATCGGTTGGCGCCAGGCCGGCGAGCGACGATCACTCGTCCTCGGCGAGCGTCAGCTCCACGCCGCCGACGAAGCCGGCGGACAGGTTGTAGATGAAGGCGCCGAGCGTGGCCAGCGCCGTCGCGAGGACGACGTCGATGACCGCGATGACCGTCGTGAACAGCAGCACGTTGGGCAGCGACAGGAAGGACTGCAGGTCGAAACCGTTGGACTCGTTGGAGCCGGTCGCCTCGGAGATCGTGCCGCCGACCGTCGAGAAGACGCCCATGGCGTCCATGACCATCCACAGCACGGCGGACGCGACGATCGTGCAGATGCCGAGCGCGATGGAGAGCAGGAAGCTGACCTTCATCACCGACCACGGGTCGGCCTTCGCCACCCGCAGGCGTGCCTTGCGCACGCGGGGAGTGGTGCGGGCGCCGGTACGCGGGCGGCGCACCGTGGCGGACGCGTTGCCGCCCTGGGTCTGGTAGGCCTGCGGCGGGTGGTACGGCCCGCCGGGCTGCTGGGGCTGCCGTTCTCCCGGCAGCGGCGAGGCCGCCGCTTGAGTCTGCTGGCCTCGGGTGTCCGTCACAGTTCCCCCCTGGGATCCATGCGTCTTGGACGAGCTCGCCGAGTGGGAACCGGTCGCGTCGTCGTCGATCTTGCGCAGTTGAGTCGTGTGCGAATCCGTCGCACGCGCGGCGGAGCCACGGCCGCCGTCCGTTTCCGTACCCCTGGAGGTACCGGTCGATCCGGCGCCCGTGGCTCCGCTCACGATGACTCTCTCCTCGTGCTACTCGGCCGAGGGCGCCTCACCCTCGTCCGTGCCGGTGGTCCCGGCACTCTCGGCGGTTTCGTCGACGACCACATCGCCGTCGACCTCCTCCGCCTCGCGTCCCGCCTCGGCGTTGCGTGCGATGCCGACGACGGCATCGCGCTTGCCCAGATTGATCAGTTGGACACCCATGGTGTCACGGCCCGTCTCCCTGACCCCGCTGACTCGCGTACGAATCACACCGCCCGAGAGTGTGATGGCGAGGATCTCGTCGTGCTCCTCGACCACCAGCGCGCCCACGAGCGATCCACGGTCCTCGACGATCTTGGCAGCCTTGATGCCGAGGCCGCCGCGGCCCTGGACGCGGTACTCGTCGACAGAGGTCCGCTTCGCGTACCCGCCGTCGGTGGCAGTGAACACGAACGTACCGGCTCGAACAACATTCATCGAGAGCAGTTGGTCCCCTTCGCGGAAACTCATGCCCTTCACGCCCGAGGTGGCACGCCCCATGGGACGCAGTGTGTCGTCCGAGGCGGTGAACCTGATCGACTGTGCCTTCTTGCTGATCAACAGTAGATCGTCGTCGGCCGAGACGAGTTCGGCTCCGATCAGTTCGTCGTCGGAACCGTCCGCCTGCTCGCGAAGGTTGATGGCGATCACGCCACCCGAGCGCGGCGAGTCGTAGTCCTTCAGCGGCGTCTTCTTCACCAGGCCCGCCTTCGTGGCCAGGACCAGGTAGGGCACCGCCTCGTAGTCGCGGATCGCGCGGATCTGGGCGATCGTCTCGTCCGGCTGGAAGGCCAGCAGGTTGGCCACGTGCTGGCCGCGCGCGTCCCGGCCGGCGTCGGGCAGCTCGTAGGCCTTCGCCCGGTAGACCCGGCCCTTGTTGGTGAAGAACAGCAGCCAGTGGTGCGTGGTGGACACGAAGAAGTGGTTGACGATGTCGTCTTCCTTGAGCTTCGTGCCGCGTACGCCCTTGCCGCCGCGCTTCTGGGCCCGGTAGTCGTCGGTCTTGGTGCGCTTGATGTAGCCGCCACGCGTGACCGTGACGACGATGTCCTCCTCGGCGATCAGGTCCTCGATGGACATGTCGCCCTCGTACGGGATCAGCTTGGTCTTGCGGTCGTCGCCGTACTTCTCGACGAGCGCGGCCAGCTCCTCGCTGACGATCCCCCGCTGGCGGACCGGCGAGGCGAGGATCTCCTGGTACTCGGTGATCTTCGCCTGGAGTTCGTCGTGTTCCCGGACGATCTTCTGACGCTCCAGCGCCGCCAGGCGGCGCAGCTGCATCTCCAGGATCGCGTTGGCCTGGATCTCGTCGATCTCCAGGAGGTCCATCAGGCCCCCGCGCGCGATCTCCACGGTGTCACTGCGCCGGATCAGCGCGATAACCTCGTCGATGGCGTCCAGGGCCTTGAGCAGGCCGCGCAGGATGTGCGCCCGCTCCTCGGCCTTGCGCAGGCGGAACTTCGTCCGCCGGACGATGACCTCGATCTGGTGGTTCACCCAGTGGCGGATGAACGCGTCCAGTGAGAGAGTGCGCGGAACGCCGTCGACCAGGGCCAGCATGTTGGCGCTGAAGTTCGACTGCAGGTCGGTGTGCTTGTACAGGTTGTTCAGCACGACCTTGGCGACCGCGTCCCGCTTGAGCACGATGACCAGGCGCTGACCGGTGCGGGACGACGTCTCGTCACGGACGTCCGCGATGCCGCCGATCTTGCCGTCCTTCACCAGGTCGGCGATCTTCTGCGCGAGGTTGTCGGGGTTGGTCTGGTACGGCAGCTCCGTGACCACCAGGCACTGGCGGTTCTGGATCTCCTCGACCTCGACGACCGCGCGCATGGTGATCGAACCGCGCCCGGTGCGGTAGGCCTCCTCGATGCCCTTGCGGCCCACCACCAGCGCGCCGGTCGGGAAGTCGGGGCCCTTGATGCGCTCGATGAGCGCGTCCAGCAGCTCCTCGTGCGAGGCCTCGTAGTTCTCCAGGTACCACCGGGCGCCGGCCGCCACCTCGCGCAGGTTGTGCGGCGGGATGTTGGTCGCCATGCCGACCGCGATGCCCGCCGAGCCGTTGATCAGCAGGTTCGGGAAGCGGGCGGGCAGGACCGTCGGCTCCTGGGAGCGGCCGTCGTAGTTGTCCGTGAAGTCGACGGTCTCCTCGTCGATGTCCCGGACCATCTCCATGGCCAGCGGCGCCATCTTGCACTCGGTGTACCGCATGGCCGCCGCCGGGTCGTTGCCCGGCGAGCCGAAGTTGCCATTGGAGTCGACGAGCGGCATCCGCATCGACCACGGCTGGGCGAGGCGGACCAGGGCGTCGTAGATGGAGGAGTCGCCGTGCGGGTGGTAGTTGCCCATGACGTCGCCGACGACGCGGGCGCACTTGTAGAAGCCGCGCTCGGGGCGGTAGCCGCCGTCGTACATGGCGTACAGCACGCGGCGGTGGACGGGCTTGAGGCCGTCGCGGACGTCGGGCAGCGCACGCGAGACGATGACGGACATCGCGTAGTCGAGGTACGAGCGCTGCATCTCCGTCTCGAGCCCGACGGGCTCGACACGCATCGCCAGGGCGTCACCCTCGGGCGTCGTCACAGGGGTGTTCTCGTCGGTCATTGCTGGTGAAGGTCCTTCCTGGTGCGGTCAGCCGAGACCGACTCAGATGTCGAGGAAGCGGACGTCCTTGGCGTTGCGCTGGATGAACGCGCGCCGGGCCTCGACGTCCTCGCCCATCAGCACCGAGAACAGGTCGTCGGCCTGCGCGGCGTCGTCGAGCGTGACCTGGCCGAGCACCCGGTGCTCCTGGTCCATGGTCGTGATGCGCAGCTCCTCGGCGTTCATCTCGCCGAGGCCCTTGAAGCGCTGCACGGAGTCCTCGCGGATGCGCTTGCCGGCGTTGCGGCCCATCTCGATCAGCGCGTCGCGCTCGCGGTCGGAGTACGCGTACTCGAAGTCGTCCCGGCCCCACTTGATCTTGTAGAGCGGCGGACGGGAGAGGTACACGTGCCCGGACTCGACCAGCGGCCGCATGAAACGGAACAGGAAGGTCAGCAGCAGGGTGTTGATGTGCTGGCCGTCGACGTCGGCGTCCGCCATGAGAATGATCTTGTGGTAGCGGAGCTTCTCGATGTCGAAGTCCTCGTGCACACCCGTGCCGAACGCGGAGATCATCGCCTGGATCTCCTGGTTCTGCAGGATCCGGTCGATGCGTGCCTTCTCGACGTTGAGGATCTTGCCGCGGATCGGGAGGATCGCCTGGTACTGCGGGTTCCGGCCGGACTTGGCGGAGCCGCCGGCGGAGTCGCCCTCGACGATGAAGATCTCGCACTTGGTCGGGTCGTTCGACTGGCAGTCGGACAGCTTGCCCGGCAGCGACGCCGTCTCCAGCAGACCCTTGCGGCGGGTCAGGTCACGGGCCTTGCGGGCCGCCACACGCGCGGTGGCCGCCTGGATGCCCTTGCGGATGATGTCCGCCGCCTCGTTCGGATTGCGGTCGAGCCAGTCGGCCAGGTGCTCGTAGACCACCCGCTGGACGAAGGTCTTGACCTCCGTGTTGCCCAGCTTGGTCTTGGTCTGGCCCTCGAACTGCGGCTCGCCCAGCTTCACCGAGATGATCGCCGTCAGACCCTCGCGGATGTCGTCACCCGTGAGGTTGTCGTCCTTCTCGCGCAGCAGGCGCTTGTCGCGCGCGTACTTGTTGATGAGCGAGGTCAGCGCCGCACGGAAGCCCTCCTCGTGCGTGCCGCCCTCGTGGGTGTGGATGATGTTGGCGAAGGAGTAGACACCCTCGGTGTAGCCGCCGTTCCACTGCATGGCGATCTCGAGGGACAGGCTCTTGTCCTTGTCCTCGGCCTCGAGGTCGATCACCGTGGGGTGCACCAGCTCTCCCTTGCGGGAGTTGAGGTACTTCACGAAGTCGACGATGCCGCCCTCGTAGTGGTACGAGACGGTCTTGACCTCGTGCTTCTCGTCCTCGCCCGCCTCGTCCGCGCCGGCTGTGGCCTTCGCCGACTCGCGTTCGTCGGTGAGGTTGATACTCAGGCCCTTGTTGAGGAAGGCCATCTCCTGGAAGCGCCGCGAGAGCGTCTCGAAGGAGTAATCGGTGGTCTCGAAGATGTCACCGTCGGCCCAGAAGGTGACCGACGTGCCGGTCTCCTCGGTGGCCTCGTGCCGTGCCAGCGGTGCCGTGGGTACACCCAGCTTGTAGTCCTGCGTCCAGCGGTAGCCGTCGGTCCGGACCTCTACGGCGACCCTCGTGGAGAGGGCGTTGACGACGGAGACGCCCACGCCGTGCAGACCACCGGAGACCGCGTAACCGCCGCCACCGAACTTGCCGCCCGCGTGCAGCACGGTCAGCACGACCTCGACGGCGGGCTTGCCCTCGGAGGGGACGATGCCCACCGGGATGCCACGGCCGTTGTCGACGACCCGGACACCGCCGTCGGCGAGGATCGTGACGTCCACCGTGTCCGCGTGACCGGCCAGCGCCTCGTCGACGGAGTTGTCCACGACCTCCTGCACCAGGTGGTGCAGGCCACGTTCACCGGTCGAGCCGATGTACATACCGGGTCGCTTGCGGACCGCGTCCAGACCCTCGAGGACGGTGATGGCACTGGCGTCGTACGAGGCGGGCACCTCGGCGTTCGAGGTGCTCACCGCGTCGTTGACGCCGGTGTCGGTGGACGGGTTGTTCTCGTTGGGGTTGCCGGAATCGGCCACGAAGCGCCCTTTCTGGCACAGCACGAGCCGGGCTCGTCGGCGGGTTGCCGGAGCGGCTGCGGCATGTTGCGTTGGTAAGCCTTGATCAGCGTTGCTCAGCTAGTCCCGGACGGTCCCCACGTTCGGGGCGGGATTGTCTTCCATTCTACCGGTACCACTGACACTGATGGGGGTTTGCCGGTACCTGAGTCCGCATGTGCCGCCCTGAACGAGGCTCGTCCGACTCCCGATATGGGGATGGGGGCCCCAAGAGGCTCACAACGGCACTCAGCGCTTCGAGGCGTCAACCCTTGGCTACTTGGGAGTCAGATCGTGATTCGCAACCGTGTGCGGTTGCGCGACGAAGGGTGCGCCGGCGGTTCACGCCTGCCGCCGGCACTCGAATATGTGAGGTACATCACCTCATACTGGCGGGGCGTCAGATCGTTCGGGCGTCACCCGTAGGTGTCGCCCGGCCCCTGGCTTCCGGGCGCGCGCAGCGGCCCGTAACGACGCCCGGGACCCCCGGGGCCACCGGGACCCAGCACCTTGATCACCCGCACCGACCCGTGCCCGAGGTCCTCGTTCAGGCGAGCCACCAGCGTGGGGGCGAGCAGCCGCAGATTCGTCGCCCACGCCGTCGAGTCACAGCGGACGACCAGCACCCGCTCGTCCTCGTCATACCGCTCCGGCACACAGTGCTTGGCCACGTCCGCACCGACGATCTCCGGCCAGCGGCCCATCACCCCGCCCACCGCCGCCGGCGTCTCCCAGCCGCGCTCGGTGATCAGCCGGTTGATCGCCGATCCCAGCGCCATCGGATCACGGCCGTCGGCACGCGCCCCGGAGCGCAGGCCACCGCGCCGCGCCTGCTTCTTCTGCTGCGCCGCGTCACCACGCGCGCGTGCCGCCGCCCGCGCCGCCCTGAGCGCCACCCGCGCGAGGTCGACCCCCGACGGCTCCGGACTCCCGCCGCCGGCGCCACCGTCACCCTGGCCCGTACCGCCGCCGATGCCGTTGCTGCCGCCGATGCCGCCGATGCCGCCGTTGCCGAAGGACTTCGCGGCAGCCGGTTCGTCCGTGCTCATACGCGCTCCACCGACCCCTCGGCCACCGTGAACCGCGCACCCGCCAGCACACCCGGGACATCGTCGTCGACCGCGGCCGTCACCAGCACCTGCTCACCGGGCGCCACCAGCTCGGCCAACCGCTCCCGGCGCCGCGCGTCCAGCTCGGCGAAGACGTCGTCGAGGACGAGGACCGGCTCATTGCCTTCCGCCCTGAGGAGATCGAACGACGCCAGCCGCAACGCCAGGGCGTAGGACCACGACTCTCCGTGGGAGGCGTACCCCTTGGCCGGTAGCTGACCGAGTTTGAGAAGCAGATCGTCCCGGTGCGGCCCCACCAGGGTCACCCCCCGCTCGATCTCCTGCTTGCGGGCTTCGGCGAGCGCGGCCATGAGCTGCTCGAACAGGTCCTCACGCGTATGCGCCTCGCCGGGCGCCGACGACTTGTACTCCAGGGCGACGGGACCACCGCCCGGCGCCAGCCGCTCGTACGCCTTGTCCGCCAGCGGCTGCACGGCGGCGATCAGGTCGAGGCGCTGAGCCAGCAGCTCCGCACCCGCGCGCGCGAGGTGCTGGTCCCAGACGTCCAGCGTGGACAGGTCCATGGTGCGTCCGCCGTGCCGGCGGGCCAACGCGGCCGACTTCAGCAGGGTGTTGCGCTGCTTGAGGACCCGGTCGTAGTCGGAACGCACCCCGGCCATCCGCGGCGAGCGCGCGGTGATCAGCTCGTCCAGGAAACGGCGCCGCTCACCGGGGTCGCCCTTCACCAGGGCCAGATCCTCGGGCGCGAACAGCACGGTGCGCACGATGCCGAGCACGTCACGGGGTCTGACCTGCGAGGACCTGTTGATGCGGGCACGGTTGGCCCGGCCCGGGTTCAGCTCCAGCTCGATGAGCTGCTGCCGCTCGCCCTGCCGGACCTGGGCACGGATGACGGCGCGCTCGGCGCCCATGCGCACCAGGGGGGCGTCTGAGGAGACGCGGTGGCTGCCGAGGGTGGCCAGGTAGCCGACCGCCTCGACGAGATTCGTCTTGCCCTGCCCGTTCGGACCGACGAAGGCGGTGACGCCCGGGTCCAGCGGCACCTCGACCCGGGCGTACGAACGGAAGTCGGCCAGCGACAGATGCGTGACGTGCATGGTCGTGCGCCGACCTCCCCAGCCTTTCGGTTACTTCTTCTCGACCGCGTGGCCGCCGAACTGGTTGCGCAGCGCGGCGATCATCTTCATCTGCGGCGAGTCGTCCTGCCGGGACGCGAACCGCGCGAACAGCGACGCAGTGATCGCCGGCAGCGGCACCGCGTTGTCGATCGCGGCCTCCACAGTCCAGCGTCCCTCACCGGAGTCCTGTGCGTAACCCCGCAGGTCACCCAGGTGTTCGTCTTCGTCGAGCGCGTTGACGGCCAGGTCGAGGAGCCAGGAGCGGATGACGGTGCCCTCCTGCCAGGAGCGGAAGACCTCGCGGACGTTGTCCACGGAGTCGACCTTCTCCAGCAGTTCCCAGCCCTCGGCGTAGGCCTGCATCATCGCGTACTCGATGCCGTTGTGGACCATCTTCGCGAAGTGGCCCGCGCCGACCTTGCCGGCGTGCACGGCGCCGAAATCGCCCTCCGGCTTGAGGACGTCGAAGACCGGCTGCACCTTGGCGACGTTCTCCGCGTCGCCGCCGTACATCAGCGCGTAGCCGTTCTCCAGGCCCCACACGCCACCGGAGACGCCGCAGTCGACGAAGCCTATGCCCTTGGCGGCCAGCTCCTCGGCGTGCTTCTCGTCGTCCGTCCAGCGGGAGTTCCCGCCGTCCACGACCACGTCACCGGGCTCCAGCAGCTCGCCGAGCCGGTCGACGGTGGCCTGGGTGGCCTCGCCGGCCGGGACCATGACCCAGACCACGCGCGGGGCGCTGAGCTTGCCCACAAGCTCTTCCAGGCTGTGGACATCGGCGAGGTCCGGATTGCGGTCGTATCCGACGACGGTGTGGCCCGCGCGGCGGATCCGCTCGCGCATGTTGCCGCCCATCTTGCCGAGGCCGACGAGACCGAGCTCCATCAGTTGCGTTCCTTAGGTGTGCGAGGTGGCGGGACGGCACGTCCTAACCCGCCGGATGCGTGCCGCGGCACTTTCGTACCCGTGTCGAGCCTAAACCCGAACGCCCGTGCACAGATGTGGGCGTACGCGCTCATACGTACGCCCTCACCTGCGGGTTTGTCCGCACCCTGTGGACAACCGGGGCCGAGCCACGAGGGCTCAGCCGCTCAGCCGCACCGGCATGATCAGGTACTTGTAGGCCTCGTCCGCCTCGGCGTCCACCGCGGGCTTGCCGCTGAGCAACGCCGGCTTGGTGGACGTCGTGAAGGAGAGCTGCGCCACCGGCGAGTCGATCGCGCTCAGACCGTCCAGCAGGAACGTCGGGTTGAAGGCGATCGAGATGTCGTCGCCCTCCAACTGCGCGTCGACCCTTTCCACAGCCTGTGCGTCGTCGCTGGAGCCGGCCTCCAGGATGAGGACGCCCTGCTCGAAGCTGAGCCGCACCGGGGTGTTGCGCTCGGCGACCAGGGCCACGCGCTTGACGGCCTCCACGAAGGGGGCGGTCTCGATCACGGCGACGCTGTTGAACTCCGTCGGGAACAGCGTCTTGTACTTCGGGAGGTCGCCCTCCAGCAGCCGGGTCGTCGTCCGGCGGCCCGCGCCCTCGAAACCGATCAGGCCCTCGCCCGCGCCCGAGCCGGACAGCGCCAGGATCACCTGGTCACCGCTGGTCAGCGCCTTGGCCGTGTCCTGCAGCGTCTTGGCGGGCACCAGTGCCACCGCGGAGACCTCCGGGTTCTCCGGCTTCCACAGGAACTCGCGGACCGCGAAGCGGTAGCGGTCGGTGGAGGCCAGCGTCACCGAGTCGCCCTCGATCTCGATGCGCACACCGGTGAGGACGGGCAGCGTGTCGTCACGGCCCGCGGCGATGGCGACCTGCTGCACGGCCGCGGCGAAGACCTCGCCGGGGACCGTACCCGTCGCCTCCGGCATCTGCGGCAGGGCCGGGTACTCCTCCACCGGCAGGGTGTGGAGGGTGAACCGCGAGGATCCGCAGACCACCGTCGCCCG
The DNA here is from genome assembly GCF_002005225.1 of Streptomyces pactum. Taxonomy (NCBI): domain Bacteria; kingdom Bacillati; phylum Actinomycetota; class Actinomycetes; order Kitasatosporales; family Streptomycetaceae; genus Streptomyces; species Streptomyces pactum. Next base: position 4,392,040 of record NZ_CP019724.1, read on the forward strand.
TACACCGTCTGTGGAAATCTCCACCGGCCGGTTGGGGAGGGCGCGGGAGATGTCGGCGAGCAGGCGGCCGGAGACGAGGACCGTGCCCTCCTCCTCGATCTCCGCCTCCACCGAGACCCGCGCGGAGACCTCGTAGTCGAAGCTGGACAGGCTCAGCTGCCCCTCCTCGGCCTTCAGCAGCAGGCCCGCGAGGACCGGCGCCGGCGGACGGGCCGGGAGGCTGCGAGCCGCCCAGGCCACTGCCTCCGCGAGTACGTCGCGTTCCACCCGGATCTTCACTGTTGCCGCCTCCTGCTGTTGCCGGCGCTTCTCGCCCTGCCTGGCCTTCGTCGTCTGGTCGGTGTCGTCGGACCCCGTCAGGGGCAGAACACCGGGGACCAGTCTGACGCACCCCACTGACAGTAGGTGCCGTTCGGGGTCAAGTCGTGACGAGGGACGGTCGGGCCCGAGAGAGCGAGTTGTGCACAGGACCCGCTTCGAAACGAATTCCGCACTCTCTCTAGTCGGGAGTAGTAGTAGGGCCTGTGGATACCGTGGATAACCCCGTTTTCCCAGGTCAGAGCACGAATTTTGTCCACCGGGCCTGTGGGCGGAGCCGGTGGACAACCAGGCGTATCTGTGGAGAACAGAAAGTTCTGCACACTCCGTGCACAGGCAGAGGCGACTTCTCCCCAGATCCGTCCCCAGCTTTACCCGTGTTTCCCACAGCCCAACCAGACACCTTGATGTGACGCCTTTCACTCGAGGCGGTGACGGGGCGCGTCACGTTGCCGAACAGTGGACAGGCATGTGGAGAAGCTGGGGATCGCTGGGGACAACAGGCCCCAGCCTGTGGGTTGCCCGTGGACAACTTGATGCACAGCCTGTGGACCATTTTGTTGTCCACAGGCTGTGGAGAACTTTCGTCCACGGATCCACAGGGAGCTGACCTGCCCTGATGATCCCTCAACACCCTGGCCTGTGGACAGGATCGGGACAACTTCCCAGTCCCCAAGGTGTGGACGGAAAAAAGTCGCCGAATCTGTGGAGGGAGGCCGTAACCCGGAAGGTATTCGAACAGCGGGAGCGCGGCGGAGGAGACCCAGCGGCTACGGGAGGGGCGCCTACGGGTACGGGAGGACGTGTCGGCGAGCGTGGTTGAACCGCCTGAGAGCACGGGGAGGCGGCGGCGGGGGCACGGGGCGGGCGCGTGCGGGTCGGGGAAGACATGTCGGCGGGCACGGGTGAGGCGCCTGAGAGCACGGAAAGGCGCCCCAGAAGTGTCCGGGGCGCCTCGGGAGCCGGTGCCGGTGGCCGTCAGCCGTTCTTGATGCGGTTGGTCAGTTCGGTCACCTGGTTGTAGATGGAGCGCCGCTCGGCCATCAGATTGCGGATCTTGCGGTCGGCGTGCATCACCGTGGTGTGGTCCCGGCCGCCGAACAGCGCGCCGATCTTCGGCAGCGAGAGATCCGTCAGCTCGCGGCACAGGTACATGGCGATCTGCCGGGCGGTCACCAGCGCGCGCCCGCGCGAGGTGCCGCACAGGTCCTCGACGGTGAGGCCGAAGTAGTCGGCGGTGGCGCCCATGATGGCCGTGGACGTGATCTCGGGCGCCGAGTCCTCGCCGCCGGGGATCAGGTCCTTGAGGACGATCTCCGTCAGCCCGAGGTCGACCGGCTGCCGGTTGAGCGACGCGAACGCCGTCACCCTGATCAGCGCGCCCTCCAGCTCGCGGATGTTGCGCGAGATCCGGGAGGCGATGAACTCCAGTACCTCCGGCGGGGCGTTGAGCTGCTCCTGCACCGCCTTCTTGCGCAGGATCGCGATGCGGGTCTCCAGCTCGGGCGGCTGGACGTCGGTGATCAGGCCCCACTCGAAACGGTTCCGCAGCCGGTCCTCCAGCGTGACGAGCTGCTTCGGCGGCCGGTCGGAGGACAGGACGATCTGCTTGTTGGCGTTGTGGAGCGTGTTGAAGGTGTGGAAGAACTCCTCCTGCGTCGACTCCTTGTCCGCCAAAAACTGGATGTCGTCGACGAGCAGGATGTCCATCTCGCGGTAGCGCTTGCGGAAGCTGTCGCCCTTGCCGTCGCGGATGGAGTTGATGAACTCGTTGGTGAACTCCTCGGAGCTCACGTAGCGCACGCGCGTGCCCGGGTAGAGGCTGCGGGCGTAGTGCCCGATGGCGTGCAGGAGATGGGTCTTGCCCAGGCCCGACTCCCCGTAGATGAAGAGGGGGTTGTAGGCCTTCGCGGGTGCTTCGGCGACGGCGACGGCCGCCGCGTGGGCGAAGCGGTTGGAGGCGCCGATGACGAAGGTGTCGAAGAGGTACTTCGGGTTCAGCCGTGCGGTGGGCTCGCCGGGTCCGGTCGCCGGCGCGGGCTGTGCGGCCAGCGGGCCGGGGGCGCCGGTGGCGGGGCCGGGGCCCACGGGGCCGCCGCGGTGGACGTGGCCGGAGCCGGACGGCGGCTCGGGCAGGTCCCGCCGGGTGCCGCGCTGGTCGTAGTCGCCGCGCGGCTGGTCGTAGTCGTTGCGGGACTGCTCGTGGTCGCCGCGCTCGTGACCACCGCGTTTGTGACCGCCGCGCTCGTGACCGCCGCGTTCGTATTCACCGCGTTCGTATCCGCCGCGCTGGGTGTCGTAGGACGGGCGGTCCGGTGACTGCGGACGGTAGTCCTGCTGGTACGAGTCCTTGGGATACGGCTCCTGGCCGTAGGCGTCCTGGTGAGGCGACGCGTAAGGATCCCGTTCGGGGAAACCGAGACGCTGCTGCTGCCAGCCGTAGTCGTCCTGCTGCGCGGGGCGCGGCCAGGAACCCGGCTCGGGACGCTGGTACTCCTGCGGGTAGGCGGGGCGTGCGGTGGGGAGCTGGTCGGCGCGGTGGCGGCCGTACCCCTCGTACTCGTCGCGGCCGCCCTGGCCCTGGCCGGGGGCCGGGAGCTCGGGTTCCTCGTAGCGGGGCTGGGGGCGGGTGGGCGGTGCCTGGGAGGCGGGAGGCGCGGGTTCGCCGGCGGTGTCGTCGACGGTGATCGCGATGCGGATGGGACGGCCGCATTCACGGCTCAGGGTCTCGCTGACGACGGGGGCGAGACGGCCCTCCAGTACGCCCTTCGCAAATTCGTTCGGTACGGCGAGCAGGGCGGTGTCGGCGACCAACGCGAGGGGCTGGCAGCGCCGGATCCAGTGCTCGTCCTTCGACTCGACGCCCTGCCCGCGGTCCTCCCCGAGGAGTTGCTCCAGTACGCGTGGCCACACTGCGGCAAGATCGGCAGGTACGTCAGCCACAGGGCACGCTCTCTCACGAGTCCCTCGAAGGTGTGATTCGGGGACGGGTCGGGATGAAACTCGGATGGGGCAGGGATAAGGGAACGAATCGGAGTCCAGTCACGGTAGTCAGCGCGGCCGGTAGGGTTCAAGTTGTTGTCCCCAGCCTGTGGACAAGTGTCTCCCGGTCACCGCTGGTTTGACCGAATGGCGCAGTCCCACGTACCGTGACCAGGTCGAGTTGTCGATGGCTGCTGCCGCCTGCCTCCGATGGGCACAGGTCACGTCCAAGGTGATCGAAAAGCGGTGCACTCGGGCGTAACGCGAGCTACTCGTGGGCGCACGGTGACAGCCAGGACGGCACCCCGCCAACCCCGATTCTTTCTGGAGCCCCCGAGTGAGCAAGCGCACCTTCCAGCCGAACAACCGTCGCCGTGCGAAGACCCACGGTTTCCGGCTGCGTATGCGGACCCGTGCCGGCCGCGCGATTCTCGCGACTCGCCGCAGCAAGGGTCGCGCCCGTCTGTCCGCCTGATCCCGGTCAGGTCATGACATCGTGCTGCCCACCGAGAACCGGCTGAGGCGGCGCGAGGACTTCGCGACCGCGGTACGACGAGGCCGCCGGGCCGGACGCCCGGCCCTCGTCGTCCACCTTCGAAGCGGTGCCACGGACCCGCACGCGCCTGGGGAGAGCGCTCCCCCGACACGTGCGGGTTTCGTCGTGAGCAAAGCTGTGGGCGGTGCGGTGGTGCGCAACAAGGTGAAGCGCAGGCTTCGCCATCTGATGCGCGACCGGATCGACCTGTTTCCCCCCGGTAGCCTGGTAGTCGTACGAGCGCTACCCGGTGCGGGTGACGCCGACCATGCACTGCTGGCCCGAGACCTGGACGCCGCCCTGACGCGGCTACTGGGAGGGGGCGCGCGATGAAGTACCCGCTGCTGGCTCTGATCAAGCTGTACCAGTGGACGATCAGTCCGCTGCTGGGGCCGGTGTGCAAGTACTACCCGTCGTGTTCCCACTACGGCTACACGGCCATCGACCGGCACGGTGCTCTCAAGGGCACGGCGCTCACCGCCTGGCGCATCCTGCGGTGCAATCCGTGGTCGCCGGGCGGCGTGGACCATGTTCCGCCGCGGAAGCGCCCGCGGTGGCACGAAATGCTGCGTGACGCCTGGCGTGCACGCAAGGGCGGGCCCTCCGCCGCCGAACCGGCCATCGAAGGACAGGCCTCTCCCACGAGTCCGTCCCGTCCTTCGAGCCCGGCCGCAGAGACCCAGTCCCATGCCCAAGGAGCATGATTAGTGGACACGATTGCCAGCCTCTTCAGCTTCATCACGACACCTGTCTCCTGGGTCATCGTCCAGTTCCACAGCGTGTACGGCGCCATCTTCGGCCCGGACACCGGATGGGCCTGGGGCCTGTCCATCGTGTCCCTGGTGATCCTCATCCGCATCTGCCTGATCCCGCTCTTCGTGAAGCAGATCAAGGCGACGCGCGGGATGCAGACGCTCCAGCCGGAGATGAAGAAGATCCAGGAGCGCTACAAGAACGACAAGCAGCGCCAGTCCGAAGAGATGATGAAGCTGTACAAGGAGACGGGCACCAACCCGCTCTCCTCGTGCCTTCCCATCCTGGCGCAGTCCCCGTTCTTCTTCGCCCTCTACCACGTGCTCAACAGCATCGCGTCGAACGACACCATCGGTGTGATCAACGACCGCCTGCTGGAGAGTGCCCAGAAGGCCCACATCTTCGGTGCGCCGCTGGCGGCGAAGTTCACCGACGGCTCCTCCAAGGTGGAAGCCCTCGGGTCCTCGCTGACGGACGTCCGTGTCGTCACCGCGATCATGATCGTGCTGATGTCGGCGTCGCAGTTCTTCACCCAGCGCCAGCTCATGACCAAGAACGTCGACACGACGGTGAAGACGCCGTTCATGCAGCAGCAGAAGATGCTGATGTACGTCTTCCCGGTCATGTTCGCCGTCTTCGGCATCAACTTCCCCGTCGGTGTCCTCGTCTACTGGCTGACCACCAACGTGTGGACCATGGGCCAGCAGATGTACGTCATCCGCAACAACCCGACGCCGGGTTCCAAGGCCCAGGCGGCCTACCTGGAGCGCCTGCACAAGAACGTCACCCAGCACGGCAAGACGCGTGGTCGTGGTGAAAAGTCCATCGTGAAGGCCATCGTCGCCAAGGGCCGGGACCGCAACGAGTTCGAGCGGAAGTTCATCAACGGTCTGAACAAGGCGGGCCTGGCGGCCCAGACCGACGGCACCGTGGTGAAGAGTGACACCGCGGTCGCCGCCCAGACCGAGGACGGCGCGCCCGCGGCCACTCCGGCCACGCCCAGGCGTCAGCAGCCCAAGCGGCAGAGCAAGTCTCAGCGCCAGGCCACCAAGGTGGCCGGCGAGTCCGAGCCCAAGACCTCGCTGACCAAGTCGGACGAGCCGCAGGACGGCAAGCAGGACACCAAGCCCGCCGCCGCCAAGAAGCCGGCTCAGAAGTCCGGCGGCGGTGGCCGCAGCAAGGCCCAGTCCGGACAGCGCAAGGGCCCGCAGCGGCCCAAGTCCCCGTCGAAGAAGTAAGAAGGAGTCCATCCCGTGACGGAAGGCACCACCTCCGCCGCTGCCGAGGGCGCAGACACCCTGACTCGTCTCGAGAACGAGGGCGAGATCGCCGCGGACTACCTGGAGGGCCTGCTCGACATCGCCGACCTCGACGGCGACATCGACATGGATGTCGAGGCCGACCGTGCCTCTGTCTCGATCGTCAGCGACACGAACAGCCGTGACCTGCAGAAGCTGGTCGGCCGGGACGGCGAGGTGCTCGAGGCTCTGCAGGAGCTCACGCGCCTGGCCGTGCACCGGGAGACCGGCGAACGCAGCCGGCTGATGCTCGACATCGCCGGATACCGGGCCGACAAGCGCGCCGAGCTCTCCGAGCTGGGCGCCAAGGCCGCGGCCGAGGTGAGGAGCAGCGGCGAGCCCGCGCGGCTGAAGCCGATGACTCCGTTCGAGCGCAAGGTCGTGCACGACGCGGTCAAGGCGGCGGGGCTGCGCAGCGAGTCCGAGGGCGAGGAGCCGGAGCGCTTCGTCGTCGTGCTTCCCGCCTGATCGGTCCTCACGTTCTCCGGCCCCGTCTGTTGCGCAGGCGGGGCCGAATTTTGTCAGCCTGATAGTTCTGGTGGTTCTGGTACCGGCGACTGGTGCGCCGATGCCGTACGGAAGGACGGTCCCCGTGACGGAGGCAGCGGAGCTTCCCCCTGTGCCCGAGCAGGCACGCGACGTGTTCGGCGATCGGTACGCGGACGCGGTCCGCTACGCGGAGCTGCTTGCCGAGGCGGGGGTGAAGCGCGGTCTGATCGGTCCACGTGAGGTTCCCCGCCTGTGGGAGCGACACCTGCTGAACTGCGCGGTGCTCTCGGAGGTCGTGCCCGAGGGGGTGACGGTGTGCGACGTCGGTTCGGGTGCCGGATTGCCCGGGATCCCGCTGGCGCTCGTCCGGGAGGACCTGAAGATCACCCTTCTGGAGCCGCTGCTGCGGCGCACCAACTTCCTGACCGAGGTCGTGGAACTACTGGGCCTCGACCATGTCACGGTCGTGCGTGGCCGGGCCGAGGAGGTCATGGGGAAGATGCCACCCGTGCACGTGGTGACCGCCCGTGCCGTTGCTCCGCTGGACCGCCTGGCCACGTGGGGGGTCCCGCTGCTGCGCCCGTACGGAGAGATGCTCGCTCTCAAGGGCGACACGGCCGAGGAGGAGCTGAAGGCCGCGGCCACGGCACTGAGCAAGCTCGGAGCGGTGGACACGTCCATCCTGCACGTCGGCGAGGGGGTCGTGGACCCGATGTCCACCGTGGTGCGAGTGGAGGTCGGGGAGAGCCCTGGCGGCGTGCGCTTCGCCGCCAAGCGGGCCAAGGCGGCCCGGACGGGACGGGCGCGGCGGCGTCGCGGTTAGCCTCAGCCGGGCACCGGCGGCACCGGCGGCACTGATGCGCCCTGATGGTGAGCCGTACTCCACACAAGCTGCCGAACCTATGCATGCCGGAGTGTCGCGGCATTTTGGCATCGGCTGCTGTGCATCGTGTTTCACGTGAAACGTCGCTCACTGCTGCACGGCATCATCAGTCGCGGCCGCGCCGCGGCCGACCCCCGCGACCGAAAGCCTCTCGGGTCGCTCGGAGAGGGTACGGAGTTGTCCACAGAGGTGGATTTCTCCACAGAAGACCAGGCCTCACTGGTTCATGACCCCGAAGACATGGGAGGCTCTGTTCATTGCGAGCCTGAAGTCGAGGAGAGTGAATCCTTGCGGTCCGACGCCAATATCGCGGGACCGATGACCGATCCGGTCCCCGGTCCCCGTACCGAGTCGATGGGGGCGGATGTTTCACGTGAAACACCGCCTCCGATGGACGACACTCCGATCGGTCGTGCTGCCCAACTGGCGGTGGAAGCTCTGGGCCGCGCCGGTGAGGGACTGCCCCGACCCGAGCAGACCAGGGTCATGGTGGTCGCCAACCAGAAGGGCGGTGTGGGCAAGACGACGACGACCGTCAACCTTGCCGCGTCGCTGGCCCTGCACGGTGCCCGGGTCCTGGTAGTCGACCTCGACCCGCAGGGCAACGCCTCCACCGCGCTGGGCATCGACCACCACGCCGACGTCCCATCCATCTACGACGTACTGGTCGAGAGCAGGCCGCTGTCGGAGGTGGTCCAGCCGGTTCCCGACGTCGAGGGCCTCTTCTGTGCACCCGCCACGATCGATCTCGCCGGTGCGGAGATCGAACTGGTCTCTCTGGTGGCACGAGAGAGCCGGCTTCAGCGGGCGATCCAGGCGTACGAGCAGCCGCTGGACTACATCCTCATCGACTGCCCGCCCTCCCTCGGTCTGCTGACGGTCAACGCGCTGGTCGCGGGCCAGGAGGTGCTGATCCCGATCCAGTGCGAGTACTACGCGCTGGAAGGGCTGGGACAGTTGCTGCGCAACGTCGACCTGGTCCGTGGGCACCTCAACCCCACTCTGCATGTCTCGACGATCCTGCTCACCATGTACGACGGCCGGACGCGGCTCGCGTCTCAGGTCGCCGACGAGGTGCGCAGTCACTTCGGCGACGAGGTGCTGCGGACGAGCATTCCCCGTTCGGTCCGTATCTCCGAGGCCCCGAGCTACGGGCAGACGGTACTGACCTACGATCCAGGATCGAGCGGAGCCCTTTCCTATCTGGAGGCGGCACGCGAGATCGCGCTGAAGGGCGTGGGTGTCACTTACGACGCGACGCACGCACACATCGGCGCACAGAACGACCCGAGCATGGTGGAGGGGATCCAGTGAGTGAGCGACGGAGGGGGTTGGGCCGAGGTCTGGGCGCACTGATCCCCAACGCCCCAACGGAGAAGTCGGTGGCTTCGGCAGCGCTGGGGGACGCGGCTTCCGCGTCCCCGGGGACGCTGCCGCTGCTGCCGAGCGACCGCGGGGTGGCAGCGGCGAAGGTGGCCACGCTGCCGCCTGTTCCACGTGAAACGGAGGAGTCGGCGGCAGCCGGCCAGGCCTCGAGTGGTGTGGACTCGCTCAGGGCGCCTGTCGGGGCGCACTTCGCGGAGGTCCCGCTCGACGCCATCACACCGAACCCGAAGCAGCCGCGTAAGGACTTCGACGACGAGGCCCTGGCCGAGCTCGTCACCTCCATCAAGGAGGTGGGCCTGCTTCAGCCGGTCGTGGTCCGGCAGACAGGGCCCGGGCGCTACGAGCTCATCATGGGTGAGCGCCGTTTCCGGGCCTGCCGTGAGCTGGAGATGGACGCCATCCCGGCGATCGTGCGGGCTACGGAGGACGAGAAGCTCCTCCTGGACGCCCTACTGGAGAACCTTCACCGGGCGCAGCTCAACCCGCTGGAAGAGGCTTTCGCCTACGACCAGTTGCTGAAGGACTTCAACTGCACGCACGACCAGCTCGCGGACCGCATCGGCCGCTCTCGCCCTCAGGTCTCCAACACGCTCCGTCTGCTGAAGCTCTCGCCGAAGGTTCAGAACCGGGTGGCGGCTGGGGTGCTCTCCGCCGGGCATGCGCGGGCGCTGGTCTCCGTGGAGGACCCGGAGCAGCAGGACCGGCTGGCTCATCGGATCGTATCCGAGGGGCTTTCGGTGCGGTCGGTGGAAGAGATCGTGACCCTGATGGGTTCCAGGCCACAGAAGCCCCAGCGGGCCAAGGGGCCGCGCGCCGGTTCCCTGGTCTCGCCGGCGCTCTCGGACTTGGCGACGCGGCTCTCGGACCGTTTCGAGACGCGGGTGAAAGTCGACCTGGGGCAGAAGAAGGGAAAGATCACCGTGGAGTTCGCTTCCATGGAGGACCTCGAGCGCATCCTTGGGAGCCTTGCTCCTGGTGAAGGGCCGGTGCTCCAGAACGGACTTCTTGAGGACGAAGCCGAGGAGTCCGACTCCTGAGGTTTGCGTGGGTGGAGCACGTGTCGGTGCTCCACCTGCCGATGGGCGGGTCGTGGCCGGTGCGAACCGGAACACGGCCCGCCCTTTGCTTTCCGTCAGTGTCGGGGTCACCGCATCGTGGATACGATGCGATCAGGAAGGCGCAAGTACCTGGCAGCACCTCTGAGAGGAAGGCAGGGGCCATGCGAACGATGAGCCGTACCGGACTGATGAGCGCGGGCTTGGGGCTGGGCGCGGTCGGTGGGTTCATCGGCAGCCTGCTCAGGGAACGGAGCGCTCTGACAGCCGCCCGCGACGCGGCGGGCGAAGGAAGCGAGGAACAGCCTTCATGGGGCGCCGGCTCGTACCGCTCACGCTGGACAACCTTCAGGACCTTCCCCAGCGCTGTCGCTCGTGCGTCTTCTGGGAGCTGGACCCCGTCAGCGGCGAAGCCGCGGTAAAGGAGGGCACCTCGGCTCTGGAGAAGGAGTCCTGGATCTCCGCTGTCCTGCTGGACTGGGGATCATGTGGCCGGGTGGTCTATGTCGACGACGTGCCGGTGGGCTTCGTCCTCTACGCACCCCCCGCCTACGTACCGCGCTCGGCGGCGTTTCCCACAAGTCCCGTCTCGCCCGACGCGGTGCAGTTGATGACCGCGTTCGTGCTGCCGGGCTACCAGGGACAGGGGCTGGGCCGGGTGATGGTCCAGACGGTCGCCAAGGATCTGCTGCGCCGTGGTTTCAAGGCGATCGAGGCCTTCGGGGACGCCCGCTGGAAGGAGCCCGCCTGCGTGCTTCCGGCTGACCATCTCCTGGCTGTGGGCTTCAAGACGGTCCGGCCCCATCCCAGCCATCCACGGCTGCGGCTGGATCTCCGGTCCACGCTGTCCTGGAAGGAAGACGTGGAGATGGCACTGGACCGGCTGCTGGGAGCCGTCCAGAAGGAACCCGTGTTGCGGCCGCTGTAGCGGAGCTGCGCTTCCGACCGCCGTAAAGCGAATGGGCCGACCCGCCCGGGTCGGCCCATTCATGTTTCACGTGAAACGTCAGTCAGCGATGAAGTCCTCGAGGTCACGAACGATCGCGGCCTTCGGCTTGGCACCAACGATGGTCTTGGCGACCTCGCCGCCCTGGTAGACGTTCAGGGTCGGGATGGACATGACGCCGTACTTGGCAGCCGTACCCGGGTTCTCGTCGATGTTCAGCTTGACGACCTCGATCTTGTCGCCGTACTCGGCGGCGATGGCCTCGAGGGACGGCGCGATCTGGCGGCACGGGCCGCACCAGGCGGCCCAGAAGTCCACCAGCACGGGCTTGTCGTTCTTGAGGACGTCCTCGTCGAAGGAGTCGTCGGTCACTTGCTTCAGGGTGCCGGCCACGGCGGGCTCCTTAACTGGTTGGTGCGTGAGGTGGGCGGGGGTCAGACAGTGGTCTTCTCGGGCTCGGCCTTGTCCTCGTCGGTCAGTGCGGCGAGGAAGCGCTCGGCGTCGAGCGCGGCGGAGCAGCCGGTGCCGGCGGCGGTGATCGCCTGGCGGTAGGTGTGGTCGACCACGTCACCGGCGCCGAAGACACCGGTCAGGTTGGTGCGGGTCGACGGGGCGTCGACCTTCAGGTAGCCCTCCGGGTCCAGGTCGAGCTGGCCCTTGAAGAGCTCGGTACGCGGGTCGTGGCCGATCGCGATGAACAGACCGGTCACCGCCAGGTCCGAGAGCTCGCCGGTCTTGACGTTGCGCAGTTTCAGACCCGACAGCTTCTGGTCACCCTGAACCTCGGCGACCTCGCTGTCCCAGACGAACGCGATCTTCGGGTCGGCGAAGGCACGCTCCTGCATCGCCTTGGACGCGCGCAGGGTGTCTCGGCGGTGGACGATCGTCACGGACTTGGCGAAGCGGGAGAGGAACGTGGCCTCCTCCATCGCGGTGTCACCGCCGCCGATCACGGCGATGTCCTGGTCCTTGAAGAAGAAGCCGTCGCAGGTCGCGCACCAGGAGACGCCGCGGCCGGACAGGGCGTCCTCGTTGGGCAGACCAAGCTTGCGGTGCTGGGACCCGGTGGTGATGATGACCGACTTCGCCCGGTGGACCGTGCCCGCGGTGTCGGTGACGGTCTTGATCTCACCGGACAGGTCGACGGCGACGACATCGTCAGGGATGAGCTCGGCACCGAAGCGCTCGGCCTGGGCACGCATGTTGTCCATGAGCTCGGGGCCCATGATGCCGTCCTGGAAGCCCGGGAAGTTCTCCACCTCGGTGGTGTTCATCAGTGCACCGCCGGCGGTGACGGCGCCCTCGAACACCAGCGGCTTCAGCGACGCGCGCGCGGTGTAGAGCGCCGCCGTGTAGCCGGCGGGCCCGGAGCCGATGATGATCACGTTTCGGACGTCGCTCACGGCTTCATTCCTCGTCTCTGGACTGCGTCTTCAGGGCGGGGTGGAGCTTCTCTCGGAGCTCTCACCCCACCCAACGGATCCTACGGGGCGCGCATTCCCGCTGTGTCCGGGCACACGGAGACGAGGGGTCGGGTCTCGGGAAGAAGGCGGGACGGCGAACGGTCAGGAACGCGCGTAGGAGTGCTTCAGAAGGATCTCGGCCTTGCCGACCGCAGGCTTCTCCACACACGTCGACTCGACGATGTACGCGGTGACCCGGCTGTCGTTGGAGGCGTCGGGTACCACCACGAGCAGCGCTTCCTTGCCCTTGTAGACGCCGTCCTTCGTGGCTAGCGCCGCGTCGTTGCGGCCGATGCCCTTCTGGATACATTCAGGGACCGCCGGCTGCTTGAAGACTCGGTTCTCACCGCCGGTCTCGGACTCCATGCCGAAGCTGCGCGGTGTACGCGGTCCGTTCTGCGCACCCTGCTCGTCGGCGATGAGATCGGCGACCTGCTCCTTCAGCTTTCCCTCGGAGAAGGTGTCCGCGAGCGCCGTGTCGTCGGATGGGCTGCCCCCGGTCACGGAGGAGACGATCACCGCGCCGAGCCCGATGGCGGCAGCGGCGGCCACGGCGCCGAGAACGGCGATCCTGCGCCGCCCGCCGCGCCTGCGGTCCTTGCGGCCCGGGCCGGTGGAGGAGGGGCGGGCGCGCCCGGCGGGACGGTTCGCCGTGGCCGATGTTTCACGTGAAACAGGCGAGCTGTCACCCCTGCCGGAGACGGCGGGTGCCACAGTGGCAGGCATCGGCTCGTGGGTATCCGGCCCCGTGGCGCTCAGCAGCGCCTCGGCCGCCAGAGCGGCATCGATACGGCCGGCAACGTCGTCGGGCATCCGCGCCGGCCCCGGCAGCGTGCCTAGCAGACCCTGAATCTCCTCCAGCGACGCGAATACGTCCGCGCAGAGCTCGCAGCCCTCCAGATGCTGTCGTACGTCCGCGGTGCGGGACGGCGGAAGCAGGCCTTCGGCGAGGTCCGAGATCTCCGCGACGTCCGGGTGCCCGCTCATGTCTGTCGTCGACGACGTCACGCTCGTCCACCTCCGCCCTTCACTGCGGCTGAATCGCTCGGCCCGGCGTCCGGCGGGCCCGCACGGTGCGGCCCCGCTGCGGGTGGGACGGATGTCCCCTGCGTCCGGTTCCGCTTCGCACTCGACTGTGCGTCCTGGCCGCTGCCGTCCGGGCGCAGGTGGGTGAGGAGCGGCAGGAGTCTGGCTCTGCCTCGGGCGCACCGGCTCTTGATCGTGCCGGTCGGCACATCGAGGATCCGGGCCGCCTCCGCGACGGGGTAGCCCTGCATATCCACCAGGACGAGGGCGGCCCGCTGGTCGGCCGGCAGGGTGCCCAGAGCCTCCAGCAACTGGCGGTGCAGGTCGTTGCGCTCGGCGGGGGCCGAGGCCGACTCGTGCGGCTCCAGGAGCTGGTCCAGGCGCTCGGTGTCGTCGACGGGAGCGGTCTTCCGGGAGGCGGCCTTGCGGGCGCGGTCCAGGCAGGCGTTCACCGTGATCCGGTGCAGCCACGTCGTGACGGCTGCCTGCCCGCGGAAGGTGTGGGCAGCCCGGTAGGCGGAGACGAGCGCGTCCTGAACGGCGTCAGCGGCCTCTTCCCGGTCCCCCAGCGTCCGCAGGGCCACGGCCCACAGACGGTCACGGTGACGGCGGACGAGCTCACCGAAGGCGTCGGGGTCGCCCTCGACATGGCGGGCGAGGAGGTCCTGATCGTTCACTCCGTCATACCTGGTGCCTTCCGCCATCAGGCCCCCTCCCTTGTCGGCGGACGACCTCAGCTTGACACCTTGATGTCTGCCAGGCGGCCGCGCCACTTGCCGTCCGTCTGCATCGGCAGGTCGGTGAGCCACACCAGTAGATACCGGCTTCGGAGGGCCTTGCCCGGCTCGAGTTCCACCGTCGTGCCCGAGCCCTCCGCAACCTTGCGGAATGCGTCGAAGGACGTGGGCTCCGCGGTGGCTTCCGTGCTCGGGCTGTGCAGTTCGACGGAGGTGCTCCCGACGAAGGAGACGGTCACCTTTCCGACTTGCTGGACTTTACCGAGGTCCACGATGACGCCGACCCCTGACTTGAGGCGGCCGAAGTCGGAACTGAAGTAGTAGTCCGTCTGCCAATAGGTGGACGCGCTGTCGTCGTAGACGTTCTTTACCTCGGACGGCTTCTCGGACTGGTCGCCGAACGGGTCGAAGTCCCGGGCATCGACGATGGGTACGGGTTTGCCCGCCGCCGGGACCTTCGGGCTCTTGTCGTCGTCGCCGTCCACCGTCTGCGTCTGGTTCTGGTCGTCCGCCTTGCCGCCCCGCTCCATGATCGCGTCCGCGAGCTGCCAGCTACCCAGGCCGAGCGCGGCGATGAGCAGGGCGGAGACGCTCCACTTCAGTGCCCTGCCGGTACGACTCTGCAGCGGGGGCGGCGGGGTCGGCACCGGCTGGGTGGCGCCTGGGTGCGGCGCGGGACGCCCGTAGGCACCCTGCTGGTACGCCGTGCGCTGGTACTGGGGAGGGGCGGTGTACGCGGGCTCCGGCGGGCGGATGCGGGGCATCTCGCCGATCGCCTTCACCAGTTCCTCCGGCGTGGTGCACGGGGACTCGTGGCGGGAGGCGGTGGCGCCGTCGTTGGCGAGTGCCCGCATGGCGAGCTCGGACAGGCCGCGGTGGACACCCGCGCGCACCTGGTCCGGCGGGATCAGCCCGATGTCCTTGGGCAGACCGGCCAGACCGTGGGCGTCGCTCTCGTACGGCCAGCGCTGGGTGAGCGTGGCGTACAGCAGGGCGCCGATGGCCTCGGTGTCGGTGCGCTGAGGTGTGTCGGAACTGATGCCGCGCAGGGCGGCGTTGACGGCGAGTCCGCGGATCCGCCACTGACCCGTCGACGTGCGCAGTACCGCGGTGGGGCTCAGGCGCAGGTGGGCGAGGCCCTCGCGGTGGGCGGCGGCCATGGCGCCCGCGACCTGACTCACCATCTGGTAGGCGTCGTACACCTCCAGTGGGCCGGAGGCGAGAAGAGCGGTCAGCTCGGTGGCGTCGGGGAGCCACTCGTGCACGACGTAGACGATGTCGTTGTCCTCGACCGCGTCGAGGACCTGGACGAAGCGGGGGTCGCCGAGCAGGGCGGAGGAACGTGCCGCGGCCAGCACGGAGCGGGCGCGTGCGTGGTTCGCCGGAAGGATGTGGACCCCGACGGCGCGACGGAGCTTCTCGTCGACGGCCCGCCAACTGCTGAAGCCGTCCAGACGGGTGACGCACTCCTCGAGGCGGTAGCGTCTGGCGAGCTTGTGCCCGCTGTGCAGTTCGGGAGGCGAGGCCTTGCCGGAATCCTCGCTCGTGGGGTTCCCCTGTGCCTCGTCGCTGTCCGTGTCCCGCTCCCGGTTGTTGGCCACCCCGTCGGCCGTGGACTGGTCCGCCTCCGCGGTCAACGGCTCGTCGCCGCTGTTGTCTGCCACGTCGACGGCAGTGCTCCGTTCCGCCACCGTCGTTCCTGCCTCCCCATTCGATGCGCGCCGGCCGACTCCCGATGCGCGCAGTCCGACGCCGAACCCAATTGTGCCCACAGTCCGCCGCTATGCACGACACACGGCGGCGGACGATGGTTGTGCGTCTACCCCGGGTCTCAGCGTCCCAGGCGCCCGCGCACCATGCCGACCAACGAGTTGACTTCCTCGATACGCATCCGGCGGGCGGCGACGAAGAAGACACCGAAGAGGAGCAGTCCACCCGCCAGCAGCGCGGCGAACGACCCCAGAACGTCCTGACCGAGCGCGCGGCTGATCGCGTAACAGGCCGCGCCGCTGAGCAGGGCCGCCGGGACGGACGCGATGCCCAGCCGGGCGTACGTCCGCAGCACCCGGGCCCCGTCCAGGTCCCCGCCGAGCCGCTTGCGCAGCCTGCGCCAGGCGACGCCCACGCCGATCACGTAGGCCAGGCCATAGGAGGCGGCCATGCCGACGACGGCCCAGCGCGAGGGCAGCAGGAGGTAACAGAGCCCCGAGGCGGTGGCGTTGACCACGGCCACGATGACGGTGTTGTAGAAGGGCGTCCGGGTGTCCTCGTAGGCGTAGAAGGCGCGCAGGACGACGTACTGCACCGAATAGGGGATGAGGCCGAGGCCGAAGGCCATCAGCATGTAACCCATGTTGGTGGCCGCGCCGATGCCCGAGGAACCGAAGATCAGCGTGCACATCGGGATGCCGAGCGCGACGAAGCCGAAGGAGACCGGCACGATGGCGACGGCCGTCGTACGCAGGCCCTGGGAGATGTCGTCGCGGACCGCGCCGCCGTCCTCCTCGGATGCCGAGCGGGAGATACGGGGCAGCAGGGCGGCCATCAGGGAGACGGTGATGATGGCCTGCGGCAGGCCCCAGATGAGCTGGGCGTTGGCGTAGGCGCTGTAGCCGGTGCCGGCGAGGTCGGTGTCCGTGACCGAGGCCGTGGCCAACTGGATGACGACGAGGGCGCCCGCCTGGTTGGCGAGCACGAAAAGGATCGTCCACTTGGCGAGCATCGCGGCCTTGCCGAGGCCGTGGCCCTTCCAGTCGAACCGCAGTCGTAGCTTGAACCCGGTCTCGCGCAGGTAGGGGATCATCGCCAGGGCTTGGACGACGAGGCCGAGGAGGATGCCGATGCCGAGGAGCCGCTCACCCTCCGGCGGGATGCTCTCGACGGTCATACCGGAGTCGGCGGCGGTTCCGTAGACCCAGATGAACATGCCGAGCGTGACGATGATGACGATGTTGTTGAGGACCGGGGTCCACATCATCGCGCCGAACCGGCCGCGGGCGTTGAGGATCTGCCCCATCACCACGTGGACGCCCATGAAGAAGATGGACGGCAGGAAGTACCGGGTGAAGGTGATGGCCGTCTCGTTGGCCGCGGGGTCCGAGGCGACGGGGTTCGACAGCGCGCGAACCAGCAGCGGGGCCGCGAGCATGCCGAGCGCGGTGAGGACTCCGAGGGCGACCATGACCAGGGTCAGAAGCCTGTTGGCGTAGGCCTCGCCGCCGTCCTTGTCGTCCTTCATGGCGCGCACGAGTTGCGGGACGAAGACCGAGTTGAGACCGCCGCCCACGGTCAGGATGTAGATCATCGTCGGCAACTGGTAGGCGATCTGGAAGGTCTCACCCAGCAGCGCGAGTCCCAGAGCCGAGACGATCATCGCCGACCGGATGAACCCGGTGAGCCGCGACACCATCGTGCCCGCCGCCATCACGGCGCTCGACTTCAGCAGGCCACCCGCTCGGCCGCCCTTCTTGGGCGTGGCGGCCGGCGCGGCGGCGGGCTCGGGCTCCTGAAGGGGCGCCTCGGCCGCTTCCGGAGTCGGCGCCACCGCGTACTGGCCCGGCGCGGGTGCCGCGTGCTGCTGCGGCCCGGGCGCTGGGGCGGGGCCGCCGTACTGGCCGTAGGCCGGAGCGTTCCCGTACGGGTCGGGGCCCTGGTTCCCGCCGTACTGCCCCGGCCCCGGTGTCCCGCCGTACTGCCCCGGTGCCGGGGCGGGGGCGGGAGCGGGTACGGAGGCGTGGTCGTCGTAGGAGGGGTGGCCGCCGCCCTGCTGCTGGTCCCGGAAGAGGTGGGCGAAGGCGTCCGGCTCGTGGCGCTGCTCGCCGGCCTGGGTGACCAGGTCGTCCACACCGACGAACTGGGTGGTCCGCGGGTCGTCGCCGTACGGCAGGTACTGCGTCGGGCCCTCCGGCTCGGGGGCCGGGGTCTGGGCCCAGACGCGCGGGTCGGGGGCGTAGGGCGACTGGGAGGGCTGAGAGTACAGCGGCTGCTGCGGCGGGTAGGTGCCCGGCGGCGGCGGGGGGTGCGCGGCGCGGTCGTAGAGCGCCTCGGAGACCGGGTCCTGGGCGGAGAGGTCCTGCGCCCGGTAGGGGTCCTGGTCGTAGGCGTCCTGGAGGTACATGTCCGCGGGCGGCTGCGGCGGTGCCTGGCCGGGGTCGGGCGGCGGACCCTCGGGGTGACCCGAGCCGTCCACGGTCTGACCGCGGTCACCGTCGTACGGCGCGTTCATGGTTACCCCACCTCATCGTCCCGGGCCCACCGGCCACGACATCCTCAACGGTCCACTCTCTCACCCGTGCCGGACGGGTCGGCGCTATCCGCTGCGGTGTCCGGTGTCGGGTCACTCGGCTGCTCCGGGTCGCCTGCCCGGGGGCGTGCCTCGGACTTCTCCTTGAGACGTTCGCCGCGGCCTTCCGGGTTCTCCGGTCCTTCGTCGGGCTCCCGGGAGTTCTCGGCGCCCTCCGTCTCACCGGTTTCGCCCTTCTCCGCGTCGCGGGCGGCGGCCCGCTTGCGCTGCGTGTACATCCGGAACCCGGCGAGGACGAGCAGCAGGACACCGCCGCCGATGACGAGCATCACGGTGGCCGTGATCTCGGTGACCTTCACGTCGAAGGTGACGGGCTCGCCGTACTTGCGCCCGTCCGTCGTGTATAGCTGGGCGATCACCGTCGCGCGGCCGTTGGCGTTGGCCGACGTGGTGAACTTCACCGACTGGCTGTGGCCGCCGGAGACCGAGATCGGCTGCTCCTCGTAGTCGGAGCCGTCGATCTCGAGGCGTGTCGGGTTCGTCGAGGTGAGTCGCAGGACCAGGGGGCCGACGTCCTGCACCAGGTTGTTCTGCACCGTGACGGGGATGGTGGCGCTGCGCCCGGAGAGCTTCGTCTCCGACTTGTCGATCAGTTTGACCCGTCCGGTCAGCCCGTCGAGGTACGACTTCACGCGGGTGCGGAAGGACTCCGCCTCGGCGGCCCGGCCCCGCCACGACGCGGACATCTCGCGGTTCAGGGCGCGCCCGAAGGGGGTCGCCACCCGGGACGGGTCCGACAGGACGACCTTGAAGTTGTCGAGCGCGTCCTGGGTCCGCGCGATCTGTAGGAACGCCGTGCGGGGCAGTTCCTTCTTGCGCAGCGCCGAGGGGTAGGAGGAGGTTCCGGGCACCTTCGTGGTGGCGTCCGGGTCCGGCTTCGCCGTGGCGGCCGACGCCAGCTTCTGGGACTCGGACCAGGTGCCGCCCTGCAGCGCCCGCAACGCCTCGGCCATCGCGCGTGCCTGGCTGCCGGACGGCATGCGCTGCGGGGCGATGACGACGCTGCGCTGCTTGCCGGTCTGGAGGCCCAGGGCCAGGCTCTGGGCGAGGAACCGCTGCACCGCGAGCGTGGACGCGGAGGCTCTCGTCAGGTCACCCTCGAACGCCGTGGACAGCCGTGCGTCCGCGACGACGGCCGTCGTGCCGCCGCCGATGGGGCGGGCCGCGGAGGGCGTGTAGGGCAGGCCGTTGTTCTCCTGGAGACTGTCGCTGCGGGCGATCACCTTGTCGGCGCCCGCCGAGGTGGCGACCTTGACGATCGACCGGTCGACGGCACCGCTCACGGGCCAGGCGAAGTCGGTGCTCGGCTTCACGTGGAGGATCGGCTCGACCGTGTTGTCGATGACGTCCGTGGCGCTCTTGAGCTGGTTCAGCGAGCCGGTGACGTCCGTGCCGTTGTGGGCCAGGGATGCCAGATCCGGGTCGGCGAAGGGCAGGGCGACGACCTCCTCGTCGGCCACCGCGTCCTGGAGCTCGGCGAGCCACTGCTTCGCCACCGCCTGGTGGGTACCGGCGACCGTCTTGTCGCCGTCCCGGACGCGGTAGCTGCCGGTCATCGCGTCCACGGAGGCCAGCAGGTCCGGGTCGACCACCCAGGTGACGTCGAGGTCCTTGCCCAGCGTCACCATCTGGTTCAGCCGGCCCCCGGGGGAGATTTCCTTCGCCAGGTCGTCGTTGAGGAAGACCGGCGTCTGTTCCTCGTTCGGCCCCGTCTCGGCGGCCATGTGCGTGGTCGAGATGAGCGGCCACAGGGCCGTCGTCCTGGTCTTGGGGTCGGCCTCGTCGGGCTGCCAGGGCAGGAAGGTCCGCTGGATGCCGAGGATCTGCTCCCACGGCTGCGCGGAAGTCTCCCCGGAGAGCGAGACGGCGAATTCGTAGACGCCGTCATCGCCCAGCTCCAGGTCGTCGACCGGTACAGAGATGTTGAAGTGCTCGGCGACCCCGGGGCTGAGCTTGGAGAACTTCTCGGTGTACTTGTCGTCGATCTCCGGTGCGACGGAACCCCGGAGGTCGTTGCCGTCCTTGGCGATCGCGTCGAGGGACGAGCGGGTGTTGATCTCGGGGCCCAGGCGCAGTCCCACGTGGGCGTCGGTGACGGTCTGCTTGCCGTGGTTGGTCACGGTGCCCGACACGGTCACCGTGTCGCCGTCCGTGGGTGCGGAGGGAGTGAGGGAGTCGACAGCGACGGCCACCGAGCCCGAGTCGGCGTCCGCCTTCGCGGAGGTCTGCTCGCCGGCGTGTGCCGATCCGGCGGCCGGCAACTGGACCAGACCGGCCAGCAGCGGCGCCCCGGCGAGCAGCGCCGTGGTGCGCCGTAGCCACCGGCGGGCAGGTGAGGGACTGGTCCCCTGGAAGTCTGCCGCCTCGGCCACGCGCTCGCCCGTCCCTCGTCGTCGTCAGTGGTCGTCGGAATGTGCGTCCACGCATGGTAACGATGCGCGCCGAGGGGAAGTGCCGCGGAGTACGCCACAAGATCCGCCACCGAGCGACGCTGCCCCGTATGTGCGCCTATAAAGGGAGCACTGCGGAAGTGGGCGGTTCGGTGTGTGATCAACCCGAACAATGGGGACGCGGGTGTCGGTCCGGGCCACGTACCCTCTTCTGTTGTGCCGAACGCCAACGAAGTCAGCCCCAGTGCCCTCAGCCAGGAGCAGCATCGCGCGGTGAGTGAACCGCTGCGGGTCGCCCCTGTCGCCGAAGACCTAGCCCGCCGATTCCAGGAGGCCGGGTTCTCTCTTGCCCTGGTCGGTGGCTCGGTCCGGGACGCGTTGCTCGGCCGGCTCGGCAACGACCTGGACTTCACGACCGACGCCCTCCCGCAGGATGTCCTGAAGATCATGCGGCCCTGGGCGGACGCCCTGTGGGAGGTCGGGATCGCGTTCGGCACTGTCGGGGCGCAGAAGGACGCCCATGTCGGAGACGCTGATCGAAGCTGGCAGATCGAGGTGACCACCTACCGGTCGGAGGCGTACGACCGCACCTCGCGCAAGCCGGAGGTGTCGTACGGCGACTCCATCGAGCAGGACCTCGTCCGGCGCGACTTCACGGTGAACGCGATGGCCGTCGCACTTCCGGAGAAGAAGTTCATCGATCCGCACGGCGGACTCGACGATCTCGCCGCGCGTGTGCTGCGCACTCCGGGCACCCCCGAGGAGTCCTTCTCCGACGACCCGCTGCGGATGCTGCGGGCCGCGCGTTTCGCCGCGCAGCTCGACTTCGAGGTGGCTCCCGAGGTGGTCGCCGCCATGAAGGACATGGCCGGACGCATCGACATCGTCTCGGCCGAGCGGGTCCGGGACGAGCTCAACAAGCTCATCCTCTCCCCTCACCCGCGCAAGGGACTGTCCCTGCTGGTGGAGACCGGCCTCGCCGAGCGGGTGCTGCCCGAGCTGCCTGCCCTGCGGCTGGAGAGGGACGAGCACCACCGGCACAAGGACGTCTACGACCACACGCTCATCGTTCTGGAGCAGGCGATGGCCTTGGAGAGCGAGGGCCCTGACCTGACCCTCCGCCTGGCCGCTCTGTTGCACGACATCGGCAAGCCGCGCACGCGCCGTTTCGAGAAGGACGGCCGGGTCTCGTTCCACCACCACGAAGTGGTCGGGGCCAAGATGACGAAGAAGCGCATGGCCGCGCTCAAGTACTCCAACGACCTGGTGAAGGATGTCTCGCGCCTGGTCGAGCTGCACCTGCGTTTCCACGGCTACGGCACGGGCGAGTGGACGGACTCCGCGGTCCGCCGGTATGTCAGGGACGCCGGGCCTCTGCTCGACCGGCTCCACAAGCTGACCCGTTCGGACTGCACAACCCGTAACAAGCGAAAGGCCTCGGCGCTCTCGCGTGCGTACGACGGGCTGGAGGAGCGGATCGCTCAGCTCCAGGAGCAGGAGGAGCTGGACGCGATCCGCCCGGACCTGGACGGCAACCAGATCATGGAGATCCTCGGCATCCGCCCCGGGCCGGCCGTGGGCCAGGCTTACCAGCACCTGCTGGAGCTCCGGCTGGAGAACGGGCCGATGGGGTACGACGCTGCGGTGGCGGCGCTCAAGGAGTGGTGGGCCGAGCAGGAGGCTTGAGTCGCGGACCGGGGTCAGGTTTCACGTGAAACATGACCCCGGTACCAGGGCGCGGGTGCCGGACCAGGAGAGTGCCGAACATGCTCAAGGGGCGGTGTTTCACGTGAAACACCGCCCCTTGAGGACTCCCGCAAAAACGTCCGAGAAGTCCGAGCCCTCTGTCCTACTTCTTGTAGTCCTTCAGGCAGAGCAGGAAGTCGCTGCCGCTACCGCTCTCGGTGTAGGAGTACTGGAAGTCCTTGGCACTCTCCGAGCACTTGCTCTCGGCGGTGAGGGCGGAGTAGGAGCCCTCGACCTTGGCCAGCACCACGTACTGGGCCTTCGCGTCACCGCAGTCGACGACCTCGAGGTCCGGGTCGCTGTCGCTGCTGCTGCCACGGTGCATGCAGTCACCGACCGCAGCCGTGGTGGCGTCGTCCCGGCTGGCGATGTAACCGCCGACGGCCACACCGACGACGACCACGGCGATGACGATGTTCTTGATCAGCTTGAACTTGTTGCGACGGGGCGGCTGCGGCGGCACCGGGGCGTACGGCGCGCCCTGCTGCGGGAAACCCGGCTGACCAGGCTGCTGCGGGAAACCAGGCTGGCTCTGCGCGAAGGGGTTCTGCCCCTGGGGCTGCTGAGGAGCCTGCGGCTGGCCCTGCGCGAACGGGTTGCCCTGGGGCGGCGGCTGAGTGGTCACTGGGTATCCCCCTGAAAATAGGCGCGTGTCGCGGACATGGCGCGAGATAAGACGCACGTAAGCTACCGGGTCCCACTGACATCTCTGTAGTCCGGTGGGGCTCTGTGGCACTGATGTGACACTTACTGGCTCTCAAACCGTGCCATAGCCGCCGCAACCACTCCGTAGATCAAAGCGACTGTCACGACCAGCGGCACCGACCGTCCGTCTGGCGGCAGCATCAGCGCGGCCACCCCGGCGGCACCGACGAAGGCGACGTTGAACAACACGTCGTACACGGAGAAGATGCGGCCACGAAAGGCGTCGTCGACCGAGGACTGCACGACCGTGTCGGTCGCGATCTTCGCACCCTGCGTAGTCAGGCCCAGGACGAACGCCGCGGCGAGCAGCGGCACGGTGGCGAACGGCAGACCGAGCGCCGGGACCAGCACCGTGGCGGCCCCCGCGCACACCGCCATCCAGCGGCCGGGCCCGAGCCGTCCCGCCGCCCAGGGGGTGATCACCGCGGCCGCGAAGAAGCCCGCGCCGGAGACGCCCAACGCCAGCCCCAGCAGGGTGAGCCCCTCGTCGGTGTCCGAGGTCAGGGCGTACCGGCACAGCATCAGCAGCATCACCAGCAGGGCGCCGTAGCAGAACCGCATCAGCGTCATACCCGCGAGCGACCAGGCCGCTTCCCGGCGTGCCGGTGCGGCGAGATGCCGTACCCCCGCCACCAGGTCGCGGGCGGCGCCGACGAGCGCCGAGGCCAGCCGCGGCGGCACGAGCGCGGGATCGGGACCCAGCAGTTCCACGGCGATGCGCAGCGAGGCCAGCGCCCCGCACAGGTACAGGGCGGCTCCGAGCAGCACCACGGCGGCATCGGAGTCCGCGATAAGAAGGCGTACGACGAAGGCGAGGCCGCCGCCCGCCGTCGCCGCCAGGGTGCCGGCCGTCGGGGAGAGCGAGTTGGCGATCACCAGACGCTCCTCGTCCACCACGCGCGGCAGCGCGGCGGACAGGCCCGCGAGAACGAAGCGGTTGACGGCGGTGACACAGAGGGCCGATACGTAGAAGAGCCAGTCCGGGACCGAGGCGATCATCAGCACGGCCGTCACCGACGCCAGTCCGGCGCGCAGCAGGTTCCCGTACAGGAAGACCTGGCGGCGGCGCCAGCGGTCGAGCAGGACGCCGGCGAAGGGGCCGACCAGGGAGTACGGCAGGAGCAGGACCGCCATCGCGGACGCGATCGCGGCCGGCGAGGTCTGCTTCTCCGGTGAGAAGACGACGTAAGTGGCGAGCGCGACCTGGTAGACGCCGTCGGCGCCCTGGGAGAGCAGGCGTACGGCGAGCAGGCGCCGGAAGCCCTTGAGGCGCAGCAGGACGCGCAGGTCACGGACGACGGCCATGGGGCACAGCCTCACATACGGGAAAGGTCCCCGGGTCACGCGACCCGGGGACCTCCGACGGACCTCAGTCCGTGCTCGTCAGCGCTCGACCTCGCCGGCGATGAACTTCTCGACGTTGGTACGGGCCTCGTCGTCGAAGTACTGGACCGGCGGGGACTTCATGAAGTAGCTCGACGCCGACAGGATCGGGCCGCCGATGCCGCGGTCCTTGGCGATCTTCGCAGCGCGGAGGGCGTCGATGATGACACCGGCCGAGTTCGGGGAGTCCCAGACCTCGAGCTTGTACTCCAGGTTCAGCGGGACGTCACCGAACGCGCGGCCCTCCAGGCGGACGTATGCCCACTTGCGGTCGTCCAGCCAGGCCACGTAGTCGGACGGGCCGATGTGGACGTTCTTCTCACCCATGTCCCGGTCGGGGATCTGGGAGGTGACGGCCTGGGTCTTGGAGATCTTCTTCGACTCGAGGCGGTCACGCTCGAGCATGTTCTTGAAGTCCATGTTGCCGCCGACGTTGAGCTGCATCGTGCGGTCCAGGACGACGCCCCGGTCCTCGAACAGCTTCGCCATGACACGGTGCGTGATGGTGGCGCCGACCTGCGACTTGATGTCGTCACCGACGATCGGGACGCCCGCCTCGGTGAACTTGTCCGCCCACTCCTTGGTGCCGGCGATGAAGACCGGGAGGGCGTTGACGAAGGCGACCTTGGCGTCGATGGCGCACTGGGCGTAGTACTTCGCCGCGTCCTCGGAGCCGACGGGCAGGTAGCAGACGAGGACGTCGACCTGCTTGTCCTTGAGGACCTGGACGATGTCGGCCGGCTCCTCGGCGGACTCCTCGATGGTCTCGCGGTAGTACTTGCCGAGACCGTCGAGCGTGTGGCCGCGCTGGACCTGGACGCCGCTGTTCGGCACGTCGCAGATCTTGATGGTGTTGTTCTCGGAGGCGCCGATGGCGTCCGCGAGGTCCAGGCCGACCTTCTTGGCGTCCACGTCGAAGGCGGCGACGAACTCGATGTCACGGACGTGGTAGTCGCCGAACTGGACGTGCATCAGGCCCGGGACCTTGGCCGCCGGGTCGGCGTCCTTGTAGTACTCGACGCCCTGCACCAGCGATGCGGCGCAGTTGCCCACACCGACGATGGCTACGCGAACCGAACCCATTCCGGTTGCTCCCTGTGTATACGAGTGAGGCCCTGACTGGGCGCTCACGTGGCGGTGTCGCCGGGCGTATCCGGCCGGGGGTCGTCCCCGGACCGGGGCAGGCCGCCCGTCGCTCCAGATGTCGTGTCCTGTTGAGCGGTCCCCTCCGCGGCGGAACCTCGCAGGTCCCGCCCCGCCCGCTCGCTCTCGATGAGCTCGTTCAGCCAGCGCACCTCGCGCTCCACGGACTCCATTCCGTGACGCTGGAGCTCAAGCGTGTAGTCGTCGAGCCGCTCCCGGGTGCGGGCCAGGGAGGCCCGCATCTTCTCCAGGCGCTCCTCCAGCCGGCTGCGCCGGCCCTCGAGCACGCGCATGCGTACGTCACGCGACGTCTGCCCGAAGAACGCGAAGCGAGCGGCGAAGGTCTCGTCCTCGTAGGCGTCCGGGCCCGTCTGGGAGAGGAGCTGCTCGAAGTGTTCCTTGCCGTCGGCCGTCAACCGGTAGACGATCTTGGCGCGGCGACCCGTCAGGGACGCGGCGGCCTCGTCGACGTTCCCCGGCTCCTCGATCAACCAGCCGTTGGCGACCAGCGTCTTGAGGCAGGGGTAGAGCGTCCCGTAACTGAACGCCCGGAACACACCCAGTG
This sequence comes from Streptomyces pactum, assembly GCF_002005225.1. Classification (NCBI taxonomy): domain Bacteria; kingdom Bacillati; phylum Actinomycetota; class Actinomycetes; order Kitasatosporales; family Streptomycetaceae; genus Streptomyces; species Streptomyces pactum. The sequence continues at coordinate 4,418,146 of NZ_CP019724.1, forward strand.
ACGTGTTGAGACGTTTGCGCAGCTCATAGCCGTGCATTGGGGATTCGCGGAGCAGGCCGAGCACGGCGAACTCGAGGATGCCGGAACGTCGGCTCATCGTCGCCTCCTCTCGTCCTTATGCCGCGCTGATGTATCGACTCGATACATCAGCACGATAGAACGAGCTTCCGCTTGCGACAAGAGGGGGACTGGTGAACGGGATCACATCAGGGATTCGTCGAGAGCAAGTTGCCTGATTTGAGGTGAACTTCGGGGCTCGGGGGTTTTGACGGTGCGTAGTCTGTGCGCCATGCAGACCACCGGGAACCGAGTGACGCGTGGGGGCGTCCCTGTCCCTGGTGCAGTACGGGTGAATGCGGAAGGGGCCGCATCCGTACTTCGGGGGGACCGGAAAACAGCCGCCTTTACCAGGTGCGCAAAGGTGCGCCTGCCCGAGGAGTAGTCGTTCGATGAGCGAGCACCGTCGCAAACCGCCGCCGCCGCAGGGAGGCGGACGTGCCGCGGCCCGACGCGGCCAGTCCGGCTCGTCCTCCGGTCGCCGTGCGGCACCGCGAGGCGCCACAGGGTCTCCGTCCGGCTCGTACGGTCCGGAGGGCGAGGAGCGCCCGTACGGGAGTCGTGCCGAAGCCCGGCGCGCGGCACAGCGGAGCGGAGGCGGTCGCCGCAGAGCGGCCGAGCCGGGCCACGGAGGCCGGCGGTCCGCTCCCGGTGGCCCGGGAGGAGCAGGGCGGGGCCGCGCGGTCGCGTCCGGCAAGAAGCGGATGATCGACTATCCGCGCTGCGACAGAGACGGGTGGCGCCGCTGGATGCCCTCCTGGAAGCTCGTCTCCGGGCTGTGCATCGGGTTCTTCGGCACCATGGTGGCAGCCGCGGGCATCGCCTACGCCATGGTGGGTGTCCCCGTGGTGGCCGAGACCGCGACTGCCCAGAACAACGTCTACTACTGGGCCGACGGCAGCCAGATGGTCGCCACGGGCGGTGAGCGCAACCGGCAGAGCGTCAACCTGGCGCAGATCCCCCTGGCGATGCGCAACGCCGTCATCTCCCAGGAGAACAAGACCTTCTACTCGGACAGCGGCATCGACCCCAAGGGCATCGCCCGCGCCGTGTTCAACATGGCCAAGGGCGGCGATACGCAGGGTGGCTCCACCATCACCCAGCAGTACGTCAAGAACGCGATGCTGAACGACCAGTCGCAGACGATCTCCCGCAAGGTCAAGGAGATCTTCGTCTCGATCAAGGTCGGTGCCGAGGAGCCCAAGGACAAGATCCTCGAGGGCTATCTGAACTCCGCGTACTACGGCCGCGGCGCCTACGGCATCCAGGCCGCCGCGCGGGCCTACTTCAACGTGGACGCCGTCGACCTCAACCCGGGCCAGTGCGCCTTCCTGTCGGCGATGCTCAAGGGCGCCACGTACTACGACCCGGCGGGCGCGACCTCGATCGACCCGGCCGCCACGCCGGAGGCCAACAGCGAGCGTGCCCATCGGCAGATGCAGGACACGCTCGACAAGATGGTGGAGTACGAGCACCTGAGCCAGGAGGACCGGGCCAAGTACACGGAACTCCCCAAGGTGGAGAATCCACGGTCTAACTCCCAGTTGGGCGGCCAGATCGGCTACCTCGTCGACCTCGCCAAGGCGTCAGTGATCAAGACCGGCAAGGTCACGCAGAAGCAACTGGAGCAGGGCGGGTACTCGATCACCACGACCTTCGAGAAGAAGAAGGTCGAGGAGCTCGAAGCCGCGGTCAAGAAGGTCTACAAGAAGAACATCGACCCCGAGAAGCGGCCCGAGACGGACACCCATGTGCAGTTCGGCGGGGCGTCCGTGGATCCCCAGACGGGTGCCATCAAGGCCATCTACGGCGGCCAGGACGCGACCAAGCACTTCACCAACAACGCCGACGTGACCGGTGCCCAGGTCGGTTCGACGTTCAAGCCGTTCGTGCTGGCGGCGGCGATGAAGTGGGGCGTGCGCGATCCCGAGGGCGGTGAGATCCAGCCGCAGGACGAACGCACCGTCATCTCCCCGAAGAGCCTCTACAGCGGCAAGAACAACCTGAAGATCAACAACTACGACGGGACGATCTGGGAGAACGAGGAGGGCAAGCAGTGGCGTCAGGAGAACGACGGCAAGGAATCGATCGGTGATCCACCGGACTACAAGATCGACCTTCGTGAGGCCATGCGGCTGTCGGTGAACTCCGCCTTCGTGCAGCTCGGCATGGATGTCGGCCTGGACCAGGTGAAGGAGGCCGCCGTCGACGCGGGTCTCCTGGAGGGCAGCCTGGCGGGCTCCGGCTATCCGTCCTTCTCCATCGGTGTCTCGGACCCCAGTGCCATCCGCATGGCCGGCTCGTACGCCACCTTCGCGGAGAGCGGCAAACAGCGCGAGCCGTACTCCGTCACCAAGGTGACGAACAAGGACGGCACGGTCTACACGCACACGGTCAAGACCAAGCAGGCGTTCACCGCGAAGGTCGCGGACAACGTCACGGACGTCCTGAAGACCGTCGTCGAGGACGGAACGGGCACCAACGCCCAGTTGCCCGGCCGTGAGGTGGCCGGCAAGACCGGTACCACGGACGGCAACAGGTCCGCCTGGTTCGTCGGCTACACCCCGCAGTTGTCGACCGCGGTCAGCATGTTCCGCTACCCGGACGACGAGACCATCAAGAACCGCACGTTCCTGGAGATGTACGGAACGGGTGGCGAGAAGAAGATCCACGGTGCGTCCTTCCCGTCCATCATCTGGCAGGACTACATGGAAGACGCGCTGAAGGGAACGAAGCCGGAGAAGTTCCCGAAGCCGGAGCCCATCGGCGAGGTCATCAACGACACCCCGCCGCCGAGCCCCTCTCCCTCGCCCTCGGAGACGGAGAAGGAGGAGGAGACGAGCCCGTCGCCGTCGCCGTCGCCCAGCGAGAGCGAGACCAGCCCCTCACCGTCGCCGAGCAACACCTGCGGTGTCTTCGAGTTGAACTGCGAGGACGGCGACAACAGCGGCACCGAGAACGCCGGAAACGAGAACGGTGGTTCGGGCAGCAGTCCGTCAGCTTCGCCTTCGCCCAGTGGGACAGGGGAAGAGGACGACAGCAGAGGCAACCAGAACGGGGGCAGCGGCTTCATCGCCGGCCAGGACGGCTAGCTGCCGAAATATCCGGCATGGGTGTTTCACGTGAAACATCCGCAAGTTTCACGTGAAACAGGGGCCGCCGCATCCATGCGGGTGTGGCGGCCCCGGCGTGTTCCCAGGCGCGTACGGCAGGATGTGCCCATGCCCAGTGCAGAAACGACGCCAGCGAGCGTGCACGAGCCGGATCCGGTGCCGCCCACCAGGGAGGACTCGGTCGCCGCGGCCGGCAGCGAGCTGATCGGCGGCCCTCTCGGTCGACGTGCTCTGCTCAGGACGTCCTGGTGGACTCCCGTGCGGGTGATCGCGCTCGTGGCGATCGGCATGTTCGCCCTCGGCCTGGTCCAGAAGGCGCCCTGTTACAACGGTGCCTGGTTCTTCGGTGCCAGCTCCCAGTACACGCACGCGTGCTACTCGGACATCCCGCACCTCTACCAGGGGCGCGGTTTCGTCGACGGGCTCGTCCCGTACTTCGACAAGCTCCCCGGCGACATGGAGTACCTCGAGTACCCGGTGCTGACCGGCGTGTTCATGGAGGTCGCGTCCTGGCTCACACCGGGCAGCGGCACCATCCAGGACCAGGAGCAGTGGTACTGGATGGTCAACGCCGGGATGCTCATGGCGTGCGCGGCCGTCATCGCCGTCTGCGTGACCCGCACGCACACCCGGCGCCCTTGGGACGGTCTGCTGGTCGCCCTCGCGCCCGCCTTCGCGCTGACCGCGACCGTCAACTGGGACCTGCTGGCGGTCGCCCTGACGTCCACAGCGATCCTGATGTGGTCCCGGGGCCGTTCGCTGGCCTTCGGCGTCCTGCTGGGCCTGGCCACGGCCGCCAAGCTCTATCCCTTCCTCATCCTCGGCCCGCTGCTCGTGCTGTGCTGGCGTGCGGGCAAGTGGCGGGAGTTCGGAAAGGCTCTCGGGGGTGCGGCCGTCGCCTGGCTCGTGGTGAACCTGCCGGTGATGCTCTTCGCGTTCGACGGCTGGTCGAAGTTCTACACGTTCAGCCAGGAACGGGGCGTCGACTTCGGGTCCTTCTGGCTGATCCTGGTCCAGAACACCGACAACCCGCCCAGCACGGAGACCGTCAACACCCTCGCCACGCTCCTGATGCTGCTGTGCTGCGGCGGCATCGCGGCGCTCACACTGGTCGCCCCGCGGCGTCCGCGGTTCGCCCAGCTCGCCTTCCTGATCGTCGCGGCGTTCATTCTCACCAACAAGGTCTACTCGCCGCAGTACGTGCTGTGGCTGGTGCCGCTGGCCGCGCTGGCCCGGCCGAAGTGGCGCGACTTCCTGATCTGGCAGACGTGCGAGGTGGCCTACTTCCTGGGTATCTGGATGTATCTCGCCTACACGACCAGCGGCGACGCCCACAAGGGACTGCCGACGGACGGCTATCACTGGGCGATCGGCGTGCACCTGCTGGGAACGCTGTTCCTGTGCGTCATGGTCGTGCGGGACATCCTGACGCCGGACCGGGATCCGGTCCGGAGGAAGGGCGACGACGACCCGTCGGGCGGAGTGCTCGACGGCGCGGAGGACGTCTTCGTCCTGGGGCCCGCGGCTCACACCGAGCAGCCCGCAGCCCACTTCGAGGGGCCACGCGTGAGGTGGGGCCGGAGTCGGCAGACAGGTGGTTCGCTCTGAGCGAACACCCAAGAGGCCGTACACGGTGACGCCGTGTACGGCCTCTTGCCGTGCGGGTCGGGCTACCGGTCGAGGATGCGGTCGAACTGCGTGGTGGTGTGCCGCAGATGGGCCACCAGCTCGTCACCGACCTTGGGCTCCGGCGCGTCCGAGGGCACGAACAGGATCGAGACCTGCATGTGCGGCGGCTCGGCGAACCAGCGCTGCTTGCCACCCCAGACGAACGGCGCGAGATTGCGGTTGACCGTGGCGAGGCCGGCCCGGGCGACGCCCTTGGCGCGCGGCATGACGCCGTGCAGCGCCTTCGGAGCCTCCAGACCCACCCCGTGCGAGGTACCGCCCGCCACGACCACCAGGAAGCCGTCGGAGGCCGCCTTCTGCTGCCGGTAGCCGAAGCGCTCGCCCTTGGCGACGCGGGTGACGTCCAGGACCGCGCCGCGGTACTCGGTGGCCTCGTGGTCCCCCAGCCACAGCCGGGTGCCGATCCGGGCGCGGAAGCGGGTTTGCGGGAACTGCTGCTGGAGCCGGGCGAGTTCGTCCGCCTTGAGGTGGCTGACGAACATCGTGTGCAGCGGCAGCCGGGCCGCGCGCAGCCGGTCCATCCAGCCGATGACCTCCTCGACGGCGTCCGAGCCGTCGGTGCGGTCCAGCGGCAGATGGATGGCGAAGCCCTCCAGCCGGACATTCTCTATGGCGGCGTGCAACTGCGGCAGGTCCTGCTCGCTGATGCCGTGCCGTTTCATCGAGGACATCACCTCGATGACCACACGCGCGCCCACGAGGCCGTACACGCCGTCGACGGACGACACCGAGCGCACGACGCGGTCGGGGAGCGGTACAGGCTCCTCGCCGCGCCGGTACGGCGTCAGAACCAGCAGGTCACCGCCGAAGAAGTCCTTGATCCGGGCGGCCTCGTACGTCGTGCCGACGGCCAGCACGTCCGAGCCCAGCCGCGTGGCCTCCTCCGCCAGCCGCTCGTGACCGAAGCCGTAGCCGTTGCCCTTGCAGACCGGGACCAGCCCGGGGAACTGCTCCTGCACGTGCTTGTGGTGCGCCCGCCAGCGCGCGGTGTCGACGTAGAGCGTGAGCGCCATGGCCGGACCTGGAACCTCTCTCGTGGCTGCGGTGTGCTGTGGTGTATCGAGTGCGGTGTACCGGGGGAACCCGGGTGGGGCTGTGGAAGCCGCTACCGAAGCTACTGGAGCCGACGGCGTCGGGCAGCGGGGTCAGCGCCGCGACATGTAGATGTCGAGCGCCTTGTGAAGCAGCTTGTTCAGTGGGAAGTCCCACTCGCCGAGGTACTCGGCCGCCTGCCCGCCCGTGCCGACCTTGAACTGGATCAGGCCGAACAGGTGGTCGCTCTCGTCCAGCGAGTCGGAGATGCCGCGCAGGTCGTAGACGGTGGCGCCCAGGGCGTAGGCGTCGCGGAGCATGGCCCACTGCATCGCGTTCGACGGCCGGACCTCGCGGCCGATGTTGTCGGAGGCGCCGTAGGAGTACCAGACGTGCCCGCCGACGACCAGCATGGTCGCCGCCGACAGGTTCACCCCGTTGTGCCGGGCGAAGTACAGCCGCATGCGGTTGGGGTCCTCGTTGTTGAGGGCCGCCCACATGCGCTGGAAGTACGACAGCGGGCGCGGCCGGAAGTGGTCGCGCACGGCCGTGATCTCGTACAGGCGCTGCCACTCCTCGAGGTCGTGGTAGCCGCCCTGGACGACCTCGACGCCGGCCTTCTCGGCCTTCTTGATGTTGCGGCGCCATAGCTGGTTGAAGTTCTTGTGGACCTCTTCCAGGGAGCGGTTCGCCAGCGGCACCTGGAAGACGTAGCGGGGCTGTACGTCACCGAAGCCGGCGCCGCCGTCCTCGCCCTGCTGCCAGCCCATGCGGCGCAGCTTGTCGGCCACCTCGAAGGCGCGCGGCTCGATGTGGTCGGCCTCTATGTCGCGCAGGCGCTTGACGTCGGGGTCCTGGATGCCCTTCTTGATGGAGGTGGCGTCCCAGCGCCGGATGATCACCGGCGGGCCCATCTTCACCGAGAAGGCGCCCTGCTGCTTGAGGTGCGCCAGCATGGGCTCCATCCAGTCCTGGAGGTTCGGCGCGTACCAGTTGATGACCGGGCCCTCGGGAAGGTAGGCGAGGTACCGCTTGATCTTGGGCAACTGCCGGTAGAGGACGAGTCCCGCGCCCACCAGCTCACCGGTCCGGTCGTCGAACCAGCCGAGGTTCTCCGAGCGCCATTCCGCCTTGACGTCTGCCCATGCCGGGACCTGCATGTGACTCGCCGCCGGCAGGCTCTGGATGTAGGCCAGATGCTGCTCGCGACTGATGGTCCTCAGGGTCAGGCTCATTCGGGGCGCTCCTCGGGCTGGTGTGTCCCCATGGGTACAGGGGCTCCGGCTCTCGCGCGAAGCCTACTGCGCCCTGTGAGCGCCCCGTCCGGCGTACGGGTGGAAGGGGGTGTCCGGTGGCCGGGCGGCGGGTCGGGCTCAGCCGAAGAGCCCGCCGTGGGAGATGCCGAAGAACAGACCGAGCGCGGACGCTCCGAGGCCCACCACCAGGCCGAAGCGCTCACGCGTCGTCTCGGAGACGAACTGGCCGTACCCGCCGGTCAGGACACCGAGAAGCCCGGCCCAGGACGTCAGGATGTGGAGCCCTCGGAAGCTCGCGGTGGCGAGGGCGAGGATGCCGAGCACCAGGGTCACGGCCAGCAGCGTGTCCTGGAGGGGGTGCGGTTTGCCGTCGGTGGCCAGCAAGCCGGTCCGGGGCTTGGTGGGTCGCATGATCTGTGCCATGGGGAACCTCCTGCCCTAGGCAGTGCGTCTTCGCCCGTCACATCCGCTGAGTATCGATTGTCTCCCCGCACAGCCGGATTTCAACCGCAAGGCGGTGGCCGGGTACTCTGTACCTTCTGCACTGGTGTCTGCTGCCTCCCACGGCCGGACCGCCTCCTCGGAGGAGGCCCGATTGTCAGTGGGTCCTGGTTTACTCGTTGATACCGGTGCCAACGCATCGCAACCCTCCTGCCACGGAACGACCGTGGCCGCTGAGTCCAAAGGAGGTGGGTTCCACATGCGTCACTACGAGGTGATGGTCATCCTCGACCCCGATCTCGAGGAGCGTTCTGTCTCCCCGCTGATCGAGAACTTCCTCTCTGTCGTCCGTGACGGCGGCGGAAAGGTCGAGAAGGTCGACACCTGGGGCCGTCGTCGTCTCTCGTACGAGATCAAGAAGAAGCCCGAGGGCATCTACTCGGTCATCGACCTGCAGGCCGAGCCTGCGGTCGTCAAGGAGCTCGACCGCCAGATGAACCTGAACGAGTCGGTCCTCCGGACCAAGGTCCTCCGTCCCGAGATGCACTGAGCCTTCCGCTCAGCCGATCCCGGGATTCGAGTAGCAGCACAAGCAGCCAGCAGCAAACCCGCCGAGAGGTTCCCCCATGGCAGGCGAGACCGTCATCACGGTCATCGGCAATCTTGTCGACGACCCCGAGCTGCGCTTCACCCCGTCCGGTGCGGCCGTCGCGAAGTTCCGTGTCGCGTCGACCCCCCGCACCTTCGACCGTCAGACGAACGAGTGGAAGGACGGCGAAAGCCTCTTCCTCACCTGCTCGGTCTGGCGTCAGGCGGCGGAGAACGTCGCCGAGTCGCTCCAGCGAGGCATGCGCGTCATCGTGCAGGGCCGGCTGAAGCAGCGGTCCTACGAGGACCGTGAGGGCGTCAAGCGCACGGTCTACGAGCTGGACGTCGACGAGGTCGGCGCCAGTCTGCGCAGTGCCACGGCCAAGGTCACCAAGACCTCGGGCCAGGGGCGCGGTGGCCAGGGTGGTTACGGCGGCGGTGGCGGCCAGGGTGGCGGCGGCTGGGGCGGCGGCCCCGGCGGTGGCCAGCAGGGCGGCAGCGCTCCGGCCGACGACCCCTGGGCGACCGGCGCTCCCGCCGGTGGCCAGCAGGGCGGTGGCGGTCAGCAGGGCGGCGGCTGGGGCGGTGGCTCCGGCGGCGGTGGCGGCTACTCGGACGAGCCCCCCTTCTAGGCGGGCTCCACTCACACTTCTTGATCACACAGGAGAAACATCATGGCTAAGCCGCCTGTGCGCAAGCCGAAGAAGAAGGTCTGCGCATTCTGCAAGGACAAGGTCACGTACGTGGACTACAAGGACACGAACATGCTGCGGAAGTTCATTTCCGACCGCGGCAAGATCCGTGCCCGCCGCGTGACCGGCAACTGCACTCAGCACCAGCGTGACGTCGCCACGGCCGTGAAGAACAGCCGTGAGATGGCGCTGCTGCCCTACACCTCCACCGCGCGATAAGGGAAGGGTGACCGACTCATGAAGATCATCCTCACCCACGAGGTCTCCGGCCTCGGTGCCGCGGGCGACGTCGTCGACGTCAAGGACGGTTACGCTCGCAACTACCTGATCCCGCGGAAGTTCGCCATCCGCTGGACCAAGGGCGGCGAGAAGGACGTCGAGCAGATTCGTCGCGCTCGCAAGATCCACGAGATCCAGACCATCGAGCAGGCCAACCAGATCAAGGGCCAGCTCGAGGGCGTGAAGGTCCGCCTGACCGTCCGCTCCGGCGACGCCGGTCGTCTCTTCGGTTCCGTCACGCCGGCCGACGTCGCTTCGGCGATCAAGGCCGCCGGTGGTCCCGAGGTCGACAAGCGCCGCATCGAGCTGGGCTCGCCGATCAAGACCCTGGGCGCCCACGAGACGTCCGTGCGTCTGCACCCCGAGGTTGCCGCCAAGGTCAGCATCGAGGTTGTCGCGGCCTGAGCTTTGCTCTCGCTGAAGCGATGAGATGGGGCCGCATCTCCCGGTCGGGAGGTGCGGCCCCATCTTCATGACGTCGTTTCCAGGGCGTCGTTTCCCTGTCTCGCTCTCATGACCCGGCCTGTACGGTCGCGTTTCACGTGAAACGCGATGTTTCACGTGAAACCGTCAGCGTGTGGCACCCGTGACGATCCAGCGGCCTGATCGCGTACGCAGCCACAGCGTCGCCAGACGCATCGCCATCATCAGCGTCATAGCAGCCCACAGAGCAGTGAGGCCGCCGCCGAGCGTCGGGACGAGAAGCGCCGCAGGAATGAAGACCACCAGGGTGAGCAGCATGGCCCAGGCGAGATACGGGCCGTCGCCCGCGCCCATGAGGACCCCGTCCAGGACGTAGACCACTCCGCAGATCGGCTGCGAGGCGGCCACGATCAGCAGAGCGGGCAGGGCGGTGTCCTTGACCGCGGAATCTCCGGTGAAAAGGGGCAGGAAGGCCGGGCGTGAAAGCACCACGAGCAGACCGAGCCCGACCCCGACCGCCACGCCCCACTCCACCATCCTGCGGCAGGCGTCGCGGGCGCCCTGGGCGTCACCGGCTCCCAGGTAACGCCCGATGATGGCCTGGCCGGCAATGGCGATGGCATCCAGGGCGAAGGCGAGCAGACTCCACAGGGACAGGATGATCTGATGGGCCGCGACGTCGGCGTCACCGAGCCGGGCCGCCACGGCCGTGGCGATCATGAGAATCGCCCGCAGCGAGAGGGTGCGTACCAGCAGCGGCACGCCGGCCTGGGCGGAGGCCCTGATGCCGGCAATGTCGGGGCGCAGCGAGGCACCGTGTCGGTGTGCCCCGCGGACCACCACCCAGAGGTACACGGCGGCCATGCCGCACTGGGCGATGACGGTGCCCCAGGCGGAGCCCGCGATGCCGAGGCCGGCGCCGTAGACGAGTACGACATTGAGGATCGCGTTGCCGACGAAGCCGGCGATGGCCACGTAGAGGGGGGTCCGGGTGTTCTGCAGACCCCGCAGGACGCCGGTCGAGGCCAGCACGACGAGCATGGCCGGGATGCCGAGGGCGGAGATTCGCAGATATGTGATGGCGTACGGACCTGCGGTGTCGGACGCGCCGAAGAGTTCGACGAGGGAGGGTGCCGTGGGCAGGACGACGGCTATGACGACGGCGCCGAGCAGCAGCGCCAGCCAGATGCCGTCCATGCCCTGGCGGATCGCGGATTGCATATCGCCCGCGCCGACGCGGCGGGACACGGCCGCCGTGGTGGCGTAGGCGAGGAAGACGAAGACGCTGACAGCCGTGGTGAGCAGAGCCGAGGCGATGCCGAGTCCGGCGAGTTGGGCGGTGCCGAGATGGCCGACGATCGCACTGTCGGCCATGACGAAGAGGGGCTCGGCGACGAGCGCGCCGAAGGCCGGGACGGCCAGCGCGACGATCTCGCGGTCGTGTCGGCGCCGGACGGTCCGGGAGCGCGCGGAGGCCTGTGTCATGAGCACCAATCTAATCGTCCACAGGTAAGAGATGCAAAGCTATTGCGACCCTTACTTACCGTCTCGCCGTGTGTACTTCTGGGCACAGTTCGCACCGATCTTGATCCGGCTGGGCAAGTTTTTCTTCTGCACAGGCGGTGGATGACAAAGGTGCAGCTCAGAGTAGTTCCGTAGGCCGGGTCGAGGGCTTGTTCACAGGGCTGTCCACCGAGTCGTGCACAGGTTTCGATGAGTTCTCCACAGCATCGGGCCGCTCGTCCACATGGCCTGTGGATAACCAGATTGGCTGACGGTGCCCGCAGGCCTACGGTGGTCCGGCGCCTGGTCCGTCCACCGGCTTGTGGACCATCACAAAACCGACGCGCCAGAACCGGAGTTGGGCGTCTTATTTGTCAGTGCCGTGCCGTAGAAATGAGGGGCACGGCGAGGTCCGCTCGGCGGACAGGAGGAGGTGGCTCGGTGAGCATTTCCGAGCCTTTGGACGACCCGTGGGCCGACAGCGGTCCCAGTGATCGTCTGCCCGCTTCCCGCCGCCGCGGCGACGGGGGCCGCAGCCGCGACGAACAGCATGAGCGCGGTCCGGACAACGCCGCGTGGGATGGCGGCGGGCCGTCGTTCGAGCGGGTACCGCCGCAGGACCTGGATGCCGAGCAATCCGTCCTCGGCGGCATGCTCCTGTCCAAGGACGCCATCGCCGACGTCGTCGAGATACTCAAGGGTCACGACTTCTACAAGCCGGCCCACGAGACGGTCTACCAGGCCATCCTCGACGTCTACGCCAAGGGCGAGCCCGCCGACCCCATCACCATCGCCGCCGAACTCACCAAACGCGGCGAGATCAACAAGGTCGGCGGTGCCTCGTATCTGCACACCCTCGTCCAGACCGTGCCGACGGCCGCGAACGCCGCGTACTACGCGGAGATCGTGCACGAGCGTGCCGTCCTGCGCCGCCTGGTGGAGGCCGGCACGCGGATCACGCAGATGGGATACGCGGCCGACGACGACGTCGACGAGATCGTCAACCGCGCCCAGGCCGAGATCTACGCCGTCACCGAGCAGCGCACCAGCGAGGACTATCTGCCGCTCGGCGACATCATGGAGGGTGCGCTCGACGAGATCGAGGCGATCGGGTCGCGCAGTGGCGAGATGACCGGTGTACCCACGGGGTTCACGGACTTCGACTCGCTGACCAACGGTCTGCACCCTGGTCAGATGATTGTCATCGCCGCGCGTCCCGCCATGGGCAAGTCGACGCTGGCGCTGGACTTCGCGCGCGCCGCCTCGATCAAGAACAACCTCCCGAGCGTCATCTTCTCGCTCGAAATGGGGCGTAACGAGATCGCGATGCGTCTGCTGTCCGCCGAGGCCCGAGTCGCGCTGCACCACATGCGCTCCGGCACGATGACGGACGACGACTGGACCCGGCTGGCCCGCCGGATGCCGGATGTCTCCGCCGCCCCCCTCTACATCGACGACTCGCCGAACCTGTCGATGATGGAGATCCGCGCCAAGTGCCGCCGCCTCAAGCAGCGCAATGACCTCAAGCTGGTCATCATCGACTACCTCCAGCTCATGCAGTCCGGCGGTTCCAAGCGTGCCGAGAGCCGTCAGCAGGAGGTCTCGGACATGTCCCGTAACCTCAAGCTCCTGGCCAAGGAGCTGGAGCTCCCGGTCATCGCGCTCTCCCAGCTGAACCGTGGTCCCGAGCAGCGCACCGACAAGAAGCCGATGGTCTCCGACCTGCGTGAGTCCGGCTCGATCGAGCAGGACGCCGACATGGTCATCCTGCTGCACCGTGAGGACGCCTACGAGAAGGAGTCGCCGCGCGCGGGCGAGGCCGACCTCATCGTGGCCAAGCACCGTAACGGTCCGACGGCGACGATCACCGTGGCCTTCCAGGGCCACTACTCGCGTTTCGTGGACATGGCGCAGACCTGATCCTGACGGCGACGATCTGGGAAATCGGCTCGACGTGCGGTGCCCGGGCCGATGGAGTGGGGGCATGACGACACCTCAGGAAGAGCTGCTCCCCGCCACCCGACGGGCGCTGCTGCACCGCATCGCCGTGGCGCAGGCCGAAGGGCGTACGCCGTCGCTCGTCGCGGCGGTGGTCCGGGGCGGACGGACCGTGTGGCACGGGGCGCGTACCTCGGTCGACGGGCACGGCCCGGACGAGAACGTGCAGTACCGGATCGGCTCGATCACCAAGACGTTCACCGCGGTTCTCGTCCTGCGACTCCGTGACGAGGGATTGCTCGATCTCGGGGATCCGCTGGAGAAGCATCTACCGGGTACCGGGGCGGGGGCGGCCACGATCGCCGAGTTGCTGGCGCACTCGGGCGGGCTGGCTGCCGAGTCCCCCGCGCCGTGGTGGGAGAGGACGCCGGGTTCGTTGCGGCCCGAACTCGCCGATGTGCTGGGCAAGCAGCCGCTCCTGCACCCGGTGGGCCGTCGGCACCACTACTCGAACCCGGGCTACACCCTGCTCGGCGCGCTGGTCGAGAAGTTGCGCGGTGCCCCGTGGGAGGACGTGCTGCAGCGGGAGGTGCTGGAGCCACTGGGGCTGACCCGTACGTCCGGGCTCCCGCGGGCGCCGCATGCCGGTGGCTGGGCCGTACATCCGTGGGCCGACGTCATGCTGGCCGAGCCCGCCGAAGACCTTGGGCGGATGGCCCCGGCAGGTCAGCTCTGGTCCACCACCGGAGATCTGGCGCGGTTCGCGGTGTTCCTGGCGAGGGGGAACGACACGGTGCTGAGCGCGGAGACCGTGCGGGAGATGCGGGCGCCCGCGGCGGCGGCCGAGGCCACGGACGTCCTGACCGGCGCGGCGTACGGCCTCGGACTGCAGATCCAGCGCTGGGACGGGCGGCTGCTCGTGGGCCACTCCGGCTCGCTGCCGGGCTTCCTGGCCACCCTCACCATCAGCGTGGAGGACGACGTGGCCGCGGTGGTGCTGACCAACTGCACTTCCGGGCCGCTGACGGCCAGGGTCGGCGCCGACCTCGTGCGTATCGTCGCCGAGGCGGAACCCCGGATCCCCGAGCCGTGGCGTCCCCTGCCGGAGGCCGACGCCTGCGTGCTGGAGCTGGCCGGGCAGTGGTACTGGGGGACCAACGCGTTCGCACTACGGTTGACGATCGACGGGGGAGTCTCGCTGGAGCCGCTGTCGGGCAATGGTCGCCGCTCGCGCTTCCGGGCGAATCCTGACGGCACATGGACCGGGATCGAGGGCTACTACGCCGGAGAGCTCCTGCAAGCCGTGCGGCGTCCGGACGGGGCAGTGAGCCATCTCGACCTCGGCTCGTTCGTGTTCACGCGTCAGCCGTACGACGAGGGGGCCCCGGTGCCGGGAGGGGTGGACCCGGAGGGGTGGCGGGGGGTCGGCTGAGTACTTGCCCGGCGACGACGCGGGCCTTGTTTCACGTGAAACAAGGCCCGCGTCGAGGGGGCCCTCAGCACTGGCGCGGTCCCGGTCAGAGCCGGAGCTTGAAGCCCGTGTGCGATGCCGAGAAACCGAGGCGCTCATAGAAGCGGTGGGCATCGGTCCGGGTTTTGTCGGAGGTGAGCTGCACCAGGTGACAGCCCTGCCGGCGGGATTCGTCGACCGCCCACTCGATGAGCCGTGTGCCCAGGCCGCTGCCGCGTTCGTCGGCGTGGATGCGGACACCTTCGATGATCGACCGGGTGGCGCCGCGCCGTGACAGACCGGGGATGATCGTGAGCTGGAGCGTGCCGACGACTCGGTCGTGGCGGACGGCGACGACCAGATGCTGGTTCGGATCGGCGCTGAGCCGCTCGAACGCTGCCAGGTAGGGGCTCAGGTCGTGCGGTGACTCGCGTTGGGCACCCAGCGGGTCGTCGGCGAGCATCGCGACGACCGCCGGGATGTCGTCCTGGGCGGTGGGCCGTATCTCAAGATCTCCCATGTCCCGCACCCTACGCAGAGCGGGCGGGGAGGGTCACGGCGTAGTCCGCCACCACCGGCTAGGCGGGAACCGGCGTCCTGAGGGTTTCCACGACCCGGACCAGCGGGGCGAGGTCGGGATTCCCGGCTGCTTCGTCGAGGGCCTCACGCAGTGCGGCGTCATTGGTGGGCCGTGCCTCGTCCAGCAGCTCGAGGCCGGCCGCGGTGACGTTGGTGTAGATGCCTCGCCGGTCGGTGGGGCACAGATAACGCTCGAGCAGCCCCCGGTCCTCGAGCCGGGTGACCAGGCGAGTGGTGGCGCTCTGACTGAGGACGACGGCGTCGGCTACCTGCTTCATCTGCAGATGACCTCCATCGCCGTCGTGCTGCCGGCTGAGCACGTCGAGCAGGGAGTACTCGCGCACGCTCAGGTCGTGTCCTGCCTGCAGAGCGCGCTCGATGTGGGCCTCGATCCGTCCGTGCAACAGGGAGAGGGCGCACCAGCCCTGAGAGAGGGCGGTGAGCGCGGGGTCCGTGGCTGTCATGTGTTCCTCCGTCCCGGAGCGGCTGAGACCAGCCTATCCCAAGCCCGCAAATGCCAGCGATTGCATGTAGCCCGCGTATGCAACTATTGTGAAGGCACGTAAAGCGCTTCTGCAATCGTCTGGGAAGGTACATCCTCCATGCCTCTCGCGCTTCTGGCCCTCGCGATCGGGGCCTTCGGAATCGGAACGACAGAGTTCGTGATCATGGGCTTGCTGCCCGAGGTCGCCGGTGACTACGGAGTCTCCATCCCCACCGCCGGCTTCCTGGTGACCGGGTACGCGCTCGGCGTGATGTTCGGCGCCCCGCTGATGACCGTCCTCGGCACCAAGGTCCCGCGGAAGCGGATGCTGATGCTGCTGATGGGCCTCTTCATCGTCGGCAACCTGCTCTCCGCCCTCGCCCCGGCCTTCTCCGTCATGCTGATCGGCCGCGTGGTCGCCTCCCTTGCCCACGGCGCCTTCTTCGGCATCGGTTCGGTCGTCGCGGCCGACCTGGTCGCCCCGCACAAGAAGGCTGGCGCGATCGCGACGATGTTCACCGGACTGACCGTCGCCAACGTCGTCGGCGTCCCGCTGGGGACACTCGTCGGGCAGTCCGTCGGCTGGCGCGTCACCTTCGCCGCCGTCGCCGCGCTCGGTGTCGTCGGTCTGGCCGGAGTCGCCAAGCTGGTCCCCGACATGCCCAGGGCGGAGGGCGTGCGACTGCGCCACGAACTGGCCGCGTTCAAGAACGTTCAGGTCCTGCTCGCGATGGCCATGACCGTCCTCGGCTTCGGCGGGGTCTTCGCGGCCATCACCTACATCGCGCCGATGATGACCCATGTCACGGGCTTCGCCGAGGGCTCGGTCACCTGGCTGCTGGTCCTCTTCGGCCTCGGTATGGTCGGCGGGAACCTCGTCGGCGGCAGGTTCGCCGACCGCGCCCTGATGCCGATGCTGTACGTCTCCCTGGGCGCCCTGGCCGTCGTCCTGGCCCTGTTCACGCTCACCGCGCACAACAAGACCGCGTCGGCTGTGACCATCGTCCTGATCGGAGCCCTCGGCTTCGCCACGGTCCCGCCGCTGCAGAAGCGCGTCCTGGACCACGCGCACGGTGCCCCGACGCTCGCCTCGGCCGTGAACATCGGTGCCTTCAATCTCGGCAACGCGCTCTCCGCCTGGCTCGGAGGCGTCGTCATCGCCGCGGGCTTCGGCTACACCGCCCCGAACTGGGTCGGTGCCGTGCTCGCCGCCACCGCGCTGGTCCTCGCCTTCCTCTCGGCGGCTCTTGAACGGCGCGACGGAGCCCCCGGCGCGGTCGCCGCGGGCTCCGTACCCGCAGAAGAACAGGCCGTCGCCGTAGACCACTGAACGCTCCCGGCCGCGAGGTCGCGGGGCCAGGGCAGTCCCCGCGCCGCGCGCTTCCTACCGCCTCGAAATGCCTGAGGCACCACACCACTCAGCAGCAACCAAGGAGAAATCTCCCATGAGCACCACCGCTGTCGCCCCGCTCACCATCCAGGACGCCGAAGCCCTCGTCGCCGCGGCCCACCGCGCAGCCGGAGCCGCCGGGGTCGCCGTCAGCGTCACGGTCCTCGACGCCGGCGGACACCTCCTCGCCTTCCGGCGCGACGACCGAGCCGTGCTGATCTCCGGGGAGACCAGCACCCGCAAGGCCTACACGGCGCTCCAACTGAACGCGCCGACCGCCGACCTCGTCGACGCCGTTCAGCCGGGAGGCCCCTTCCACACACTGCCCACGGCGCTCGACCGGCCGCTTCTGTTCATCGCGGGCGGCGTGCCCGTGCACCGCGACGGCCGGCTGATCGGCGCGATCGGGATCGGCGGCGGCGCACCCGAGCAGGACCACGCCTTCGCCGGGTCAGCCGTGGAGGTCCTCGCCTGAGGCCGGCCGCCGTTCCACGAAGCCGGTTTCCGGGATCTCGCCGGGAACCGGCTTCGTCGTACCGGACGCCGTCCTACCCCGCGGGCCGGGCCGCGACGAAGGGGTCAGCCCGCGGCCACCGTCAGCGGAGCGAACCGCCGGTGCCAGTCCCCGGGCAGCTCCGTGATCCCGTACGTCATGACCGCGTTGGGGGCGACGAAGGCGAGGCCGCGCTCCTTCGCCCAGGCCAGCAGCTCCACGTGCCGTGCGTCGATGTCCGTGCGCAGCGGGCGGTCGGTGCGGGCGGCGAGGGAGCCGATCAGCGCCTTGGCCGTCTCGGTGTCGTGGGCGATCAGCGGACCCACGACGTGGGTGTCCATGTTGGGCCAGGCCGCGGCATACCCGATGAGCCGGCCGTCTTCCTCGGCGACGCGCAGTTGGTCGGCAAAGGCGGGCAGCCGCGTGATGATGTGGGTGCGGTCGGTTCCGAACACCTCCCCGTCGAGGCGGAGGATCGCGGCGAGGTCCTCGGCAGTGGCCGCGCGCGTGGTGATCCTGGGCTCGGGCCCGCCCGGAGTGAAACGCCCACGCAGCATCTCCGCCCGGCCGGTGGCCTTGAAGCCGAGCTCCTCGTAGAGCGGCCGGCCGTTCGGGGTCGCGTGCAGGGTCAGGGGGATGGTGCCCAGTGCGGCGACGACATGACGCATCAGCCGGCGTCCGACACCCTGACGGGCGTGTCGTTCGGCGACGAGCACCATGCCGATGGCGGCGAGGGAGGGACGTCCGGGCGGCCCGTACTCGGTGACGGTGCAGGCGCTGACGAGTCCGCCTTGGGGATCGTCGATGCCATACCCCGCCCCGGCCGTCAGGAGGAATCCCCACTTGTGTTCTTCGCGCGGCCACCCCCGGTCCTCGGACAGGTCGGCGCAGGCGGTGAGATCGCGAAGCGTCAGGCGGCGGATCGGCAGAGAGGCGAGGGAAGGTGTCGGCACGCAGGTCAGGCTGTCCGACGGGGGCCGCCCGCGTCCACCACTTTCCGAGGGAACACGCGAGCTTTTGGCCATGTGGTGGCCGAGTGCACAGCGATCCGTCATCCGCTGGACGCCGTACGGGCCTGGGAGGCCGACTGCCGCCGGTGTCAGCCGAGGTCGGGAGCGTGCATGGCACGCACGCCTTCGATGTTGCCGTCCAGGTAGTGCCGCAGCGACAGCGGTACGAGGTGGACGGAGGCGATCCCGACCCGCGTGAACGGCACCCGGACGATCTCGTACTCACCGGCGGGCTCGTCGACTTCGGGGCCGTGCCGCAGCGCCGGGTCCATGGACTCCAGGTGGCAGACGAAGAAGTGCTGCACCTTCACCCCGGTCGTGCCGGCGTCCTCGCCGATGTGCTCCACCGTGTCCACGAAGCAGGGGACCACATCGGTGATCTTGGCACCGAGTTCCTCGTACACCTCGCGGTGCAGGGCATCCACGACGCTGGTGTCGTCCGGTTCGACGCCACCTCCAGGAGTGATCCAGTAGGGGTCGACGCCGGGCTTGGTGCGCTTGATCAGGATCAGGTGGTCGCCGTCCAGGAGGACGGCACGGGCGGTGCGCTTGACCACGGGTCGGACGGTCATGGGAGAAATGTGGCCCGGCTGGTTCCACGTGAAACATTGTGGCCTGCCCAGTCGCGAGATCATCGGGCTCAGTTCCAGTCGGCGGCCGCACGCAACAGCCACTCATGGGCCCGGGCAATGTGCGGCATCGCCAGGGTGCCGGTACGCACGACCAGGAAGTACGTCCGCAGCGGCGGCACCGCCGGTTCATGCAGGGCGACCACGTCACCGCGCTCCAGTGCCCCGGCACACAGATAGCGGGGCAGTACGGCGAGCCCGGCACCCGCGACCGTACAGGCGAGCACCGCACGCAGGTCGGGGGCGACGACCGTGCCCGGGGCGGCCGGGCGGGCGTCGAAGACGGATGCCCAGTAACGGGCGACGAAGGGCAGCGACTCGTGCACCTCGACCACGGGGACATGTTCCAGAGCGGGTGCGGCGGAGTGCCGGAGCCTTCCGGAGCCGGCCCGCTTTGCCCAGTGGGGCGCGGCGACCAGGACGTGCTCCTCGTCGCAGAGCGGAGTCGCCGTGAGCAGCGCGCCACGCGGCCGGGCCGTGCCGATGGCCAGATCGTGATGCCCGGCAGCCAGTCCCTCCAGGGTCTCCTCGGCGTTTCCGAACGAGGCGCGCAGGGTGAAGCCCTGTCCGTCCTCGCCGGTGAGTTCCGTGAGTACGGGAAGAGCTCGCTCAGCGGTGAACTCGGGTGGTCCGGCGAGATGCAGGGTCTTGAGTGAGGAGTCGTCGTCCACCCCGACCTCGGCGATCTCGACCAGGGCGTCGAGATGCGGCGCGGCCTTGTGGGCGAGTTCGTCGCCGATGGTCGTCGGGGTGACGCCGCGGGCCTGCCGCAAGAACAGGGGGCGTCCGAGCTGGCGTTCCAGGGTGCGAATCTGCGAGGTGACGGCCGGCTGGGAGAGGCCGAGCAAGGCCGCGGCGCGGGTGAAAGAACCGGCTCGGTGCACGGTCACGAAGGTGCGCAGCAGGGCCAGATCCATGGAAATCCCCTCCCTCTTCTGTTCTCCTCCAGCCCTCCGGATGCGCCCAGCTATAAATATGTCGATAGGTCGCTGTCGCTACTGTGATTGAACACTGACAGAGAGTCAACTAGCCTTAATCGCGCGGTTCTTCGCCCGCGGAACCGGAGGGCGGTCCGAGCCACGAGGGGGGAGGCTCGGACCGCCCGTCGCTCTCGGCCGCGATCAGCACGGCGGCTGTGCGGCGGCTGTGCGGCGGCGGTCAGTCCGCCGATTCCTCCAGCGCGCGCAGCAGGTCCGCCACCAGGTCCTCGGGATCCTCCGCACCGACCGAGAGCCGGATGAAGCCCTCGGGCACCGCGTCGCCGCCCCAGCGTCCGCGCCGTTCGGCCGTCGACCGCACGCCGCCGAAGCTCGTCGCGCCCTCCACGAGCCGCAGCGCGTCGAGAAAACGATCGGCACGCGCGCGCGTGGGGAGCGTGAAGGAGACGACGCACCCGTGGCGCAGCATCTGCCGCGAGGCGATCTCGTGCGAGGGATCGTCGGGCAGCCCCGGGTACCGCAGACCGGTGATCTCGGGCCGCGCCCGGAGGGCTTCGGCCACCTTGAGCGCGGTGGCGTTCTGCCGGTCCACGCGCAGTTGGAGGGTGGCGATCGAACGATGTGCGAGCCAGGCCTCCATGGGGCCGGGAATCGCGCCGACGATCTTGCGCCACCGCCGCACGGCGGTCATCGCCCCGGCGTCGTGGCCGGCCACGTAGCCCAGCAGGACGTCGCCGTGACCGGTGAGCTGCTTGGTGCCGCTGGCCACCGAGAAGTCGGCGCCGAGTTCCAGCGGGCGCTGCCCCAGCGGCGTGGCGAGTGTGTTGTCGACGGCGACCAGGGCGCCACGCGCGTGGGCCGCCTCGACGAGCCGCCCTACGTCGCACACGTCGAGACCGGGGTTGGACGGCGTCTCGATCCACAGCAGCTTCGCCCCGTCCAGGACACCGAGCTGGGCGTCCTGGCCGGTCGGCGCGGTGCGCACCTCGATGCCGTACGCCTCTAGCTGGGCGCGGACCAGGGGGAGCGCCTGGTAGCCGTCGTCGGGCAGGACGGCCGTGTCACCGGCGCGTAGCTGTGAGAAGAGCACCGAGGAGATCGCGGCCATGCCGGAAGCGAAAACGAGCGTCTCGACGCCGTCCTGTCCGGGCGCCTCCAGCTCACCGATGGCGCGCTCGAGGTGGGTCCAGGTCGGGTTCTCGTCCCGGCCGTAGGTGTACGGGCCGGTCGGCTCGCCCGGCAGATGGAAGTGGGCGGCGAACACGGGACCGGGCAGCGTCGGCTCGTGCTTGACCGGCTCGGGCAACCCGGCCCGCACCGCGCGCGTACCGTCACCGGCGCCGGAATGTCCCCTCTCGGTTCCCGTACCGGCCCCGTCGTTCGTAGCGGAATCGTTCATGCCGCCCGTCCTTCCACTTCCTCGCGTACCGCGGCGAGCAGTCCGCCGCTCGCCGCCTCCACCATCTCAAGGCATTGTTCGAAGCCGTCCACGCCCCCGTAGTAGGGGTCCGGCACGTCGGGGTCTCCGCCGCCGGCGGCGGGGTCGTAGGACCGCAGCAGCCGTACCTTGGCCGCGTCCTGCTCGGTGGGCGCGAGGCGGCGCAGTGCCCGCAGGTGGCCGGTGTCCAGGGCGATGACGAGGTCCAGGCGGGAGAACCAGGACGGCAGGAACTGGCGGGCCGTGTGGTCGATGCCGTAGCCGTTCTCCTCCAGGACGGCCACGGTGCGCGGGTCGGCGCCCTCGCCCTCGTGCCAGCCGCCCGTGCCGGCACTGTCGGCCTCGACCAGGCCGTCCAGCCCGGCGTCTTCCACGCGCGCGCGGAAGACGGCCTCGGCCATCGGAGAGCGGCAGATGTTGCCCGTGCACACGAAACAGACGCGGTAGGTCATCGGGATCAGTCCTTGTCGGGCAGGAACGCGTTGAGGGCCCAGGAGACGATCGAGATGATCAGGCCGCCCAGGACGGCGGTCCAGAATCCGTCCACGTGGAAGCTCAGGTCGAGCTTGTCGGCCAGCCACGACGTGAGCAACAGCATCAGCGCGTTGACGATCAGCGTGAACAGGCCGAGGGTGAGGATGAACAGGGGGAAGGTCAGCACCTGCACGATCGGTTTGACCAGCATGTTCACCACCCCGAACACCAGGGCGACCACGATCAGCGTGACGGCCTTCTCGCCGGTGCTGCCGCCGGTCAGGGTGATCTCGTCGAGCAGCCACACGGCGACCGCGAGGGCGCCCGCGTTGGCGATCGTCTTGACTAGGAAATTCTTCATGTGTCTGATCGTGGCAGACGCGATCGGAATCGAACGGTGAGGCAGGGGCGGACGAGGCGATGAAGGCATTCCGGCTGGACGAACTGGAGGCGGAGCGCGCCGCCAACGACGGTGCCTACCTGCAGTTCCTGCGCGAGCGGAACATGTCGGTCGGCCTGTACGCCCTCGACGCGGGTACGGCGGACCCGCAGAAGCCGCACGCGCAGGACGAGGTGTACTTCGTGGTGAGCGGTCGGGCCGCGATCACCGTGGGCATGGAGACCACCGAGGTCGCCCGCGGCAGCGTGGTCTATGTGCCGGCCGGGGTTGCCCACAAGTTCCACCACATCAGTGAGGACCTGCGGGTTCTGGTGGTGTTCTCTCCACCCGAGAGCTGAGCCGCGGCCCCGGGTTCCCTAGGGGATCGGTCAGGGGGAGACAAGGGATGCGAGAGCCCTGCCGGGGCCCGCGCGGCCCTAGCATCGAGTGCAGGACATCGAAGATTCCCAAGGGATTCCGGGCGGTCTGAGGACGACCCGGCACTCGAACGGGCGGAAAGGTAAGGACGAGGGCCATGCGAGAGATCTTCACGGGACTGCCGTGGTGGGTGAAGTGGATCGCGGTGCCGGTCATCGCCCTGGTCGTGTTCGGCGGGCTGATCGCCAGCGTGGTCGGTTTCGTGATCGGACTGCTGTTCAAGCTGCTGGTCTTCGTCGCGCTCGTCGGCGGACTGATCTACGTCGTACGCAAGTTCATGTCGAGTTCGTCGTCGCGCAGCGACTGGTGAGAACTGTGGGACACCGGTGGCGGTAACAGGAATCACCGGTTCCCTCGCGCGAGGGAAGTTTCCCGGACGAGCCGTCGGCGAGCGGTGACCGACGGTTAGAGTCCGGAACTCCCGCGGGGGTCACCCCGCGAGTGGCGTACACCCCCCGTGTTCCCCGCACGGGCAGCCCCCTCGCGTTCCGGGAGTGACCCTTGGCCACGGCCGACACCGCATTCGTCCCACTGCACGGCCTGCCCGTGCAGCCCCATTCGACGCCTCGGACATCCCCCACGGCTCCCCCCTCCGCAGACCCACCGTCCGCGACGCTCATCGGCTCCGTGCAGCGGGCGATGCGCCTTCTCGAGTGCGTCGCCGAACACGAGTACGGAGCTCCCGCCAAACAACTGGCCCGTGAGACACGGCTGGCGCTGCCCACGGCGTACCACCTGCTGCGCACTCTGGTGCACGAGGGATATCTGCGCCGTGACAAGGGCCTGTTCTTCCTCGGCGAGGCCGCCGAGCGGCTGAGCAGCAGCGGGGCCGAGCAGAAACGTCGCAGCACCGTGGTCGACGCGCTGGCGCACGTGCGGGACGCGATCGGCGTTCCCGTGTACTACGCCATGTACCGCGACGGCGACATCGAGATCATGTGTGTCTCCGACACCCCGGGCGCCCCGGCGGTCGAGGAGTGGGCGGACTTCCGCGAGACCGGACACGCGCACGCGATCGGGCAGTGCCTGCTGTCGCAGTTGGGCGAGGACGCCCGCCGCGACCACCTGGACCGCTACCCGGTGCAACCCGTCACGCCGTACACGGTGCGTGATGGCAATGCCCTGCTGAGGCGGCTGGAACGCATGCGGCGGATGACGCCGGTGGTCGAGCGCCGGGAGTACGCCCTGGGGACGGTCTGCGCGGCGATTCCGATCACCGTCGGCACCACGGCCGCCACGATGGCCATCTCTCTGCCCCTCCACCAGGCCGACCGGCTGCTGTCCGCGGCGGAGCGGCTGCAGGACGAGGTGGGCCGACTTCTGGGGTCGCTCGCGATCTCTATCAGTATCTGAAAACTCACTCCTTGTGATCTGGTGTGTACGTTAAGCAAGATGCCACCAGTGTTAGAGGTTTGATTCCCGGCCAGTCGACGGCGAATGACGGGGTAGGCGATGGGCGAGTCCGTACAGGCAGAGGTCATGATGAGCTTTCTCGTGTCCGAGGAGCTTTCTTTCCGCATTCCGGTGGAGCTGCGCTACGAGACCTGTGATCCCTATGCCGTGCGCCTGACCTTCCACCTGCCCGGGGATGCGCCGGTTACCTGGGCCTTCGGCCGGGAACTGCTGGTCGACGGGGTGGGCCGACCGTGTGGTGACGGTGATGTACGTATCGCCCCGGTCGATCCCGAGCCGCTGGCCGAGGTGCTGATCCGGCTTCAGGTCGGCAGCGACCAGGCGCTGTTCCGCTCGTCGGCGGCGCCTCTGGTGGCGTTCCTCGACCGGACCGACAAGCTGGTGCCGCTGGGCCAGGAGGGTGCGCTCGCCGACTTCGACGCGCACCTCGACGAGGCTTTGGACCGCATCCTGGCGGAGGAGCAGAGCGCGGGCTGAACCGTTACGGCACTTCCACGGCGGTGGCGTAACGCTTCGCCGCTGCCGCCGTGAACGGATCAGCGCTTACGCCGACGGCCCCGCCCGCGTACGGGCGTCGTGCCGGCACCCGGCGCCGTCCCGGCGGCCTGGGCCGCCGGGAGACCAGCGGTGCGGTCGGCCGAAACGACGAGGGCCGCGAGGGCCGTGGTGACCGGAACGGACGCCACCAGGCCGATCGAGCCGACCAGTGTGCGCACGATTTCCTCCGCCACCAATTCGCTGTTGGCGACCGTGCCCACCCCGCTCTGCGCGATCGAGAAGAGCAGCAGCAGGGGCAGCGCGGCGCCCGCGTAGGCGAGGACGAGCGTGTTGACAACCGAGGCGATGTGGTCGCGGCCGATCCGGATGCCCGCGCGGTACAGCCCGCGCCAGCCCATCGTCGGGTTGGCCCCGTGCAGTTCCCATACCGCCGAGGTCTGGGTGACCGTCACGTCGTCGAGGACACCGAGCGAACCGATGATGACCCCGGCGAGCAGCAGGCCGCTCATGTCGATCGTCGGATACAGGCCGTGGATGAGGCCGGTGTTGTCGTCCGTGTTGCCGGTGAGCGCTGCCCAGCCGATGAACAGCGATCCGAGCACACCGATGAGCAACAACGAGATCAGGGTGCCGAGCACCGCCACGGACGTACGGGCCGACAGGCCGTGGCACAGATACAGCGCGATCAGCATGATGGCGCTGGACCCGACCACCGCCACGGCCAGCGGGTTCGACCCCTGCAGGATCGCGGGCAGGATGAAGAAGTTGAGCAGCAGGAAGCTGATGGCCAGTGAGACCAGGGCCATCAGACCCCTGAGCCGTCCGACGACCACGACGGCGAGCGCGAAGATGCCGGCGAGCAGGGCCATCGGCAGCCCGCGGTTGATGTCGGTCACCGAGTACTGCAGGTCCCTCGGTGCGGAGGGCTCGTAGGCGACCACCACCTTCTGGCCCTCGTGCAACTGCCGTGACTGGTCCGGCTGCACGATCTCGGTGAATGTACGGCCCTTGTCCTTGCCGCTGTCGACCCGGATCGTCGCCCGCTTGCAGTCGCCGTTGGCCTGCTGCACCGCGGAGGAGCCCTCGGCGGTGGAGGTGTCACCGGTCGGAGGGACGCCCGAGGCGTTGACGGACTGGCAGCTCAGCTCGACCACCTTCGTCACGGTGGCATCCTGCGTCTGCCGGTCGAAGCCGACCCCGGTGCGTTCGTGCGGCGGCGCGCCACCCGGCCACAGCACCGCGAGGCCGACCAGTACCGCCGTGGCGAACGGGATGAGGACCGCGGCGATGACCTTCCGCAGATGCCGGGAGACGGGCGCCGCCGGTCCATGACTGTGGGCGTGCGAGTGTCCGTGCCCGCCGGAGCCGTCGTGCCCACCGGGGCCTTCGTGCCCACCGGGACCGCCGGGACCGCCGCCCGCGTCATGTCTGCCACCGCCCGCGTCATGTCTGCCACCGCCCGCGCCGTGAGCACCGGAAGGGGCGGGGCCGGCTCCGCGGCCATTGCCGTCCTCGGTGCCCGGTCCGCGGCGGGGCTCGTGCGGCGGGAACGGGGGATGCTGCGGTGTGGTCACCGACCGATCATCGCAAGAACGAGGGGGGCCCTCTGTTCACCGCGCCCGAATTGACGCTAGCGTGGAGGCACCTTTGTACACGCGGGAGCTCGGAGCACCGGGCTGAGAGGGCGCTGACCTCCGTCCCAGCGATGTTTCACGGGAAACGTCACCGAATCCGAGTGATGTTTCCCACGGAGCGTCAGCAGACGGAAGCCGCTGCGTCGACCGCCGAACCTGTTACCGGGTAATGCCGGCGTAGGGAGTAGGTCTCATGACCATCAAGGACGCACGCACGCCTGCCTCCGCACAGAACGACTCCGCCCAGGAGGAGACCACGGAGGCCGGGAAGTCCGTCGGCTGGCACAAGGCGTACGTCGAGGGCTCACGCCCCGACCTGCGGGTGCCGGTTCGTCAGGTGCACCTCACCAACGGGCAGTCGGTCACGCTGTACGACACTTCGGGCCCGTACACCGATCCACTGGTCGACACCGACGTCCGCAGGGGCCTGGCGCCGCTGAGGGAGAACTGGATCATCGCCCGCGGCGACACCGAGGAGTACGCGGGCCGTCCCGTCCGTCCCGAGGACGACGGACTCAAGCACACCTCACCGCGGGGCGGCCTGCGCAACCTCGACGCCGTCTTCCCTGGACGGCCGCGCCAGCCGCGCCGCGGGAGGGACGGCAACGCGGTCACGCAGCTCGCGTACGCACGCCGGGGTGAGATCACACCGGAGATGGAGTACGTGGCCGTCCGGGAGAACGTCTCGCCGGAAGTGGTCCGGGAGGAGATCGCGGCGGGCCGTGCCGTACTGCCCGCCAACGTCAACCACCCGGAGATCGAGCCGATGATCATCGGTAAGAGGTTCCTGGTGAAGGTCAACGCCAACATCGGCAACTCGGCGGTGACGTCCTCCATCGAGGAGGAGGTCGACAAGATGACCTGGGCGACCCGGTGGGGAGCCGACACGGTCATGGACCTGTCCACCGGCCGCAACATCCACACCACGCGCGAATGGGTGCTGCGCAACTCCCCCGTTCCCATCGGGACGGTGCCGCTCTACCAGGCCCTGGAGAAGGTCGACGGCCGGGCCGAGGAGCTGACCTGGGAGATTTACAAGGACACGGTCATCGAGCAGGCCGAGCAGGGCGTGGACTACATGACGGTTCACGCGGGCGTGCGCCTGGCGTACGTACCGCTGACCGCGAACCGCAAGACCGGCATCGTCTCGCGCGGCGGCTCGATCATGGCGGCCTGGTGCCTGGCGCACCACAGGGAATCGTTCCTGTACGAGAACTTCGAGGAACTCTGCGAGATCCTCGCCGCCTACGACGTCACGTACTCCCTCGGCGACGGCCTGCGGCCGGGATCCATCGCGGACGCCAACGACGAGGCCCAGTTCGCCGAGTTGCGCACGCTCGGGGAACTCAACACGATCGCCAAGCGTTTCAACGTACAGACCATGATCGAAGGCCCGGGACATGTCCCGATGCACAAGATCAAGGAGAACATCGACCTTCAGCAGGAGATCTGCGATGAAGCTCCGTTCTATACGCTCGGCCCGCTGACGACGGACGTCGCGCCGGCGTACGACCACATCACCTCCGGTATCGGTGCCGCGATGATCGCCTGGTGGGGCACGGCCATGCTGTGCTACGTCACGCCCAAGGAGCATCTGGGCCTGCCCAACCGTGACGACGTCAAGACCGGCGTCATCACCTACAAGATCGCCGCCCATGCCGCCGACCTCGCCAAGGGTCACCCAGGTGCGCAGGAGTGGGACGACGCGCTGTCGGACGCACGTTTCGAGTTCCGGTGGGAGGACCAGTTCAACCTGGCGCTCGACCCGGACACGGCACGGGAGTTCCACGACGAGACGCTGCCGGCCGAGCCCGCCAAGACAGCCCACTTCTGCTCGATGTGCGGGCCGAAGTTCTGCTCGATGAAGATCTCGCAGGACATCCGGCGGGAGCACGGAGGCAGCAAGTCCGAGATCGAGGCGGGCATGGCCCAGAAGTCGAAGGAGTTCGCGGCACACGGAAACCGGGTGTACCTGCCGCTGGCCGACTGAGTCACTGCTCCGGCCGCACGCTGAGCGACTCTGTGCACGGGGAGCGGGGCGCTCAGCGTGAACCGGGGGCCGGCGTCCGCTCGGGAGGGCTCGCCACCCCGAACGGGTTGTCGATCGCGTACCGCCAGAATCCGTCCGGCCCACGACGAGCCACGTCGGTCGCGGTGCCCTCGATGTGGACCTGGCCGCCGTGCGCGGCGACACCGTCGATGACGAAGTCGACGATCAGCAGCGCCAGGTCACCGACGACGTAGGTGTGTCGTGGCGTCACTTCTATGGGCACGCGCAGGCTCAGGAAGCCGTCGTTGGCCCGGAACCGGTCCGATCCGGTGACCAGGCGGCCCGGCGTCGGCACGAAGCCGGCGTCCGGCTCGTACAGCCGGTCGAGGGCCGCGGGATCGAAGGTGTTGAAGGCTTTGGCGAAAACGAGGGGGTGATCGGTGGCACGGCGGGCCAGGGGCACACTGGGGGAATGCGTCATGTGGCAAGCGAACAGCCGCTCGACATGGGTCACCAAACGGAAACCCACGCGTGGGACGCGGAGCTGGTTCCAGGTCCGCGGGGCCGTACCCGCCGCCCCGAGCCCGGCTGCCCGGTCGAGGTCGCTCTCGCCGCGGTTTCGGGGCGCTGGACCACCCTGCTGCTACGCGAACTGATGGGTGGCCCCCGAGGTTTCACGGAGCTGCGGACGCTGCTCCCCGAGCTGTCGGCCAAGGTGCTCAGCGAACGGCTCCGCGCCCTCCAGGAACGGGGCCTGGTGCAGGCCGAGCGGCTGCCCGGCTTTCCCGTGCGGACTCGGTACGAGCTGACGGAGGCGGGCCGGACCCTGCGATCGCTGCTGGTCGAGCTGTACGCGACCGGTGAGGAACTGCTGCGTCTGACCCATGCCGGCTCCGGGGACGAGTGATCGTCCGGACAGGCCGCCGGGCCTGCCCCCTCCCCACCCAGGAGCGCGCTCGGCAGACTGGGCGCATGACAGCCACCTCCCTGAGCAAGGGCGCCAACCTCGCCGTCGACTCCCCCGCGGTGCGCGTCGAACTCGTCTGGTCCGCCGGACCGGGCGTCCCCGAGGTCGACGCCTCCGCGCTGCTGCTCACCTCGGCCGGACGTGTGCGGGACGACGGCGACTTCGTCTTCTACAACCAGCCCCGCCACGCGTCCGACGCGGTGGGACACCTGGGCAAGCAGGGCGGCTCCGGTGCCGCCGCGGGTGTCACGACCGACGTCATCGAGGTGGACCTGCGCTTGGTGGAACCGGCCGTCGACCGCATCGTCCTGTGCGCCTCGGCGGACGGCGGGACCTTCGGTCAGGTCCCGGGCCTGTCACTGCGACTGCTGGACGCCGGGACCCGCACCGAGCTGGCCCGGTTCGACATGTCTGCCGGGACGGAGACCGCCCTTGTCGGCGGCGAGCTGTACCGGCGCCAGGGGAAGTGGAAGTTCCGCGCGGTCGGGCAGGGGTACGCCTCCGGACTCGCCGGTCTCGCCACCGACTTCGGGATCACCGTGGACGACACTCCCCCGGTGCCCATGCCGTCGGCCCCACCTGCCCCACCTGCCCCACCTGCCCCACCTGCCCCACCGGCCTCGCTCGCTCCGCCCGCGGCCCCGGCCCCGGCCCCGGCCCCGCCCGCCGCACCGGCCCAGGCTCCGTCGCCGGCCGACACCGGGGCGGGCCCCCGCCTCACCAAGGGCGAGGAACGCCTTCCCGTCGACATGCGCAAGCGACTGTCCCTGCGCAAGGAGCAGGTAGCGGTCAGCTTGATCAAGCACGGGGCGGCCGGTGTGACCGCGCGCGTCATCCTGGTCCTCGACGCCTCCGGGTCCATGTCGTTCCTCTACTCCAAGGGCGTGGTCGCGGACGTCGTGGAGCGGATGGCCGCCGTCGCCGCGCAACTGGACGACGACGGTGAGATGCAGGCCTGGACCTTCGCTTCGAACCCGGCGCGCCTGCCCGACCTCCGCCTGGGCGACCTGCCCGGGTGGCTGCGGCTGCACGTACGCGTGGGGGAGATCAGCCTCTTCCGTCGCGGCAGGAAGAAGGGCCTGCACCCCGAGCAGGTAGACATGCGGGCCGTCGGCATCCAGAACGAGGAGCAGAAGGTGATCGCCGAGGTCCGAGCCTACGTCCGGGACAACCCGGCGTCGGCTCCGACCCTGGTGCTGTTCTTCTCCGACGGCGGTGTCTACCGCAACGCCGAGATCGAGCGGGAGCTGCGTGAAGCGGTGGAGGAACCCGTCTTCTGGCAGTTCGTGGGGCTCGGTCGGTCCAACTACGGGGTGCTGGAGCGTTTCGACACCTTGCCGGGCCGCCGCGTCGACAACGTCGGCTTCTTCGCCGTCGACGACATCAGCACCGTCCCGGACCCGGAGCTGTACGACCGCCTGCTCTCCGAGTTCCCGTCCTGGATCGCTGCCGCCGGCCGGGCGGGCATCCTCTGATCCGCCGCCCGCCCGGGCCGGTGGCTATTCGGGCCGGTGTTCCGGGCCACCGAAGTCCGGACTGCTGTAGTCCGGGCTCGAGTAGCGCGGACGCGGGCCCGCCTCGGGGCCGCCGTCCGGGCTCGTGAACCCCGGGCGGCCGTATCCGAGGTGCGGCATACGGCTGCTCGGCGCCGCCGGTGCCGTGCGGTGCAGTGCCGTGGTGCCCGGTTCGGCGAGTGCCTCCCGCAGGAAGGGGAGGATGCCTCGTTCCAGCAGGGCTTCCTGCCAGGCTTCCCTGGCCCGGACCACTTCCTCGTCGAGTTCGCCGTAGCGGCCGGACTCGGTGGAGGGGCGGTTGCGCAGCGCGGTGAGCAGCAGTCCCACCGCGGCGACGAGGATCGCCACCGCGGTCACGGCCCCGAACACCCAGCCGGTGGTGAGCATGGTCTGCGCGAAGGCCTGCCCCGGATCGAGCATCTTCAGGAGGTAGCCGACGAGCAGGAAGATCGCCGCGGCGGTACCGGCCAGCACGGGTGCCAGGACGGCGACGACGGCGACGGCGCCCGCTCCGGTCGCCTCCGCGACCTCGCCCATGGTGGCGGCGAGCCCCGCCGTGCCCGTGCCCGGCTCGTCTGAGCCGGATTCACGCGTCGACGACATCCGTGCGGGCGGCGCCGGGTGGCGTAGTTCCTCGCGGACCTTCACGTAGTGCTGGTACTCGGTCGCGGCCGCCGCGGTGATGAGGGCGGTGGCGTTGAGTGCCATGGTGCGCAGTTGTTCGGAGTTGAGCCGCTGTCCGACAGCGGCCAGTTCCGGGCGGTGTGGTGCGGAGCGCAGCGCCTCTTCGAGGACCCGCTCGTACTCTCGGCGGTCCTCGTTCGACAGGTACTGCGGAACGCTGTTCATGTGCATCCCCCGATGCTCCGTAGGGCTTGGGGCTCGCATGCCAACGAGCCGTCGGGCAGAAACGGAGGGGAGCCTGCTACGGATAAGCCGATGGTAGAGCGGTGACGGTGGGGGGTGACAGGGGGTTTCCAGAAATTGGGTGCCGAGCTGTACGGACACCGCCGTGTGTAAACCCGTCCGGTGAATGGTCAGGCGTCGAGCGGAAGTTGCTGGACCAGCAGTTTCCCGGCCATGGTCACGCCGCCGTCCATCGCGATGGCCAGCCCGTCCGCGTAGACGTGAGGGCCCTCGACCGCGGTGCGCGTGTCGTCCTCGCCGTCCTCGGAGCCGACCTCGCCCAGCAGGTAGGGGATGGGGCTGTGGCCGTGCACGATCCGGGTGCCACCGTAGGTGTCCAGCAGGGAGCGCACGGCGTCCGCGCCGCCCTCGTCGCGGAAGGAGAAGCGCTTGGTGAACTTGCGGAACAGGTCCCACACCTCTTCCGCGTCGTTGCGCGTGAGCGTCTCGCGGACGGTGTCGTTGACCTCCTCGATGGAGCGGCCGTAGTCGAGGTAGGTGGTGGTGTCGGAGTGGACCAGGAGGTGGCCGTCGACCGCTTCGAGGGCGTCGAGGCGGGCCATCCACTGCAGGTGGTGGTCCTGCAGTCGGTCCATGTCGGTCTTCTGACCGCCGTTCAGCAGCCAGGCCGCCTGGAAGGTGGCGGTGCCCGCGCCGGAGTTGACGGGCGTGTCGCCGAACCGCTTCGCGCCGAGCAGCAGCAGCTCGTGGTTGCCCATCAGCGCCTTGCAGTAGCCGCCGGCCGCGGCGGCCTCGGCGGACAGCCGCATCACCAGGTCGATGACGCCGATGCCGTCCGGGCCACGGTCCGTGAAGTCGCCGAGGAACCACAGGCGGGAGGTGCCGGCGCACCACTGGCCCGCGGCGTCGATGAGGCCCTTCTCCCGCAGGGCGGCCAGCAGCTCGTCGAGGTAGCCGTGCACGTCGCCGACGACGAACAGCGGGCCCTGGCCCCTGGCGGGCTGCTGTACCGGGACCGGCTCGGGGTCGACGGCCACCTGGACGGTGTCACCCCGACGGATGACGGGCAGATCCCGCTGAGTGGGTGTGTACCCCTCCGGAAGGGGCTCCTCGTGCTCCTCCTCGGAGGGCGGCGCGGCGTCGCCCGTGTGCGTGCCGGTGGCGGCGTACGGAGCGGTCTCGTGCACATACGCGGGCACCCTGAAGTCGCGTACCGTCGCCGTCCGCTCCACCTCGGGTCCCTGACCGGCCCCCTGAGTCATCGACCCCTCCACCATCGCGCCGCATCTGCACCGCTTCGGACTGCCTGGTCGCAGCGGCCCGCGGTGTGTGGGCCCATCATAGGAATGCGGATCGCGCTGTGTGATGACCCAGGGGTGGTGAATCAGAACAGGACTCCGGTTCAGCGCGGCTTTCGCCCCGATTGGGGCGGGCTTCGCCCGTCCGCAACGATGATGTGATCATGCCCCGGACGTGCCGGGTGCCGTTCTGGCAGCCCTTGCCGCTTCCGTCCGGGAGCGGCGTCGCACCCGCGGACCGCCGTCGGCTCACCTCCCGGGGGCCGTCGCACCCGCGGGGCCGCCCCGCCGCACCCGCGGGGCCGCCGTCGCACCCGCGGGGGCGCGTCAGCCGGGCCCCGGCTTCCCGCTTCCCGCTTCCCGGACGGTGGCCCTACTCGCCCTCGGGCGACCGCGGCGGGCTGACCGTCGTCCGGGGCGGGCGGCGCTGCGACGACGTACGCACCATCAGTTCGGTCGGTATCACCTGCTCGACCGGGTGATCCGAGTCGAGCCCCTCGATGGCGTCGATGAGGACCTGGATCACCGCCGTGCCGATGCGGCGGGGCTTCAGCGACAGGGTGGTGATGGGCGGCTCGGTGCTGGCGTACACGGTGGACTCGCTGCAGCAGACCAGCAGCAGGTCCTCCGGGACCCGTAGCCCGTAGCGGCGGGCGGCGGCGAGCAGGTCGGTGCCGTTCGGATCGAACAGGCCGTAGACGGCGTCGGGCCGGTCGGGGCGGGCGAGCAGCCGGTCGGCGGCGACGGCGCCGGCACACGGATCGTGTGCCGGGTAGGCCTCGTAGACCGGGTCCTGGCCGACGCGTTCGCACCAGCGCAGGTAGGCGGTGGTCGACAGATGGGTGTACGTGTCGGTCGTGGTGCCGGTGAGCAGGCCGATCCTGCGGGCACCGGCGTCGGCCAGGTGGTCGAGGATGCCGAGTACGGCTGCCTCGTGGTCGTTGTCGACCCAGGCGGTCACGGGGAGCGAGCCGGCCGGGCGGCCGTCGGAGACGACCGGTAAACCCTGGCGTACCAGTTCGCTGACGACCGGGTCGTGGTCCGACGGGTCGATGACGACCGTGCCGTCCAGTGCGACGTTGGACCACACGTCGTGACGGGAGGTCGCCGGGAGGATGACGAGGGCGTATCCGCGGGCGAGCGCGGCGGACGTGGCGGCGCGCGCCATCTCCGCGAAGTACGCGAACTCGGTGAAGGTGAAAGGTTCATCCCCGTACGTCGTCACGGTCAGGCCGATGAGTCCGGACTTGCCGGTGCGGAGCGTGCGGGCGGCGGCCGAGGGGCGGTAGCCCAGTCGGTCGGCGACCTCGCGCACATGGCGCCGGGTGGCATCCGGGAGTCGGCCCTTGCCGTTGAGGGCATCGGAGACGGTAGTGATGGATACTCCGGCGGCGGCGGCCACGTCCCTGATACCCGCCCGGCCCGGCCGACTGCCTCGACGTGAGGTTTCCGCGCGGCTCACCTGGTGCTTCCCTGCTGCTGTCATGGCGAGCCGATAGTAGGGCTCATGGGGTGGGGTAGGGCGGACGCATATGCACGCGTTGACAGTCACGTTTCTGCATGATCATTAAGCCCTAACGGCCTTGGAAAGTAAGCCAGTTGGGCGAACTCGTCCCACTACCTGACGTGTCGACCAGTGAAGGCCTGCCAAGGGGTGGATGTTGCGAAGAGGTCTCAACTCACCTGCACGAGGGATGCGCGCTACGGCGCGAGCCACCGGCGCGTAGATATATGTGTGGCGCGCCCCCCGAATCGTGCGCCTTCGTGCACTGATGCCCCTGATGCTGGTGTGACGGAGGAGGTCTGACCTCACCTATACGCAGCGGCGCCGAATCCTCATAGGGTGAGAAGTATTCGATGCCGGTGGTGGTCACGAGGAGGACTGCGGTGAGCGAGACGAGCCCCAAGCTGCGCGCCGAGCTGGAGGGTATCCCCAGTTACAAGCCGGGAAAGCCCGCAGCGGCCGGTGGCCCGGTGGCCTACAAGCTGTCCTCCAACGAGAACCCCTATCCGCCCCTGCCGGGTGTGATGGAGACGGTGACGGCCGCGGCCTCGTCGTTCAACCGGTACCCGGACATGGCCTGTACGTCCCTGATGGGCGAGTTGTCGGACCGGTTCGGTGTGCCTCTCTCCCACCTGGCCACCGGCACCGGCTCGGTCGGCGTGGCCCAGCAGCTCATCCAGGCGACCTCGGGTCCGGGCGACGAGGTGATCTATGCCTGGCGCTCCTTCGAGGCGTATCCGATCATCACGCAGATCAGCGGCGCGACGTCTGTGAAGGTGCCCCTGACACCGGGCGACGTGCACGACCTGGACGCGATGGCGGCCGCGATCACCGACCGCACCCGGCTGATCTTCGTCTGCAACCCGAACAACCCGACGGGCACCGTGGTGCGGCGGGCCGAGCTGGAGCGGTTCCTCGATCAGGTGCCGAGTGATGTGCTGGTCGTCCTGGATGAGGCCTACCGCGAGTTCATCCGCGACTCCGAGGTGCCGGACGGCGTCGAGATCTACCGTGAGCGGCCCAACGTCTGCGTCCTGCGTACTTTTTCCAAGGCGTACGGCCTCGCCGGCCTGCGGGTCGGGTTCGCCATCGCCCACGAGCCGGTGGCGGCGGCGCTGCGCAAGACGGCGGTGCCCTTCGGGGTCAGTCAGATCGCGCAGGAGGCGGCGATCGCCTCGTTGCGTGCCGAGGACGAGCTGATCGGCCGGGTCGGTTCGCTGGTGTGCGAGCGCACGCGCGTGGTCGACGCGCTGCGTGCGCAGGGCTGGACGGTGCCCGAGACCCAGGCCAACTTCGTGTGGCTGCGCCTGGGGGAGCGCACGGTCGCCTTCGCCGACGCCTGTGAGCAGGCCGGCGTGGTCATCCGGCCGTTCCCGGGCGAGGGTGTGCGGGTGACGGTCGGGGAGAGCGAGGCGAACGACATCTTCCTCAAGGTGTCGGAGGAGTTCCGCAAGGGGCTGTAGGCAGTTCAGGACCGCTGTAGTGGTCCTACGTGTCGACGCGCTCGACGCGTACCGGGTCGCCGTCGCGCACCGTCGCCAGCAGGCGCGGGTCGCCGTTGAGACGTCCCAGGACGTTGCAGGGACTCGCGAGGCGGCACTCCTCGCCTCGCGAGATCGGCGTGGGTCCGTACGGCAGTGCAAGCGCGTCGCCGTCGGTCCAGAAGGCGACGGTGCCCGGTTCGACGACCTGCCGGGTGTCCGTTTCACGTGAAACGGACACACCCGTGTCGAAGTACACCTCCTCGCCCCATGTGTGGGCCGAGGAGGTGAATGGCAGGGCCTTGAGGAGCGCCTGCGTGGTCGGGGTGTCGTCGAGCGCTGCGGTGAGGTGCCCCGCAGGCCATGAGATCAGTATCTTTATGCGGCGAATTCAACAAGTTGTTGAAGTTCTTGCCAAGGGGGTTGACGTCACAGGGGACCCCCCTTCCGGTGTCGAAAAGCTGTACGTCATAATTGCTTGTGAATGTGAACGCGTTCACAAGCGTGTCCCGGTTGCACCCGAGATAGGTGTGACATACACGCTCAAACCGCCGCTGACCACGGCGCTGTGGCGATGTAAGGAGACTGACGACGTGGACTTGGCTCTGGCGCCGGAGACGCTGGCGCGATGGCAGTTCGGCATCACGACCGTCTACCACTTCCTGTTCGTCCCGCTGACGATCTCGCTGGCCGCCCTCACGGCCGGACTGCAGACCGCCTGGGTCCGCACGGAGAAGGAGAAGTACCTCAGAGCGACCAAGTTCTGGGGCAAGCTCTTCCTGATCAACATCGCGATGGGTGTCGTCACCGGCATCGTGCAGGAGTTCCAGTTCGGCATGAACTGGTCCGACTACTCCCGCTTCGTAGGCGATGTCTTCGGCGCGCCGCTCGCCTTCGAGGCGCTGATCGCCTTCTTCTTCGAGTCCACCTTCATCGGCCTGTGGATCTTCGGCTGGGACAAGCTGCCCAAGAAGATCCACCTGGCCTGCATCTGGATGGTCTCGATCGGCACCCTGCTGTCGGCGTACTTCATCCTCGCGGCCAACTCCTGGATGCAGCACCCCGTCGGCTACCGGATCAACGAGGAGAAGGGCCGCGCCGAGCTGACCGACTTCTGGGCGGTCCTGACCCAGAACACCACGCTCAACCAGGTCTTCCACAGCTTCTCGGCGGCCTTCCTGACGGGCGGCGCCTTCATGGTCGGCATCGCCGCCTTCCATCTGATGCGCAAGAAGCACATCCCGGTGATGCGGACCTCGCTCCGGCTCGGCCTGGTGACGCTGGCGGTCGGTGGCGTGCTCACCGCGGTCAGCGGCGACACCCTCGGCAAGGTCATGTACGAGCAGCAGCCGATGAAGATGGCCGCCGCCGAGGCCCTGTGGGACGGCGAGGAGCCGGCGCCCTTCTCCGTCTTCGCCTACGGAGACGTCGACAAGGGCCACAACAAGGTCGCCCTGGAGATTCCCGGACTGCTGTCCTTCCTCGCCCACAGTGACTTCGACTCGTACGTGCCCGGCATCAACGACACCAACAAGGCGCTGCAAGAGGAGTTCGGCCCGGGTGACTACAAGCCCATCGTTCCCGTCGCCTACTGGGGTTTCCGGTGGATGATCGGCTTCGGGATGGCGTCCTTCTCCCTGGGCCTGCTGGGCCTGTGGCTGACGCGGAAGAAGTTCCTGCTCCCGCCCGCTCTGCGGACCGGTGAGGACGAGGTGCCGCGCCTGGTGCTGCTGCGCAAACCGCTCGGTACCAGACTCACCCGCCTGTACTGGCTCCTGGCCCTCTGGACGATGGCGTTCCCGTTGATCGCCAACTCCTGGGGCTGGATTTTCACCGAGATGGGCCGGCAGCCCTGGGTCGTCTACGGCGTCATGCAGACCCGCGACGCGGTCTCCCCCGGTGTCTCCCAGGCGGAGGTCATCACGTCGATGGTCGTCTTCACCACCCTCTACGCCATCCTCGCCGTCATCGAGGTCAGGCTGCTCGCCAAGTACGTCAAGGCGGGCCCGCCCGAGCTCACCGAGGCCGACCTCAACCCGCCCACGAAGATCGGCGGCGACCTCCGTGACGCCGACAAGCCGATGGCCTTCTCGTACTAGGCCGAGGGAGCTGCACAGTCATGGAACTGCACGACGTCTGGTTCGTACTCATCGCCGTCCTGTGGACCGGCTACTTCTTCCTGGAGGGCTTCGACTTCGGGGTCGGTGTACTCACCAAGCTGCTCGCCCGGGACCGGGCCGAGAAGCGCGTGCTGATCAACGCCATCGGCCCCATGTGGGACGGCAACGAGGTGTGGCTGCTCACGGCCGCCGGTGCGACCTTCGCGGCCTTCCCCGAGTGGTACGCCACGCTCTTCTCCGGTTTCTACCTGCCCCTGCTCGTCATCCTGGTCTGCCTGATCGTCCGGGGCGTCGCCTTCGAGTACCGGGTGAAGCGGCCCGAGGAGCGCTGGCAGCGCAACTGGGAGACCGCGATCTTCTGGACCTCGCTGATCCCGGCCTTCCTGTGGGGCCTGGCCTTCGGCAACATCGTCCACGGAGTGAAGATCGACCGGGATCTGGAGTACGTCGGCTCCGTCGGGGACCTGCTCAACCCGTACGCACTCCTCGGCGGCCTGGTCACACTGACGCTGTTCACCTTTCACGGAACGGTGTTCACGGCGCTCAAGACCGTCGGTGAGATCCGCGAGCGAGCCCGGACCATGGCGCTGCGCATCGGTGTCGTCACCGCCGTGCTCTCCCTGGCTTTCCTGGTCTGGACGCAGGCCGACAACGGGGACGGCAAGAGCCTGGTCGCCCTTGTGGTGGCCGTCGCCGCGTTGGTGATCGCCCTGGTGGCGAATCAGGCCGGGCGCGAGGGGTGGTCGTTCGCCCTGTCCGGCGTCACCATCGTGGCCGCCGTGGCGATGCTCTTCCTGACGCTCTTCCCGAACGTCATGCCGTCCACGCTCGACGCGGACTGGAGCCTCACCGTCACCAACGCCTCGTCCAGCCCCTACACCTTGAAGATCATGACCTGGCTGGCCGCGGTCGCCACGCCGGTCGTCCTGCTCTATCAGGGCTGGACGTACTGGGTGTTCCGCAAGCGAATCGGCACCCAGCACATCGCCGAATCCGCGCACTGAGTCCGGGCAGGGTGTGGTTCACGTGAGGCGGTGCCACGTTTCACGTGAAACGCGCTCTCCGGACAGGAAGGCCTGTTTCACGTGAAACCCATCGATCCGCGTCTTCTGCGGTACGCCCGCGCCACCAGGTTCTTCCTGACGGCGATCGTCGTCCTGGGTGCCGTCGGCGCCGGGCTGCTCGTCGCACAGGCGATGCTCATCGCAGAAGTGGTGGTGGGTGCCTTCCAGCACGGCATGGCAACCGCCGAGCTCCGCACCCCCTTGCTGCTGTTGGTGGCCGTCGCCGGCGGACGTGCGCTGGTCGGCTGGCTCACCGAGCTGGCCGCGCACCGGGCGAGCGCAGCAGTGAAGTCGGAGTTGCGAGGCCGCCTGCTGGAGAAGGCCACCGCGCTCGGCCCCGGCTGGCTGAGCGGGCAGCGGACCGGGTCGCTGGTGGCGCTGGCCACCCGGGGAGTCGACGCCCTCGACGACTACTTCTCGCGCTATCTGCCGCAGTTGGGTCTCGCGGTGGTCGTACCCGTGGCGGTGCTGGCCCGCATCGTCACCGAGGACTGGGTATCGGCGGCCATCATCGTCGGCACCCTGCCGCTCATCCCGATCTTCATGGTGCTGATCGGCTGGGCCACACAGTCTCGGATGGACCGTCAGTGGCGGTTGCTGTCCCGGCTGTCCGGGCACTTCCTGGACGTGGTCGCCGGGCTGCCGACGCTGAAGGTTTTCGGGCGGGCCAAGGCCCAGGCCGAATCGATCAAGCGCATCACCGGCGAGTACCGGCAGGCGACCATGCGTACGCTGCGGATCGCCTTCCTGTCGTCGTTCGCGCTGGAACTGCTCGCCACACTCTCCGTGGCACTCGTCGCCGTCACCATCGGCATGCGGCTCGTCCACGGTGACATGGCCCTGTACGACGGCCTGGTGGTCCTCGTGCTGGCGCCCGAGGCCTATCTGCCGCTGCGGCAGGTGGGGGCGCAGTACCACGCGGCGGCGGAGGGGCTCGCCGCCGCCGAGGAGATCTTCGAGGTGCTGGAGAGGCCCGTGCCGGCCTCGGGGACCGGCCCCCTGCCGACGGACGGTGCGCTGTCCTTCGAGGGCGTGACCGTCCGCTATCCCGGACGTGCCGCGGACGCCGTGGCGGACGTGAGCTTCACCGTCGAACCGGGCGAGACGGTGGCGCTCGTCGGCCCGAGCGGCGCGGGCAAGTCGACGCTCCTCAACGCCCTCCTCGGCTTCGTGCATCCGGTCGGCGGACGAGTGCGTATCGGGGGAGCCGATCTCGACTCCCTCGACCTGACGCAGTGGCACGCCCGCGTCGCCTGGGTTCCGCAGCACCCCCACCTGTACGCCGGCACCATCGCCGAGAACGTACGGCTGGCCCGGCCCGACGCCGACGACACCGCCGTGCGGCGGGCGCTGCGGGACGCGGGCGCGCAGGAGTTCGTGGACGCGCTGCCCGAGGGGGCGGGGACGGCGCTCGGGGAAGACGGCGCCGGGTTGTCCGCCGGGCAGCGGCAGCGGCTGGCGCTGGCCCGGGCGTTCCTCGCGGACCGGCCCGTGCTGCTGCTCGACGAGCCGACGGCCGCCCTGGACGGTGCCACCGAGGCAGAGGTCGTGGCGGCCGTGCGCAGGCTGGCGGAGGGGCGGACGGTGCTGCTGGTGGTGCACCGGCCGGCGCTGTTGGAGGTGGCCGACCGGGTGGTGCGGCTGGAGGAGCCGGCACCCGCCGCCGCGATCGACGGCACCTCCGCGGCGACTGTCGCCCGTCCTCTGGAAGAGGCCGTTGGAGCCACCGCTCCGGCATCGAGCGGGGATCCGGCCCCCTCGGCGGAGGCCGAAGGCGGCGGCGTCCTCGCCCGAGTGCGGGCGATGTCCGCCGCCCGGCGTGGACGGCTCGGTCTCGCGTTGCTGCTCAGCAGCCTGGCGCTTGGCAGCGCCGTCGGTCTGATGGCCACGTCCGGGTACCTCATCTCGCGGGCCTCCGAGCAGCCGCCGGTGCTGTATCTGATGGTGGCCGTGACGGCGACGCGCGCCTTCGGCATCGGGCGGGCCGTGTTCCGCTACGCCGAGCGGCTCGTGTCGCACGAAGCCGTGCTGCGGATGCTGGCCGACACCCGGGTCGCCGTGTACCGGCGCCTGGAGCGCCTGGCACCCGCCGGGCTGCGCCGCAGCCGCCGGGGCGATCTCCTCTCCCGGCTCGTCGCCGACGTGGACGCCCTCCAGGACTACTGGCTGCGCTGGCTGCTGCCCGCGGCGTCCGCGGTGGTCGTCTCGGCCGCGTCGGTCGGTTTCACGGCCTGGCTGCTGCCGGAGGCGGGCGTCGTGCTCGCGGTCGGTCTGCTGGCGGCCGGAGCCGGGGTGCCACTGGTCACCGGCGCCGTGGCTCGGCGGGCCGAGCGCAGGCTCGCTCCGGCCCGCGGCGTGCTCGCCACCCGGGTGACCGACCTGCTCACCGGCACCGGCGAGCTGACCGTCGCCGGCGCTCTGCCCGCGCGGGCCGCCGAGGCGCGCCGGGCCGACGGCGTGCTCACCAGGATCGCCTCGCGTGCCGCCACCGCCACCGCGCTGGGCGACGGGCTCACCGCGCTGATCTCCGGCCTGACCGTCGCCGGGACCGCCCTGGCCGGGATCCAGGCGGTCGCCGACGGCCGGCTCGCCGGCGTGGCCATGGCCGTCGTGGTGCTCACTCCGCTGGCGGCCTTCGAGGCCGTACTCGGGCTGCCGCTGGCCGTGCAGTACCGGCAGCGCGTGCACAGGAGTGCCGAGCGGGTGTACGAGGTGCTCGACGCCCCGGAGCCCGTACGGGAGCCGGAGGCGCCCAGGCAGGCGCCCGCGTCGCCGTTCCCGGTCGTCCTCAAGGGGCTGGCCGCCCGCCACGCCGGGCAGGACCGGGACGCCCTGGCGGGGCTCGATCTGACGCTGCCGGAGGGCCGCCGCGTCGCCGTCGTCGGACCGTCCGGGTCCGGCAAGACGACCCTGGCCCAGGTGCTGCTGCGGTTCCTCGACGCCAAGGTGGGCTCCTACACGCTGGCGGGTGTGGACGCCTACGCCCTGGTCGGTGACGATGTACGGCGGCTCGTCGGGCTGTGTGCCCAGGACGCGCACCTCTTCGACAGTTCGGTGCGCGAGAACCTGCTCCTGGCCAGGAAGGACGCCACCGAGAGCGAGCTGCGCGACGCACTGGGGCGCGCCCGGCTGCTGGACTGGGCCGACAGCCTGCCCGACGGCCTGGACACGCTGGTCGGGGAGCACGGGGCACGGTTGTCCGGCGGGCAGCGGCAGCGGCTGGCACTCGCCCGGGCGCTGCTCGCCGACTTCTCCGTCCTGGTACTCGACGAGCCCGCGGAGCACCTCGACCTGCCGACCGCCGACGCGCTCACCGCCGATCTGCTGGCCGCCACCGAAGGCCGTACCACCCTGCTGATCACGCACAGACTGGTGGGTCTGGCGGCCGTGGACGAGGTCATCGTCATGGACGAGGGCAGGGTCGCGCAGCGGGGGACGTACGCGGAGCTGGCCGCGGTGCCGGGGCCGCTGCGGGCGATGGCGGAGCGGGAGGCCGCGTCGGAGCTGCTGGTGGGAGCGGAGTGACCGGCAGCCCGTGTCAGGGCTCTCGAAATTTTTCACGAATACGACTTTCCTGAACAAAAAGGTCTCACTAGGCTCGGGTCATGCCCCCAGCACCGCCTCCTGGCCCCCCGCCGCACCGTGCGGGGGCCTCGGCCGAGCTCCTGTCACGGGTGCCGAAACTGCTGGACGCGGTGCGGTCCGTCGGCAGCGGACTGGAGCTGCACTCCACGCTGCACCGGATCTGTGAGACGGCGGCCGATCTGGCGAACGCCCGGTACGCGGCCATCGGCGTCATCGGCGAGGACGGCGACGGCCTCGCCGACTTCGTGCACCACGGTGTCGACGACGCGACCGTCCGGCGGATCGGCCACCTTCCCGACGGCCACACAGGCCTCCTGGGCGCCCTCATCCGCGACCCGGAGCCGGTCCGGCTCACGGACCTGAGGGAGGACCCGCGCGCGTGCGGTTTCCCCGAGCACCACCCGCCGATGCGCAGCTTCCTCGGCGTCCCCATCCGCGTACAGGGCGAGGTCTACGGCAATCTCTACCTGACGGACAAACACGCGGGGGAGCCGTTCAACGACTACGACCTCGCCATGGTCCGCGTCCTGGCCACGGAAGCCGGTATCGCCATCGGCAACGCGCGTTTGTACGAGGCCGCCCAGCAGCGGGAGCGCTGGGTCGACGGGTCGGTCGCCGTGACCACCGCGCTGCTTTCCGGCGGCGATGTGGACGACGCGCTCCAAGTCGTCGCCGACCAGGCCCGCCGGCTCTCCGGGGCGGCCGCCGGGATCGTGCTGCTGCCTGCCGACGAGGGCGGCCTGGAGGTCGCGGCCGTGGCGGCGGAGCGTCCCACGAAGGCTCTGGGCATGCTCATCCCGTCGGAGAACGGCATCGTCGCCGAACTGCTCGCGGGCCGATCCGTGTTCGTGGACGACGCCGCAACCGACCCGCGCCTGGAAGCCGGACCGGTGCGCGCGTACGGACCGATCATGCTGCTGCCCCTGTGCCGGGACGGGCGGGTCCTCGGCAGCCTCGTCATGCCCCGCGCCCGGGGCGAGCGCCCGTTCACGAAGGCGGAACGCGCGCTCGGCGACCGGTTCGCCTCGCAGGCCGCGCTGGCGCTGATGATGGCCGACGCCCAGCGAGACCGGGAGCGGCTCGCGGTCTACGAGGATCGGGACCGCATCGCCCGGGACCTGCACGACCTCGTTATCCAGCGGCTGTTCGCCACGGGGATGATGCTGGAGAGCGCCCAGCGCAGGTCGGTCGTGCCCGAGGTGCGCGACGGGGTGGGCGGGGCCGTCGACGAACTCGACGTCACCATCCAGGAGATCCGCTCGGCGGTCTTCGCACTGCGGCAGCCCGCCGAGACACCGGCGGGGCTGCGCACCCAGGTGCTGCGCGAGATCACCATGGCCGCGGTCCCGCTCGGCTTCACGCCCGCGCACCGCTTCGTCGGTCCGGTCGACACCACCGTCGGTGAGCTGACCGGCAAGAACCTCATCGCCGCGCTGCGCGAGACCCTGTCCAACGCCTTCCGTCACGCCCACGCCACCCGTATCGAAGTGGTCGTCGACGTGACGGCGACTCTGCCGGACGGCCGGCGGGGCGTGCGGTTGACCGTCGCGGACGACGGCGTAGGCATTCCCGAGGGCGGCCGGCGCAGCGGCCTGCACAACCTCGAGCGCCGTGCCGAGAGCATCGGCGGCACGAGCCGGCTCGGCCCGGGCATCAGGGCGGACGGCGCCGGTACGACGGTGCTGTGGGAGGCGCCGTACTGAGCGCCGCCGACGTGGTGTTGCCCCATGTGCAGCAGCCGTACTGAGCCGAGTGCAGCAACCGGTCCCCCACTCGTACGACCTGAACAAGACCGTGCGCCCCTGCCCGGGCCACGATCGCTGACATGCGCTCACCTCGTCGCCGTCCACGGATCGTTCCGGTGGTGCTGTGCGCGCTCGCCGTGCTCGCGGCCGGACCCACCGACGGCACGGACGAGGACGACGGCTCCGTTCCCGCACTGGGCGCGCATGTGGCGCGGCTGTACGAGGACGCGGCCAGGGCCACCCAGCAGTACGAGGACGGGCGGCGCGAGGCCGAGGTGCAGCGGTCGAAGGCCCTGGAGCACGAGAAGCGGCTCGACCGGCATCGGCAGAAGATCGACTCCATGCACGAGGACCTGGGCCGGATCGCCCGTGCCCAGTACCGCAGCGGCGGCGGGCTACCGCTCACCGCACAGATGATCCTCGCCGACGACCCGGACGAGCTGATGCGTGGTCAGCGGGCGTACTCGCGCGCGGATCTGGCGGTGAGCAATGCCATCGGAAGGAGCCTGCGGGCCGAGGCGCGACTCGCCGCCGACGAGGCGGAGGCGCAGGCGGCTTGGCAGGCGCTGGAGGAGCGCAACGCCGCTCTGGCGGAG
This sequence comes from Streptomyces pactum, assembly GCF_002005225.1. Taxonomy (NCBI): domain Bacteria; kingdom Bacillati; phylum Actinomycetota; class Actinomycetes; order Kitasatosporales; family Streptomycetaceae; genus Streptomyces; species Streptomyces pactum. The sequence goes on from NZ_CP019724.1 coordinate 4,463,135, forward strand.
CTGAAGAAGCAGGTCGAGGGCAAGCTGGAGGCGGCGCGGTCGCGGCTGGAGGGGCAGGCGGACGCCTCGGTCGCGGCCGGTTCATGTCCCGGAGCGGTCCGTCTCGACCAGCCGTACGGGCGTACCGGCCGGTCCTGGGTGGCTCCGGTGGAGGCGTACGAGCTGTCGGCGTCCTTCGGCAGCGGTGGGAGGCGGTGGGCGAACCGGCACACCGGCCAGGACTTCGCGGTGCCGGTCGGGACACCGGTGCGGTCGGTCGGCGCGGGCCGGGTGGTGAAGGTGTCGTGCGGCGGCGCCTTCGGGATCCAGGTCGTGGTCCAGCACGCGGGCGGCTACTACACGCAGTACGCCCATCTCGCCGCTGTCGCCGTCGACCAGGGCGACCGGGTCCGTCCCGGGCAGTGGGTCGGACAGTCGGGCAGCACCGGCAACTCCACCGGCCCGCACCTGCACTTCGAGGTACGGATCACCCCGGAGATGGGATCGGCGTTGGACCCGGTGCCGTGGCTGTCACGTCACGGAGTGCCGCTCTGACGGGATCGGGAGTCCTGCGGGAGCGTGAGTCCCGGGGGCCGGGGCGCGCTCGGGCCGGGACGAGCCGCCGGACCAGGAGGCGCTGCCGGGCCGGGGCACCCGGGACCGGCCGCTAGGGCAGGTCCGCGAGCATCCGCTCGATCACGACCGCCACCCCGTCGTCGTTGTTCGCGACGGTCCGCCCCGACGCGGCGGCGATCACGTCCGGGTGCGCGTTGCCCATCGCGTACGACCGCCCCGCCCAGGTGAGCATCTCCACGTCGTTCGGCATGTCACCGAAGGCGACGACTTCCTCGTGCGAGATGCCACGCTCGGCGCAGCACAGGGCGAGCGTGCTGGCCTTGGAGACCTCCGGCCCGCTGATCTCCAGCAGGGCGCTCGGGCTGGAGCGGGTGACGTTGGCGCGGTCGCCGATGGCGAGGCGTGCCAGCGTGAGGAATCCGTCGGGGTCCAGCTCGGGATGGAAGGCCAGGATCTTGAGGACCGGCTCGGCGGAGGCGCGACCGCCCGGCGCCAGGATCTCCTCGGCGGGCAGGAGGTCGTCTGGGACCTCCATGTGCAGCTTGGGGTACGCCGGCTCCTGATGGAAGCCGTACGTCTGCTCGACCGCGTACACCGTGCCGGGCGCCGCCTCGCGCAGCAGCCGCACGGCCTCCAGCGCGTTGTCCCGGGCCAGCTCCCGGACCTTCACGAACCGATGGGCGCCGGGGCCGCCGTGCAGGTCGACCACGGCGGCCCCGTTGCCGCAGATGGCGAGGCCGTGACCGTGGACGTGGGCACTCACGACGTCCATCCAGCGGGCGGGACGGCCGGTGACGAAGAAGACCTCGATGCCCGCCTTCTCGGCGGCGGCGAGCGCGGCGACCGTGCGCGGTGAGACCGACTTGTCGTCGCGCAGCAGTGTGCCGTCGAGGTCGGTGGCGATGAGCCGCGGGCGGGTGGCGGCGGCCGGGGGCTCGGACTGTCGGGTCGCTGAGGTCACCCGGTCATTGTCACGCATATGCCTGCACGATCGTGCACGAGTCCGCACATCTGTGAGCTACGGCTCTCATTGCCTGAGCTGCGCCAGTGCCTCCATGGCGATCCGCTCGAAGATCTTCTCGTCCGCCGTGAAGTCCGAGTCGGGGATCGGCCAGTGGACGACGAGCTCCGTGAAGCCCAGGTCGCGGTGCCGGCCGGCGAAGTCCACGAACGCGTTCACGGATTCCAGTGGCCGGCTGCGGTCGGGTGTGAAGCCGGTGAGCAGGACCCTGTCCAGCTCACTGACCTCGCGGCCGATCGCGGCGCAGGCGTCGGCCAGCTTGTCGCTCTGCTCCCGCAGTGCCCGGTCCGACTGCTCAGGAGTGCCGGTCTCATACAGTTTCGGGTCGCCGGTGGTCACCCACGCCTGTCCGAACCGCGCGGCGAGCCGCAGCCCGCGCGGACCGGTCGCGGCCACCGCGAAGGGCAGCCGTGGCTGCTGTACACAGCCCGGGATGTTGCGTGCCTCGTGCGCCGAGTAGTAGTCACCCTCGTACGACACGGCGTCCTCGGTCAGCAACCGGTCGAGGAGCGGGAGGAACTCGGCGAGCCGGTCGGCCCGCTCGCGTGGAGTCCACGGCTCCTGGCCCAGGGCGGTGGCGTCGAAGCCGGTGCCACCGGCTCCTATGCCGAGCGTGACCCGACCGCCGGAGATGTCGTCGAGGGAGATCAACTCCTTGGCGAGCGTCACCGGGTGCCGGAAGTTCGGCGAGGTCACCAGGGTGCCCAGGCGCAGCCGATCGGTGACGGCCGCGGCAGCGGTGAGCGTCGGCACGGCACCGAACCACGGGCCGTCCCGGAAGCTTCGCCAGGACAGGTGGTCGTAGGTGTACGCGGTGTGGAAACCGAGTTGCTCAGCACGCGTCCAGGTCGAACGGCCGCCTTCGTGCCACCGGCGGTACGGGAGGATCACGGTGCTCAGACGCAGACTCATGCCTCCGAGCCTATGCCGCCGCCTCCGGTTTCACGTGAAACAGCCACCGGTGTCACCGTGCGCGACTGCTCAGCCACGGGGTGAGGAGGATCATCGGCACGAACTCCTTGTGCGTCCGGTCACCCGGCAGCGGCACGATCAAGCGGCGCCCCTTGACGAAGGCGAGACCGCCGAAGACGGAGTGGAGGAACGCGGGGACGTCGTCGCGCGGGATGTCGGGGCACTCGACGTCCTCGACGGTGATCAGGGCGTCGCCCTCGGAGAAGAGCCGGACACTCACCCGGGGCACTCCGCCGAACTCGACGAACGCCTCGTGGGGGAGGGAGCCGTCGGCGTCGGTGGTCACCCCCACGCCTGCGGCGGTGCGGCGGGAGGTCTGGTCGGCGCCGATGTCGTCGGTGACCTCGATCTCCACCGCGTACTGCGCGGCGATGGCGCGGAGAGCGGTGACAGCGGCCTGGGTGGTGGGCAACTGCTTCATGCCACCGATCATGCGGGATCAGTGGCGGGCGGGAAAGCGCACATAACGTGGTGGCACGTTCTTCGTCAGCCAGACCCCGTTCGCGCTGACGTGGAAGACGTGTCCGTCGCGGTGCATGGCGGCGGCGTCCACCGACAGCACGACCGGCCGACCGCGGCGGGCACCGACCCTGGTCGCGGTCTCGCGGTCCGGTGAGAGGTGCACGTCGTGCCGGTTCATCGGTCTCAGTCCCTCGGCGCGGATGGCGTCCAGATGCCGGGCCACGGTGCCGTGGAAGAGATAGGGCGGCGGGGCCGCCGGGGGCAGCGCGAGGTCCACGTCGATGCTGTGACCCTGGCTGGCGCGGATACGCGTTCCCTCGATCGCGAAGCGCCGTTTGTCGTTGGTGGCGACCACGTGATCGAGCTCGGCACGGGTGAAGCGGAAGCCGTGCGCGGAAGCCGCGGCGATCAGCGTGTCGATCTCGACCCAGCCCCCTTCGTCGAGCGTGAGACCGATGCTCCCCGGTTGGTGGCGCAGGTGCTTCGACAGATACTTGGACACCTTCACGGTGCGGGTGCGTCTGTCGTCCATGTGCCCCTGCCTGTGTTCCCGCCTGTTCTTCTGTGGCATGGACCAAGCCTGCCGAGAGAGACACGCATCACGCGATCGGTTTTGCCGCCGAGGTTTGATCCACAGTCAAGTCAGGTTATCCACAGGGTGCTTGGGCCTTTCTGTGGAAACTACAGCGGCGGTTTCACACGCGCGAGCCGCCTCAACGCCCCCGGAAGGAAACGGGACATGAGATGGGCGCCCCGGGCCTCCGGTGTCACCGGCACCACGGCCTTGTCGCGCACGACCGCCTCCAGGACGGCGTCGGCGACCTTCTCCGGCGGGTAGTTGCGCAACCCGTACCACCGCGCCGTGCGCCGCTGCCGTCGCTTCTCCTCGTCGGCGTCGACCCCCGCGAAGTGCGCCGTGGAGGTGATGTTGGTGTTGACGAGACCCGGGCAGATCGCCGTGACACCGATCCCCTGCCCGGCCAGCTCGGCGCGCAGGCACTCGCTCAGCATCAGCACCGCCGCCTTGGACGTGCTGTAGGCGGGCAGTGCCCTGGAGGGCTGGAAGGCCGCCGCCGACGCGGTGTTGACGATGTGGCCGCCCTGCCCGCGCTCCGCCATCTGCCGGCCGAACAGGCGGCAGCCGTGGATCACTCCCCACAGATTGACGTCGAGGACCTTCTTCCAGTCCTCCGGCGTGGTGTCGAAGAAGGAGCCGGACATGCCGATCCCGGCGTTGTTCACGAGGATGTCCACCACGCCGTACTCGGCGGCGACCTTGGCCGCGAGCTTCTCCATGGCCTGCTCGTCGGAGACGTCGGCGGTCTCCGCCCAGGCCGCCGGCGCACCGATCAACCGGGACAGCTCCGCCGTGCGGGCGGCGGACTCGGTGTCCCGGTCGACGGCCACCACGCGCGCGCCGGCCTCGGCGAACGCGAACGCCGTCGCCCGCCCGATGCCGTTGCCCGCGCCGGTGACCAGCACGAGCTGCCCACCGAAGCGGTCGGCGTACTTCCCGCTCGCCGCGACCTCGGACCGCCCGCCGTCGACGGCGGTGACGAACTCCGTGATCCAGTCCGCCAGCCGGTCCGGCCGGGTGCGCGGCACCCAGTGCTTGGCGGTCAGTGTGCGGCGGGTCAGCCGCGGCGCCCACAGCTCCAGCTCGTCGTAGAGCCGCTCCGACAGGAACGCGTCGCCGAGGGGCGTGATGAGCTGCACGGGCGCGTGCGCGTAGGCGTCGTCGCGCGGCCGGCGCAGCCGGGGCCGGACGTTGTCCCGGTACAGCCACGCCCCGTGCGCCGCGTCCGTCGGCAGGGACGGGGTCGGGTAGTCACCGCCGGGCACCTTCTCGACGCGCCGGAGGATGCCCGGCCAGCGCTTGCCGAGGGGGCCGCGCCAGGCCAGTTCGGGCAGTACGGGCGTGTGCAGCAGGTAGACGTACCAGGACTTGGCGCCCTGGCCGAGGAGCTGGCCGACCCGGCGCGGGGTGGGGCGCCTGAGACGCCTGTTGATCCAGTGCCCGAAGTGGTCCAGGGAGGGACCGGACATCGAGGTGAAGGAGGCGATGCGGCCCTCGGTACGCCTGACCGTCACGAACTCCCAGGACTGCACCGAGCCCCAGTCGTGGCCCACCAGGTGCACGGGCCGGCCGGGGCTGACGGCGTCCGCCACGGCCAGGAAGTCGTCCGTCAGCTTCTCCAGGGTGAACCCGCCGCGCAGCGGGCTCGGCGCGGTGGACCGGCCGTGGCCCCGGACGTCGTAGAGAACCACGTGGAAGCGGTCGGCGAGGCGGGTGGCGACCTCGGACCAGACCTCCTTGCTGTCCGGGTAGCCGTGCACCAGGACGACCGTGGGCTGCTGCGGATCGCCCAGCTCGGCCACGCACAGCTCGACCCCGCCCGTGCGCACCCAGCGCTCCCGCGCACCGTCCAGGACCGTCATTTCTCCTCCGCCCAGCGCCGCACGTGCGGCAGATCGTCGTCCAGCCAGAAGGCGCTCTGCTCGGGATCCGCGGAGTCGGTGACGACGAGGATCTCCTCGAACTTCGCACCGGTGCCCCGGAAACCGAGGTGGGGTTCGACCGCCCAGAGCCCCGGCCGGGGCGGGTGGTCGGAGAAGCGGTACGGCGACCACAGCGGGGACCAGCCCTCGCGGTGACCGTGCAGCGCGTCGCCGGCCAGGCCCTTGAGCGACTGGGTGCCGAAGCCGAACAGGCGCGGGGACAGGCGCCGCTCCCGGACCCGGTCCACCTTGTGGGCGATCACGCCGAAGGGGTAGGCGCGGTGCCGGTTCGCGTAGCCCTGGCGGACCATGAGCCGGTCCACGTCCTCGTAGATCTCCCGCAGCGGACGGCGTTCGCGCACCTCGCGCAGGATCAGCTCGCGGTGCGCCTCCAGGTCGGCCATCAGCCGCTGCCGCACCGGGTTGGGGCCGAGCGAGCCGGAGTAGCCGATGTCGGCGGTGAAACCCCGGTACACCGGGGCCATGTCCAGGATGAACGGCATGCCCGGCTCCAGTCGGCGCCCCGTGGGGAAGAACTGCAGCGGAACGCGGAAGTCCGTGAACGCCGTGCGGTCGCCGAACCAGGCGAAGGGCAGGTGGAACCAGTCCCGAACGCCCCGCTCCCGCAGCCACTCGCGCTGCATCCGGGCCGCCTCGCGCTCGGTCACCCCCGGCTCCAGCCGGTCCGCCACCGCCTCGGCGCACTCGTAGGCGAGGCGCTGCACCTGCCGGAACCCCCGCAGCTCCGTGCGGAGTTCCGCTGCCACTGCCGTCGTCATGCCACCTCGTTCCACCCGTCGCTCCGTCCACCCGCCCACGAGCCGGGCGAGGTCCGCGCCGACCGGGCTACTCGCCCGTAACGTGACGTCGCCGAATCTCCCAGTTGTTAGACCCGGCGTCAATAGGGCGGGACGCGCGGGCCCGGGAGACCGCTCCGTAGCTCTCAAGCACGGCATCCCCTACGGGCCCGTACTACTCGAGTCTGACTCCAAGACGGCTCTCCGGTCTGATGACCGCAGTGGCGCCCGTCACTACTGTCATGGGTGTGACTGTGATCGCGACCGAAAGCCTGAGCAAGCGGTTCCCCCGGGTGACCGCGCTCGACCGGCTCTCCGTGGACGTCGGACCCGGTGTGACCGGACTCGTCGGTGCCAACGGCGCCGGCAAGTCCACCCTGATCAAGATCCTGCTGGGTCTGTCTCCCGCCACCGAGGGCCGGGCCGAAGTGCTCGGACTCGATGTCGCCACCAAGGGCGCCGACATCCGCGAGCGAGTCGGCTACATGCCGGAACACGACTGCCTGCCGCCCGACGTCTCGGCCACCGAGTTCGTCGTCCATATGGCACGCATGTCCGGCCTGCCGCCCACCGCCGCCCGCGAACGCACCGCCGACACCCTGCGCCACGTCGGACTGTACGAGGAGCGCTACCGGCCCATCGGCGGCTACTCGACCGGCATGAAGCAGCGCGTGAAGCTCGCGCAGGCACTCGTGCACGACCCGCAGCTAGTCTTCCTCGACGAGCCCACCAACGGCCTCGACCCGGTCGGCCGCGACGAGATGCTCGGCCTCATCCGCCGCATCTACACCGACTTCGGCATCTCCGTCCTGGTCACCTCGCACCTGCTGGGCGAACTGGAACGCACCTGCGACCACGTAGTCGTCGTGGACGGCGGCAAGCTGCTGCGCTCCAGCTCCACCACGGACTTCACCCAGACCACGACCACCCTCGCGATCGAGGTCACCGACACCGACGAGCACCCCGACGGCACCCGCGCGGTGCGCGACGCGCTCGACGCGCGCGGAGTGACCGTCCAGGACGGCAGCGGCCTGCCCGGCGCCGGCCACGTCCTGCTGCTCACCGCGGCGGGCGAAGAGACCTACGACCTGGTCAGAGACGTCATCGCCGACCTCGGCCTCGGTCTGGTGCGCATGGAGCAGCGCCGGCACCACATCTCGGAGGTCTTCACGGACAGCGACGCAGAACGGAAGGAGGCGGTCGGCCATGGCAACTGAACAGCCCACAGCCACGGTCCCGGGTGACCAGACCCGCATCCACAACATCGGCTACCGCAGCTACGACGGCCCCCGCCTCGGCCGCGCCTACGCCCGCCGCTCGCTGTACTCGCAGTCCCTGCGCGGTGCCTACGGCCTCGGCCGCTCGGCCAAGTCCAAGGTGCTGCCGATGCTGCTCTTCGTGGTGATGTGCCTGCCCGCGGCCATCATGGTCGCCGTCGCCGTCGCCACCAAGGCGAACGACCTGCCCCTGGACTACACGCGCTACGCGATCGTCCTGCAGGCCGTCATCAGCCTCTACGTCGCCTCGCAAGCCCCCCAGTCCGTCTCGCGCGACCTGCGCTTCAAGACCGTGCCGCTGTACTTCTCGCGGCCGATCGAGACCGCCGACTACGTCCGCGCCAAGTACGCGGCGCTGGCCTCGGCGCTGTTCATCCTCACCGCCGCCCCCCTGGTGGTGCTCTACGTGGGCGCGCTGCTCGCCAAACTCGACTTCGCGGACCAGACCAAGGGGTTCGCACAGGGACTCGTCTCCGTGGCACTGCTCTCGTTGCTCTTCGCCGGCCTCGGCTTGGTCGTCGCGTCGGTCACCCCGCGCCGCGGCTTCGGCATCGCGGCCGTCATCGCCGTCCTCACCATCACCTACGGAGCGGTCTCCACGCTCCAGGCCATCGCGGACGTCCAGGGCAGTTCCGGGGCCGTCGCCTGGATCGGCCTGTTCTCGCCGGTCACCCTCATCGACGGCGTGCAGTCCGCCTTCCTGGGCGCCACCTCGGCCTTCCCCGGCGGGGTCGGTCCGAGCAACGGCGAGGGCGCGGTCTACGTCCTCGTCACCCTGGGCCTCATCGCCGGCGCCTACGGCCTGCTGGTGCGCCGCTACAAGAAGGTGGGACTGTGACCACGCTGAACATCGACCACGTCTCCCGCTGGTTCGGCAACGTGGTCGCCGTCAACGACATCACCATGACGATCGGCCCCGGCGTCACCGGCCTCCTCGGGCCCAACGGCGCGGGGAAGTCCACCCTCATCAACATGATGGGCGGCTTCCTCGCCCCCTCCACCGGCACCGTCACCCTCGACGGCCGGCCCGTCTGGCGCAACGAGGCCATCTACCAGCACATAGGCGTCGTCCCCGAGCGCGAGGCGATGTACGACTTCCTCACCGGCCGCGAGTTCGTCCTCGCCAACGCCGAGCTGCACGGCCTCGGCGCCAAGGCGGCCCACGAAGCGCTCGCCACGGTCGAGATGGAGTACGCGCAGGACCGGAAGATCGCCACGTACTCCAAGGGCATGCGGCAGCGCGTGAAGATGGCGAGCGCCCTCGTCCACAACCCCTCGCTGCTCCTGCTGGACGAGCCCTTCAACGGTATGGACCCGCGCCAGCGCATGCAGCTCATGAACCTGCTCCGGCGCATGGGCGACGAGGGCCGCACGGTGCTGTTCTCCTCGCACATCCTCGAAGAGGTCGAGCAGCTCGCCTGGCACATCGAGGTCATCGTCGCCGGACGGCACGCGGCCAGCGGCGACTTCCGCAAGATCCGCCGCCTGATGACCGACCGGCCGCACCGCTACCTGGTGCGCTCCAGCGACGACCGGGCCCTCGCGGCGGCGCTCATCGCCGACCCGTCGACGTCCGGCATCGAGGTCGACCTCGCCGAGGGCGCGTTGCGCATCCAGGCCGTCGACTTCGGCCGGTTCACGGCCCTGCTGCCGAAGGTCGCCCGCGACCACGGCATCCGGCTGCTCACGGTCTCGCCGTCCGACGAGTCCCTCGAGTCCGTCTTCTCGTATCTCGTCGCGGCGTAGGAGGCCGAAGAATGTACGACCCCACAGTCGCCAGGCTCACCTACCGAGCCCTGCTCGGCCGCCGCCGGGCCCTCATCCTGGGCGCGTTGCCCCTGCTGCTGCTCGTCATCGCCGTGGCGGTGCGCGCACTGGCCGGGGCCGACGACCAGACCGCGGCGGACGTGCTGGGCGGATTCGCCCTCGCCACCATGGTGCCGATCATCGGCGTCATCGCCGGCACGGGAGCCATCGGCCCCGAGATCGACGACGGCTCGGTGGTGTATCTGCTGTCCAAGCCGATCAAGCGGCCGACGATCATCTTCACCAAGCTGATCGTCGCCATCGCCGTGACGATGGTCTTCTCCGCCGTGCCCACCCTGCTCGCCGGCCTGATCCTCAACGGCAACGGCCAGCAGGTCGCCGTCGCCTACACGATCGCCGCGCTGGTCGCCTCCATCGCCTACGCCGCGCTGTTCCTGCTGCTGGGCACGGTGTCCCGGCACGCGGTGGTCTTCGGGCTCGTCTACGCCCTCGTCTGGGAGGCCCTGTTCGGCTCCCTGGTGCCCGGCGCCCGCACCCTGAGCGTCCAGCAGTGGTCGCTGGCGGTGGCCCAGAAGGTCGCTGACGGGAACCTGGTGACCTCCGACGTCGGCCTGCCCACCGCCACGGTGCTGCTGGCCGGGGTCACCGTGCTCGCGACCTGGTACGCGGGCCAGAAGCTGCGGTCGCTCACGCTCGCCGGGGAGGAGTGATGCGGTGATCCGGGGCCCCGCTCCTGACGGGGCCTTCACCCCGGCGCGGGCACACTGGGCCGGCAACGCACGGGGGAGACACGGGGGACGCAGGACTGGGAGGAACCGGGATGGCGGGTCGGACACCTCAGCAGAACGGCCGCGGACAGCCGGAGGACGGTGCCGGGGACGGCACCCCGGACGGCGCCGGTGACGACACCTGGGACGGCCTCGTCCTGGACGAGGAGTTCATACGCGAGGCCGGGACCTCCGAGCCGTCGGCCCGCGCCCGGATGCTCGCCGCCCGCTGGAGCCGCGAGAAGCCGGAGCCGCAACCGTGGCGCTCCGACGAACCGCCCGCCGGATGGTTCTTCAGCAAGAGCCGCCGTCGCAGGTGGCGCCGACGGTAACGCGGCGTACGTCCGCTTTTAATCGGTGGCGCCCGGCTTTCCGTACCGGCACTGTGGTGGTGCACGAGGCCGGACGGCGCCGACGCATCGGGCGGCCGCTTCGAGCACGCGAGACGCCTCGCGTGGGCCGACCGACGGGGACATCGGCGCCGTCCGGACCGTGCGGCTGGAGCTGGGTCTCGGAGCCCCGAAGCCTTCCTTCTTCTTTTCGGCGGCGGCAGGGTCAGGCTTCTCGTCGGGGGCGGGGATCAGGCCGCCAGCCGCTCCAGTACCACCGCGATACCGTCCTCGTCGTTCGAGGACGTCACCTCGTCGGCCACCGCCTTCAGCTCCTCATGGGCGTTGGCCATCGCCACGCCCCGGGCGGCCCAGCCGAACATCGGGATGTCGTTGGGCATGTCGCCGAACGCGATCGTGTCCGCGGCCTTCAGACCGAGCCGACGCGCCGCCAGGGACAGGCCGGTGGCCTTGGACAGGCCGAGAGGGAGCAGCTCGACGACGCCCGCGCCGGCCATGGTCACCGTGACGAAGCCGCCCGCGGTGTGCCGGGCCGCCTCGGCCAGCTCGTCGTCCGACAGGGTCGGATGCTGGATGTAGATCTTGTTCAGCGGCGCCGACCAGAGGTCCGAGGCGTCGGTGAAGGGCACCGCCGGCAGGTCGCCCCCGACCGCGTAGCCCGGGCCGACCAGGACGTCGCCGTCCAGGCCGTCACGGCTCGCCGCCAGGTACAGCGGGCCGGTCTCCGCCTCGATTTTCGCCAGTGCCACCCCGGCCAGTTGACGGTCCAGTGTGACCGAGGTCAGCAGCCGGTGCTCCCCGGCATGGTAGACCTGCGCGCCCTGACCGCAGACGGCCAGCCCGTCGTAACCGAGGTCGTCGAGGATGTGCCGGGTCCACGGGACCGCGCGGCCGGTGACCACGATGTGGGCCGCGCCCGCCGCGGTGGCCGAGGCGAGCGCCTCGCGGGTACGTGACGAGATCGAGTCGTCACCGCGCAGCAGCGTGCCGTCGAGGTCGGTCGCGATCAGCCGGTACGGGAAATTCCCGGCCGAACCGACGTCGGGACTCGCGGCGGAGCCGTTGTCGATCACTTGGCCACCGGCTCCAGGACCTCCCGGCCGCCCAGGTACGGGCGCAGCACCTCGGGCACGCGCACCGAGCCGTCGGCCTGCTGGTGGTTCTCCAGGATCGCCACGATGGTGCGCGGTACGGCGCACAGCGTGCCGTTGAGTGTGGCCAGCGGGCGGACCTTCTTGTCCTCACGCACCCGGATCGACAGTCGGCGCGACTGGAACTCGGTGCAGTCCGAGGTCGAGGTCAGCTCGCGGTACTTGCCCTGGGTCGGGATCCACGCCTCACAGTCGTACTTGCGCGCGGCCGAGGAACCCAGGTCGGCCGAGGCGACGTCGATGACCCGGAACGGCAGTTCCAGCGACGTCAGCCACTGCTTCTCCCACTCCAGCAGGCGCTGGTGCTCGGCCTGCGAGTCCTCGGGGAGGACGTAGGAGAACATCTCGACCTTGTCGAACTGGTGGACCCGGAAGATGCCCTTGGTGTCCTTGCCGTGTGAGCCCGCCTCACGGCGGAAGCAGGGCGAGAAGCCGGCGTAGCGCAGCGGCAGGCGGTCGGCGTCCAGGATCTCGTCCATGTGGTACGCGGCGAGGGGCACCTCGGACGTGCCGACCAGGTACAGGTCGTCCTTGTCGAGGTGGTAGACGTCCTGGGCGGCCTGGCCGAGGAAACCGGTGCCGGCCATCGACTGCGGGCGCACCAGCGCCGGGGTCAGCATCGGCGTGAAGCCGGCCGCCGTGGCCTGGGCGATCGCCGCGTTGACCAGGGCGAGCTCCAGGAGCGCGCCGACGCCGGTCAGGAAGTAGAAGCGCGAACCGGAGACCTTGGCGCCGCGCTCGACGTCGATGGCGCCGAGGAGCTGGCCCAGCTCCAGGTGGTCCCTGGGCTCGAAGCCCTCGGCCGCGAAGTCGCGGTGGGTGCCGTGTGTCTCCAGCGTGTCGAAGTCCTCCTCGCCGCCGACGGGGACGTCGGGGTGGACGAGGTTGCCGAGCCGCTGGAGCAGCTCCTGGGTCTCGGCGGCGGCCTTGTCGCGTTCGGCGTCGGCCGCCTTGACGTCGGCGGCGAGCTGGCTCGCCCGTTTCAGCAGTTCGGCCTTCTCGTCACCGGAGGCCTTGCCGATGAGCTTGCCGAGGCCCTTCTGCTCGGCGCGCAGCTCGTCGAAGCGGACGCCGGACGACCTGCGCCGCTCGTCGGCAGACAGGAGGGAGTCGACGAGCGCGACATCCTCTCCACGGGCGCGCTGCGACGCGCGCACACGGTCAGGGTCCTCACGGAGCAGGCGAAGGTCAATCACGCGGTCAAGGCTACCGGTGTGCGGTGACGGGTCTCGACTCACTATGGGCGAACACCGCTCTCACGTTCCGTTATGAGGGAATTGCGGCATGTGTACTTCTGTTCTCGCGGGTCAATGAATGGCGATCCATTCCCCGGAACGGGGCGGCAGGTGGACGGCGGGTTGACCGCATTCGTTAGTGGAGACCGGGACTTGGGCCTCCGGCGGCGCTTGTCTGTCCACAGGAATCCCCGATCCGGAAAAGTTATCCACAGGCTGTGCGAAAGATCTGTGGACTCGCGGGAAGTGATCATTTCCAATTCCCGAAGCGGGCCGCGCAAACCCTTCACGCCCCCACTTTCGAGTGGAAACGGGACACTCGGTGTCACTCCGGAGGATGGAGGGCGAGAAACAGGTGGACGAAGGGTGACCTGTGCGCCTGTGGACGAAGTGGGAAGCTGTGGGGGATTTGTCGACTGAATCCCACTTGGTTGTCGACTTGTCCCCAGGTCGAGAAGCGGACCTGTGGATAACTTGCAGATCCCTGTGGACAACGAAAATCAGCAGGTAGGACTGGCCGGTTCCGGCCGTCAGAAACGGCCGTCCTGGCAACGCGCCACCCAGTCCGCCGCAGCGACGAACGCCTCGTCCGAGGTGCCCGGCCGCAGGGCGCCCACGTCCGCCGGCTCGACCTCCGCGCGCGGGTACGAACCCAGGTAGCGAACCTGGAGGCAGGTCCGCTTCAGGCCCATCAGGGCGTCAGCCACCCGGCGGTCGGAGATGTGTCCCTCGGCGTCGATGCAGAAGCAGTAGTTGCCGATGCCGGCACCGGTGGGCCGGGACTGCAGAAGCATGAGGTTGATGCCCCGGGTGGCGAACTCGCCCAGCAGGTCGCGCAGGCCGCCGGGATGGTCGTCGCGCTGCCAGAGCACGACAGACGTCTTGTCCGCGCCGGTCGGTGCCGCGGGCCGGGCGGGCCGGCCGACCAGCACGAAGCGTGTCTGGGCGTTCTCCGCGTCGTGGATGTCGGACTCCAGGACCTCCAGGCCGTAGCGCTCCGCGGCGAACTCGCCGGCGAAGGCCGCGTCGTAACGGCCCTCCTGCACCAGGCGGGCCCCGTCGGCATTGGAGGCGGCCGACTCCCAGGCGACGTCCGGGAGGCGCTTCTTGATCCAGTTGCGCACCTGGGGCTGGGCGGCCGGATGGGCGGTGACCGTCTTGATGTCCGACAGTTCGGTGCCGGGGCGGACCAGCAGCGCGAAGGTGATGGACAGCAGCACCTCGCGGTAGATCATCAGCGGCTGGCCGGCGACCAGCTCGTCGAGGGTGGTGGTGATGCCGCCCTCGACGGAGTTCTCGATCGGCACGAACGCGGCCTCGGCCTCGCCGTTGCGCACCGCGTCGAGCGCCGACTGGACGGAAACGTACGGGACCAGCTCCCGGGTCGCCGTCTCCGGAAGTGTGCGCAGAGCGACTTCGGTGAAGGTGCCTTCGGGGCCGAGATACGCGTAACTGGCTGGCATGACCTCACCCTAGTGGGCCCGGAGAGAAGGAGAGGAGGCTCCCGCGTCCCGCACCTGCCTGTGCCCGGGATGACTCCCCGCCGGTTTCACCCCTCCAGCAGCCGCTGGCCCACGTACTCCCCCTGCGCCGCCCCACCCGGCACCGCGAACAGACCGCTCGCCTCGTGCCGGATGAACCGCGACAGCGCGTCGCCCCGGTCCAGCTTGCGCTGCACCGGCACGAAGCCGCGCAGCGGGTCGGCCTGCCAGCAGATGAAGAGCAGACCCGCGTCGGGGACGCCGTCCGCGTCGAAGCCGTCGTGGTACGAGAAGGGGCGCCGGACCATGGCCGCGCCGCCGTTCTGGTCGGGGCGGGTGATGCGGGCGTGGGCGTTGATCGGAATGACCAGGTTCCCGGCCTTGTCCGTCTTCTCCAGGTCCATCTCGGTCGTCTCGATGCCTCCGGACAGCGGTGCCCCGTCGGACTTGCGGCGCCCGATGACGTCCTCCTGGGCCTTGACCGAAAGCGTCTCCCAGTCGTCGAGGAGCATGCGGATGCGGCGTACGACGGCGTAGGAGCCGTTCGCCATCCATGCCTGCTCGTTCTTCCCGGCTTGCTCGGACTTCTCGGGGACGAAGACCCGCTGTTCGAAGTCGGTGTCGGCGGGCTTCGGGTTGCGGGTGCCGTCGACCTGGCCCATGAGGTTGCGGGCGGTCATGGGATGCGCGGTGGCTCCCGGTGAGCGGTTGAAGCCGTTCATCTGCCAGCGGACGCGCGCGGCCGACCCGGCGTCCTGCTGGATCGCGCGCAGGGCGTGGAAGGCGACGAGGGCGTCGTCGGCGCCGATCTGCACCCACAGGTCACCGTTGCTGCGGCTCTTGTCGAGGTGGTCCGAGGAGAAGTCGGGCAACGGATCGAGGGCGACCGGGCGCTGCTCCTCCAGGCCGGTCCGGCCGAAGAAACTGTGCCCGAATCCGAAGGTGACGGTCAGCGAGGAGGGCCCCGCGTCCCGGGCCACGCTGGTGTCACGGGTGCCGGCAGGCTCCCCCGCCATCAGCCGCCGGGCGGTGTCGGACCAGCGGCGCAGCAGCGCGGCCGCCTCCTTGCGGCCGGCGCCCGCCGCCAGGTCGAAGGCGACGAGGTGGCCGCAGGCCTGCATCGGGGTGGTGATGCCGGGCTGATGTTTCCCGTGAAACATCACCCGCTCGCTGCCCAGCGAGGTGAGCGGCGTGGCTGCGGAGGAGGGCGCGGCGGCGTAACCCGCGGCGCCGCCCGCCGCGCCGAGTACGAGCCCGGTGGCGCCGGCGGTGCCGAGCAGCCGCCGCCGCGAGATGCCCTCGTGGGCGGTGGCTCCCCCGGTGTCGAGCGGCCCGGAGCCGTCGGGCGCCCCGCGGGTCGCCTCGGGGGTACGGGCCTGCGGGATGGACTGGTCAGCCATGGTGCGATTCAGCCGATCTGAGCGTTCTTGGAAACGGTCACCTGGTCGATGTCGGAGGTGCGTACGGTCACGGCGACCTCCCAGTCGCCGGCCATGGGGATCTGCACCCCACTCGCCGACCAGTGTCCGGTGGTGATGTGGTCGGGGACGACGGGCAGTGGCCCGATGTCCTTGGCCTCCTGGGTGAAGGCGACCTTCACCTCGGGGATGTCGAAGGCGTTCCCGTTCGGGCGCTCGACGTAGAGGTGCATGTCGTTGGCGCCCACCCGGGCGGGGTCGAGCTCGACCCGTACGACGCCCTTGCCGTTCTGGCTGCCGGTGTCGAAGGGCATGTCCAGGGTGACCGCCCCGGCGGAGGGGGCGGACGCGGACGCGGAGGAGGAGCCGGCGGCCTCGGCCTCCTCCTCGGTCCGGCCTGGCTCGGTCTGGGTCAGGACGGTGGTGACGGCGAGCAGCAGGACGGCGACGCCCGCCTCGGCGAGCACGGAGCGGCGCAGTCCGAAACGGTGGGGGTCGGCGTCCCGTTGCCGTTTCTGCCGGGCGGCGTCCACGGCCGCGCGCTGCCGGGCGAGCTGGGCGGCGCGCTGGGAAGCGCCGGAGCCGTTCGCCGCACCGGAGGCACGGTCGGGGCCGTGCCCCGCACCGGAGGCACGGTCCGGGTTGTTCGGCGTCCCGGACGCCTTTTCGGAACCGTTCGCCGTCCCGGAAGCCTCCGTCGTTCCGGAGCCCTTCGCCGTCTGGGAAGTCTTCTCGGCTGCCGTCACCTTTTCGGTGGCCGTCAGGTCATCGGTGGCCGTCACGTCTTCGGTGGCCGTCAGGTCATCGGCGGCCGTCGCCTGCTCGGACGTATGGCCGCCGGATGCCCCGACCTGCTCCTTCTCCCGCTGACGGGTGATGGCGGGCACCGCGTCGGCTAGCTGCGCCGTCCACCGTCGCGAGAGGTAGGCGATGCCGACCAGCACCGCCACGAGACCGATCTTGGCGAGGAGTAGCTGTCCGTAGCGGGTGTCGGTGAAGGCCGTCCAGGAGCCGAGCTGGCGCCAGGACTGATAGGTGCCGGTCACCACCAGCGCGACCACGCTGCCGAAGGCGACGCGTGAGAACCGCCGTACGGCGGAGGCGGCGACCGGTGTGTCCGCGGGGGCCCGGTACAGGGCGACGAGCAGGGTGGTGAGACCGCCCAGCCAGGTGGCGACGGCGAGCAGGTGGACGACGTCGACGGGCATGGCGAGGCCGGCCTGGAGGCCGACGGAGGCGTGCTCGGACATCGCCCAGGTGGCCGCGAGTCCGGCCGCCACGACCGTCCCGCCGACCGCGAGCCCGAAGGTGAGGTCCCGCTTCTCCTCGTCCTCCCGCTTGTCGTAGGCGCCGAAGAGCACGGCGACGAACAGCGCGGCCGCCGCGAGCAGCAGCAGCCGGGAGACCAGCGCGGCGCCGGCCTTGGTCTGCAGCGCCTCGCCGAGCAGGTTCAGGTCGAAGACGTCACCGAACTGACCGGAGCGGGTGTAGGAGCCGCGCAGCAGGAGCAGCACGAGCGTCGCGGCGGTCAGCGTGAGCCATCCGGAGACGACGAGCCGCTGCACGGCCCGGACGCCGGAGCCGCGCGGCCAGCAGGCGAGGACGAAGGCGGCGCCGCCCACCAGCACGGTGAACCCGGCGTACGACAGGTACCGGCCGAGGCCGTACAGCCAGCCGACGACCCCGCCGCCCGCTTCCGTGCCGTAGACGGAGACGGAGGTCTCGGACGGGGCGCCGATCGAGAAGGTGTAGGCGCCGGCGACGGGATGGCTGTCGGCGGAGACGACCTGGTAGGTCACCGTGTACGTGCCGTCGGGCAGCCCCGCGTGCAGTTTCACGGTGTACGTCGTGCCGCCCGTGCCGGACGGCTTGCCCTCGTCGACGCGCTCGCCCTCGGGGTCGAGGACGCGCAGCGAGTCGTCGTCCATGGAGACCGACTCGGAGAAGGTGAGCGACACCTGGGCTGGAGCCTTGTCGACCACCGCCCCCTCCCGGGGGTCGCTGCCGGTCAGCGCGGCGTGCGCGGAGGCCGGACCGGCGCCGGCGAGCAGCACGCAGGCCGCGGCCAGGAGCAGCAGCACCAGGGTCCGGGCGCGCGGGGCGATGGTCTGCGTCAAGGTGGTCCCTCCCTCAATGTCCGGAGTGCCCATTGGCGGGCCGGTAGGTGGCCGCCTTCACGGGCAGCTTGACCGTGACGGGGTCGGAGTGGGCGAAATGCAGCTCGACGGAGACCGTCTGACCCTGCTTGGGCTGCTGCTTCAGCTTCTCGAACATCAGGTGGTTGCCGCCGCTTTCGAACACGAGTTGACCGTGGGCGGGGATCGGGAGGCGCTCGACCTCCTTCATCGTCCCGTCGACCGTCTCGTGCACGGTGACGTCACCGGCCTCGCTGGAGACGGAGGTCAGCTCGTCCTCGGCGTCGCCCTTGTTGGTGATCGTGAGGAAACCCGCCGCCATCGAGTCGGAGACCGGCTGCGGTATGTAGGCGGCGGCGACGGAGAGCTCGGCGCCGGAGGCCGGGGAGCCGGAGTCCGAGTCGCCGCAGCCCGCGAGGGCCAGCGCGCCGATCACCGTCACGGCGACGAGAGCGGGACGGCCCCTCACGGGTTCTGCCCCTTGATGAGCTTGGGGAGGTCCTTGGTGTAGTCCTCGACGGTGGCATCCTCGCCGTAGAGGACGTAGCCCGCGTCGGACTTCGGTGAGAAGGCGATGACCTGGGTGCCGTGTGTCGACACGATCTTGCCGTTCTTGTCCTTGGTCGGCGGGTCGATGGAGATGCCCAGGGTGCGGGCGCCGGCCTGGACGGTGTCGAAGTCGCCGGTCAGGCCGACGATCTGCGGGTCGATGCCCTTGAGCCACTTGCCGAGCGCGGCCGGGGTGTCGCGCTCCGGGTCGGTGGTGACGAACACGATCCGCAGCTTGTCCTGCTCGGCCTGGGAGAGCTGCTTCTTGGCCACGGCGATGTTGTTCATGGTCAGGGGGCAGACGTCGGGGCAGTGGGTGTAGCCGAAGTAGACCAGGGTGGGCTTGCCGGCGGTCTGCTCGCGGAGGTCGTACTTCTTGCCCTGGGTGTCGGTGAGGACCAGGTCGGGCTTCTCGAACGGCTTGTCGAGGACGGTGGCGGCCTGCTGACTGCTGTCCTCGGAGACCACGGTGACGGGCCTGTCGCTGTCGGCGCCGCTGCCGCTGCCGCAGGCGGACAGGGTCAGAGTGGCGGCGGCGAGCAGTGCGGCCGCGGCGAACGTCTTCTTGCGCATAGAAAAATGTCCCAGATGTGAGGTGCTCCGGTGGCACCGGGGTCCGTCGGAACGACCGAGGCCCCGGCGCGCACCGGACGAGAGGATGCGACGGCGTTGTCACGCCGCCGCACCGGCGCGGGCGTTGTTACGCCGCCGCACCGGAGTCGCGCCGGCGACCGGCCAGCACGCCGTACGCGACGCCCGCGGCGCCGACGACGATGCCGACGACGCCGAGGACACGGGCGGTGGTGTCGCTGCCGTCACCGGAGCCGGAGTCGGAGTCGGACGAGGCGGCGGTGTCGGCGGCGGTGTTCTGCGCGGCCGCCTCGGTGTCGCCCCCGGCCTTCGCCCCCGACGATCCGTGGGCGTCGCCCTCGGCGGCGGCCAGCTCCAGCACGGGTGCCGGGTTCTCCGGCTCCTCCTGCCCCTCCTGCGGCACCTCGATCCAGCGCACGACCTCCTTGTTGTCGTACGTCTGGATGGCCTTGAACACCAGCTCGTCGGCGTCCTCGGGCAGCGCGCCGACGGAGACCGGGAACTTCTGGAAGTAGCCGGGCTCGATGCCCTTGCCGTCGGCGGTCCAGGTCACCTTGGTGACGACCTCGGTGAGCTGCTTGCCGTGCGACTCCACGGGCTTGGCCGGCTTGGACTTGGTGACGTCCGCCTTCCAGCCGGGGACGGGCTGCGGCATCACGGACGCCAGCGGGTGGTCGGTGGGGAAGCTGACCTCCAGCTTGGTGGTGGAGGCGTTGTCGCGTTCGTTGGGGACCTTGAAGTCGACGACCGCGTAGCCGCCCTTGGCGGCCGTGCCCTCCGGCTGCACGCTGACGTGCGCGAAGGCGGGCGCGGACAGGGCGAGGACGGCGATGCCGGAGACGGCGCCGGCGGCGGCGATACGAGAAGCCTTCATGGACGGAGCACTCCGCTTCGAGTGGGTCACCGGTACTGAGCCGGTGACGGGTGACGGGAGGGATGCGCGCACGCGCGCGTGCCGCACGACGGCGGCCCCTCCGGGCGGCGGCCCATGGGCCGAAGCGGGATGGTGGTCGCGTCGTGTCAGGCGGCGAGGGCGAACGCGTCGCGCGGCGGGCCGCGCCTGATCACCGTGTGCTGGAGTGCGGTGGTGCGGGGCCGGGGCGGCTCGAGCCGGGCGGTGTGCGGCAGGCGCGGACCCGTTCCGGGGACACCGGCGAGCCCGGCGTGCAGGGCGCGGACCAGCGAGAGCGCCGCGCGCAGGGCGCGGACGAAGGCGGCCTCGGCCACCGAGTGGGTCGAGTGCGCCGACAGTTCGACGAGCCGGGCCAGGGCCAGGTCCCCGCGCCGCAGCAGCCAGCCGGCTGCCAGGGCCGCGAGCACGTGGCCGAGCAGCATCGGCAGGGACGGCAGCAGCGAGGCCGAGGACCCGGCGGTGGCCAGGGCGTCGGCGGGGTGGTGCGCCGTACCGGTGGGCACGTCCGGGGCGATCCGCGCGTCGGTGAGGATCCGCTGGGCCTGGGCCGGGCTGATCGCCGCCGCGGTGGTCCCGCACAGCAGCCGTGCGGCCTGCTGGACCAGCGACGCGTCCGACAGCGCGCCCGGTCCGCCGGTGGACGCGACGGCCGTACCGGACGCCGTGACCGCGGTGGCACCGTGCTGGCCCAGTCCGAACAGGGCGTGCAGCGCGGTCTGTCCGACGGCGAGCAGCACCACGATGCCGGGCAGCGAGCGCCGGCGCCCGGCGAGGGGCGCGGCGACCACGACCGCCCCGAGGAACCCCGCGCCCAGCGACCACAGCGGAACACTGGCGCAGGAGGCCAGGGTGTGCCCCGCCGCGGCCAGCACGACGCAGACCGCGGCGAACACCGCGGCCCGCAGGAACCGGAGGTCGTTCCCGGAGCGCGCCGTAGGCGGGTGGGGGGCAGTCATGGCGGGCCCATCATCGCACTGGCACCCCCGGCGCCGTACGGCAGGTCCACAAGATGCCGTACGACCGGAAGAGGACGGAAGAGGACGGAAGAGGAAGGAAGAGAGCGGAAGGGAAGGGAAGGAGCCGGAAGGGAAGAGAAGGAGCCGGAAGGCAAGGGAAGATCACTTATCGGTGGGAGGCCGTCCCGCATACACCGATCGGCGGCACGGACGCATCCGCCATATGGGCCGTCTCACGCGGACGCAGTGCTTACGCCCGGGTACGGGGGGCAATACGTAACGGTATGTCGAGCCGCGGCCGGGAGGCTGGAGCATGAGCATCTGGTGGTCACTCCATTTGCGGCGCGAGGCTGCGAGCGTGCCACTGGCCCGCCGCCTGCTGATCGGCACCATGGAGACCGCGGGCGTCGACCCCGACATCTCCTTCGATCTATCCGTCGCACTGAGCGAGGCCTGCGCCAACGCCGTGGAGCACGGAGGGGACGACGCGCCCGGCGGCCCCTCGGAGGCCTACCGCGTGACGGCCTACCTCGACGGGGAGCGGTGCCGTATCGAGGTCGCCGACACGGGCCCGGGCTTTCCCGCGGCCGCCCCCGGCCGACCGGGGAGAGCGGCCAGACCGGTGTCCGCCGACGCCGAGGACGGCCGTGGCCTGTGTCTCATCCATGAGCTCGCCGACCACGTCCACATCGGCAGCACGCCGGGCCGGTCCGGCGCCGTGGTGAGCTTCGACAAGATCCTCAAGTGGCGTGAGGGCACGCCGCTGGTGGCGGTCTGAGCTGGTGCGGGTTGAGCTGCTGCGGGTTGAGCTGGTAGCGGCCTGACGGCAGTTCGGTTCCCAGCCGCTCCCGGCCGCCGTACGGGTCCGGACGCCGCCGGGGCGTCGGCGGTCGCGGCCGGGGTCGGACGGCCCTCCCGTACGGCGCACCGCGACGGGCCGGGTGGGCCCCCCAGGAGGTACCGAAGACCGGGCGCCCCAGGAGGTACCGAAGACCGGGTGCCCCGTGAGGTACCGATGGCCGGGTGCCCCGTGAGGTACCCGGCCATCGAGTCGAAGGTCAGCCCTTCAGCGCCGCCATCCACTCCTCGACCTCGTCCGACCGGCGCGGCAGCCCGGCGGACAGGTTCCGGTTGCCGTCCGCGGTGACGAGGATGTCGTCCTCGATGCGGACGCCGATGCCCCGGTACTCCTCGGGCACGGTCAGGTCGTCGGCCTGGAAGTACAGGCCCGGCTCGACGGTGAGCACCATGCCGGGCTCCAGCGTGCCGTCGACGTACGACTCCACGCGCGCGGCCGCGCAGTCGTGGACGTCCATGCCGAGCATGTGGCCGGTGCCGTGCAGCGTCCAGCGGCGCTGCAGGCCCAGCTCCAGCACCCGCTCGACGGGGCCCTCGACCAGGCCCCACTCGACGAGCCGCTCGGCCAGCACGCGCTGGGAAGCGTCGTGGAAGTCGCGGTACTTGGCACCTGGCCGCACCGCCGCGATGCCGGCCTCCTGGGCGTCGTACACCGCGTCGTAGATCTTCTTCTGCAGCTCGCTGTAGCGGCCGTTGATCGGCAGCGTGCGCGTGACGTCCGCCGTGTAGTACGTGTGCGTCTCCACGCCCGCGTCGAGCAGCAGCAGGTCGCCGGAGCGGACCGGGCCGTCGTTGCGCACCCAGTGCAAGGTGCAGGCATGCGGTCCCGCGGCGCAGATGGAGCCGTAGCCGACGTCGTTGCCCTCCACGCGCGCGCGGAGGAAGAAGGTGCCCTCGATGTAGCGCTCGCTGGTCGCCTCGGCCTTGTCGAGGACCTTCACGACGTCCTCGAAGCCGCGCACGGTGGAGTCGACGGCCTTCTGCAGCTCGCCGATCTCGAACTCGTCCTTGACCAGGCGGGCTTCGGAGAGGAACACGCGCAGTTCCTCGTCGCGCTCGGCGGTGACCTTGTCGGTCAGTGCCGCCTCGATGCCGGCGTCGTAGCCGCGCACGACGCGGACCGGGCCGGTGGCCTCGCGCAGGCTGTCGGCCAGCTCGCGGACGTCGGAGGCGGGGATGCCGTACCGCTTCTCCGCCTCGGTGAGGGAGTGGCGGCGGCCGACCCACAGCTCGCCCTGGCCGTCGAGCCAGAACTCGCCGTTCTCACGGTCGGAGCGGGGCAGGAGGTAGATCGTCGCGGTGTGGCCGTCGCCCTTGGGCTCCAGGACCAGGACGCCGTCCTCGGTCTGGTTGCCGGTGAGGTAGGCGTACTCGACGGAGGCGCGGAAGGAGTACTCCGTGTCGTTCGAGCGGGTCTTCAGGTTGCCCGCGGGGACCACCAGGCGCTCGCCGGGGAAGCGGGCGGACAGCGCGGCACGGCGGGCGGCGGTCTCGGCGGCCTGGGCGATGGGCTCCGGGTCGCGCAGCTCGGTGTCGGCCCAGCCGGACTTCATGTTCTCGGCCAGCTCGTCGGACACGCCCGGGTACAGGCCGTTCTTGCGCTGCTTGATCGGCTCCTCGGACTCCTCCGGGGCCTCCGGGTTCTCCGAGATCTCCGGGTTCTCCGGGTTCTCCGGGGTGAGCTCCTCCGCCACGGTCATCCTCCTTGATACGGCACTGGACCACCCCCATCGTACGGTCGTACGGAAGGGGGCACAGGGCCGAAGGGCCTGTTACACACGGGCGCGACCGTCCGTTATCCGTGGCGTACCGGGTGTCAGCGTCCGTTATTCGAACCGGACGGCCAGCAGTACGACGTCCTCCTCGGAGCCCGCGTCCGCCTTCCCGTCGGGCAGCACCGTGCGCAGGACGTGCTCGGCGACGGCGTGCGGGTCCCGGCGTTCGGCCCGCGGTACCCCGGCCGCCGCCGCGTGCAGCCGGGCGAAGGCCCGGTCGGCCGGGTCGCCGGTGCGGTGCAGCAGTCCGTCGGTGTACAGCAGAACCGTCTCTCCGGGTTCGGCCTGGAACTCCACGCTCGGCGCCTCCCAGCAGGCGAGCATGCCGAGCGGTGCGGAGACGGAGGTCTCGACGAACTCCGTACGCCGCTCCCCGATCAGCAGCGGCGGGCTGTGCCCGGCGCCGGCCAGCGTGATCCGGCGCAGCGCGGGCTCGCAGTACGCGAACAGGGCGGTGGCCGAGCGGGCGGGCTCGGTGAGGCGCAGCAGCAGCTCGAGGTCGGACAGGACGGCGACCGGGTCCTCGCCCTCCATCACGGCGTACGCCCGCAGGGAGGCGCGCATCCGCCCCATCGCGGCGACGGCGCTGGGTCCGGACCCGGTGACGGACCCGACGGAGAGGCCGAGCGCCGCGTCCGGCAGCGGCAGCGCGTCGTACCAGTCGCCGCCGCCGCGCGGACCCGTGCGGTGCCGGGCGGCGAGCTGGACGCCCGGCACCCGCGGCAGGCGTGAGGGGAGCAGCTCCTCGGACATCGTCGACATGCACGCGCGCGTGCGCTCGATCTCCGCGAGGCGGACCAGGTGCTGGGCGGCGTACCGGGCGTAGAGGCCGGCGAGATGGCGTTGCCGCTCATCCGGCTCGGCGGGTTCGTCGTAGAGCCATACGGCGGCTCCCAGGCGTCCGGTGCCCTCGGTGGACAGCGGGAGCGCGTAGCTGGCGGCGTAACCGAGGCGGGCGGCGACCTCCCGGTGGCGGGGGTCGAGGCCCTGCTCGGCGAACAGGTCGGGCTCGGCGATCCCGTTCTCACCGACCGGCAGTCCGTCCAGGATCCGCCCGTAGGCCAGGGCGCTTCGGGGGACGGTTTCGATGTGGCCGAGGTCGGCGCGGGCCAGGCCGAGGCCGACGGTGGTGTCCGGGCCGAGTCCGCCGGCCGGTTCCAGGACGATGAGACCGCGTCGGGCGCCCACCAGGGCGGCTCCCGCGCGCAATACCTCCTGGAGGCCCTCGGAAAGGGAGTCCGTACGGACCAGGCGCTCGGTCAGTTCGTGCAGCGTCGTGAGGTCCGAAACCCAGCCGGCCAGCCGGTCCTGGAGCAGGGCACCGGGGGCGGCACAAGGGGCTGCCGAGGCATCCGTGACCTCTGAGGTGTCCGTGGTGTTTGGCGCGGTGACCGGGGAGGTACCCGGGGCCGTGGACGCGACAGTGTGTGCGGGGGACGGAACCGTTGCATCGATTCCGGCCACTTTCGCAGGGTGCGGGGCGTTCATGGTGTCCGGCCTTCCGACCGGCGCTTACTGCTCAAAAGCATCGCAAACCCCCATGTCATTCTGCGCCGCTAGCAGTGTCTCCACATGTACACGCACTCGTAAGGAGATGTCCAGCATTGTCCTGCTGGGATTCCTGGTGTCCATGAGGTCTGAGTGACCTCCTCCCCGGCCTCTTGCGGAAATACGAATTTGGCTTGAAACTGCCCTAGAGGACGCCTTGTTGCGGTCGACTGGGGGTGCTTCACGGAGCGTCACAGCGGTCGTGATGGGTACGTACTCGGAGAAGGCCAGGGGTGGTTGGGGACCGCCCGGAACCTGGCGGTGGACCCGGGCGTCCTATCCACCGACGACCGTGCCCCATCCTCCCGTGGCGGAGGCGGACAGAAATACGCGGGACGGCAAAACGCCAGACTTCGCCACCCCGCGCCACGCCCATGCTTTTGTCAGACGCAGTGTGGACGGAACCGCCGCGGACGCAGTCAGTGTTCGACCCACAGGGGTTCCCCTTGCCCTTGGCGGTGATGTCCTCGGCGGTGACGCCTCCCAACGGAGGTGTCCGAGCCGGGATGTCTCCCGGCGGGGTGTGATGCGCCACCAGCTACGCACAGCGAAGAGATCGACACATGGTGTGATGTGACCACGGTGTTGCCAGGCGTGCAACGGAAAGGAACGAGCGCTCATGCGCGAGATCCTCGGAAGGCGACGCAGGCTCTTGTCCCAGCACGACGACGAGCGGCCTGAGCTGATCGGTGCGGCTCTGACGTACGCGACGCAATGGCAGTGGCCTGTACTCCCGGGCGTGGCGGCGGACCCGCGGTCGCGGTCGCGCTGCGCCTGCCCCGACCCCGAGTGCACGGTGCCCGGTGCGCACCCCTTCGACCCCGGCCTCCTCGCCGCCACCACCGACGGGCGCATGGTCCGCTGGTGGTGGACCAACCGGCCCACCGCGCCGATCGTCCTGGCCACCGGGGGCAGCGCCCCGTGCGCCGTCTCCCTGCCCGCCCTGCCGGCCGCCCACGCCCTCGCCGCGCTCGACCGCGCGGGGCTGCGGCTCGGCCCGGTCATCGCCTCGCCCACCCGTTGGTCGTTGCTGGTCAGGCCGTACTCGATGGAGCAACTGGGTGAACTGCTCTATGCCAAGGACTTCGTCCCCGGCTCCCTGCGCTTCCACGGCGAGGGCGGCTATCTCGCGCTGCCCCCGTCCGAGACCGGCGGGGGCGCCGTCCGCTGGGAGCGGGCGCCGCTGCCCGGCTCCGCCTCGCCCTGGGTGCCCGACGTGGAGGCCGTGGTGGACGCGGTGGTCGACGCCCTCACTCGTACGGGTGTGAGCGCGCCCGAGTTCTAGGGGTCTGCGGCGCGCGCGGAAGTCGGCGCCCGCCCGTGTCGTTATCGTCCGCCCCATGCCGCTTCATGCTGGGGAGCACCGCGCCGCCGGGCAGCACCGCGCCGCCAGGCAGCACCGTGCCGCCAGGTCGCGCCGAGCCGTCGGGCCGGACCGAGCCGTCGGGCCGGACCGTCGGCGGTTCCGGCTGTACGGGCTCGCCGGCGTCGTGGTGTGCGCGGTCGTGCTGCCGTTCGCCGTGGCGTCCGCGGGGCCCCCGGGCGGCGGGGATGACGAGAAACCTCCGGCCGGACGTCTCCTCTCGCAGGGCGGGGACGGAAAGGCGTCCGAAGGCGCCGGCCGTACCCCGGAAGCGGCATCCCGTTCACCGCTGCCCCCCGGCCCGGCCACCGCCGTGCGCTGCGGCCCCGAACTCACCTCGCCCGAAGGCGTCGAGGCGCAGACCTGCGTCGTGACGCAGGGTGCGGAGACCTGGGCGCGGACCTACTACCGCAACGCGAGCGGAGACCCGCTCGAATCCGTCCTGAGCCTGATGGGGCCCGACGGCCGCAGCGTGCGGACGCGCTGCGCCGTGGGTGCCGAGGACGCGCCGGGCACCTGCGAGACGCCCAGGGAGCGCACCCGGGGCGGGCCGGCGGCGTACACCGCGGTCGCGGAGTTCGCGGTCCGGGCCGGGTACGGGCCGCTGGTGCTGCGTAGCGGCAGCAACCGGAACGACAGGGGTGACGGGGGTGACGGGACCGGCCAGGGTGACAAGGACGACGAGGCCGGCCGCAGCGACGTGGGCGGCAGGCGCGGTGGCGGCGACGGTGGCGCTGGACGCGTCGGCAACGGGGACAACTCGCCTGGGTTAACGGGGAGTTGACGAGCGAACGCGGTGGGTGCGCGACCGGAGGTATGGAAAGACCCGGTTGCTGGCGACGGGGGATGCACCAGCAACCGGGCTACTCGAACGGTAACAAGAGATCGGCGGTTAGCAAATTCGATCTCTTGTTTTCCGGTCACCGACTGGCCTGTCTTCCGCGGGAGTTGTGACTGGAGTCACGCCGCCCCGGACCGGAGCTCCGGCTGACCGGTCGGTCAGCCGGGCCCGCTCCCAGGCTGTGCGCTAGCTGAGGGTGACCTGTCGGTTGGTCAGACCGCCGCGTGCCCGGCGTTCGTCGTGGGTGAGCGGGGTGTCCGTGGTCAGGGCCTCGGCGAGGCGCTCGGCGAACTCGGCTGCCGGCTTCTCGACGTCCTGAGCGGTGACCTCGCTCGGCAGGTCCCACACCGGAACGGTGAGCCCGTGGGCGCGGAAGGAGCCGACGAGACGGGTGCCCTCGCCGAGGGACGACCGGCCCGCGGCGTGCAGCCGGGCAAGAGCGTCCAGAAGCCGCTCCTCCTCGTGCGGCATGACCCAGCGCAGGTGGTTCTTCTCCGGCGTCTCGCACCAGTAGGCGGAGTCCACGCTCTGGAGCCGGACGGTCGGGATGGCCGCGGCGTTGGCCCGCTCCAGGGACGCGGTCACCTCCGGCGTGGCGTTCTCCGGGTCCGGAACCCAGAACTCGAAGCCAGCGTGGACGGCCGGCTCGAACGCTCCCTCGGGGTCGAGCAGGTCCTGCAGCCGCGGACCGTCGGCCGGCGCGCGGCGGCCCTGCACCGGCGTACCCGCTTCGGCGGTCAGCGCGCGCTGGAGGGTGTCGGCGAGGTCGCGGCTGATGTCACCCGACGCCGTGTCATTCTGCAGGCCGAGCAGGACCGAGCCGTCGTCGCGGCGCAGGGCCGGCCAGGCCATCGGCAGCACCGTGGCCAGGGTGACGGAGGGAACGCCGTCGGGCAGGCCGTCCTTCAGGGTCAGCCCGACCGTGGCCGCCGGCACCAGCTCACGCAGGGCCACCCAGTCGCACTCGCCGGGAAGTCCCTCGAACGGGCGCTGCACCAGCTCGGTAGTGGCCTGGGCGGCGGCCCGGCCGTGGCACGCCTTGTAGCGGCGGCCGCTGCCACAGGGGCAGGGCTCGCGGGCACCGACGACCGGGAAGTTGCCGTCAGCGCCTGCGGCGCGGGCACCGCCGACGGGCTGCGGGCGCTTGGCCTTCGTCTGGGGTCGCTTCTTGGCCATCGTGGGTGTCTCCCGGTTGCGGCTCATCTAGTACGGGCGCGAGCCTAGCCGTTCACACCCCGGCCGCCGGGAACCTGTGGACAACGGACCTGCGGTGGACAACTCGCACGGGGCTCCGTGCGGCTTCCCCGCCGCTTTCCCCTCCCGCATTCCCCTCCTGTTTTCCCCTGCCGCTTTCCCTTTGGCTTCCCTGTGCGGGCCACGGGTCGGCTCGCGCGGGCCCGCTGGGTCAGCGCGCCGGGCCTGCGGGCCACCGTGCTTGGTCTGCTCGGTCTGCTCGGTCTGCTTGGCCGGCTCGGTCGGCTCGCGAGACCTGCTGGCTCAGCGCGCAGGGGATCGCCGGGTCGGCTCGGCTCGCGCGGCTCTGCCGGGTCACCGCGCCCCGGCCTGTCGGCTCAGCGCGCCCGGGCCCCCGATGCGGCGTGGGCGTGCCGCCGAGGCAGCGTGCGCGGGCCCGTCCGGTCAGCCGAGGTCCTCGAGAGCCTCCGCGAAGTCCAGGCCGGGGATCTCCGACACCGCCGGTGCCGTGATCCGGGTGGCGAAGTCGTCGCGCCGGTGCCCGGCGTCCGGGTCGTGCACGTCGTCGTGGACGACGACCCACACCGTGACCTCGCCGCGCGCGTCGTCCCGTACGCCCCAGTCGTCGGCGAGAGCGGTGATGATGTTCAGCCCGCGGCCGCCGTGTGCCGTGACCGAAGGGGTCGCCGGTGCCGGACGGGTCGGTCCGCCGCCGTCCGTGACCTCCACGACGAGCCTGCCGCCCGCGTCCACCTGCCACGCGGCGCGTACATCGCCGTCCCCGGCCAGGGCGTCGCCCAGCGGACGGCCGTGTTTGCACGCGTTGCTCAAGAGCTCGGAAAGAACCAGTACGGCGTCGTCGATGACCGATTCCGCGACACCCCCGCTGCGCAACTGCTCCCGCATCCGGTGCCTTGCTTTCCCCACGCCCGCAGGGCCATGGGGAACGGCCATGCTCGACGACGTGGGCACTTCCTGTGCCACCACCAACGCCACCCCCGAGACCTCCTTCGCCCCACGCCACCGTGTGGATGCCCCTCTGGCCTGGACCGGAAACCGGCCGGTCGCCGCCCAGTGACGCATTCGACACGGTCGAACACGTACCGAACGCGCCGGAGCACTCCCCGTAACAGCATGGCTGGATTTCGTCGGTGTGGCCGAGACTGGAGAATGCGGTAGACGGGCCGCCGGGTCAAGTGTGCGGACGAGGGTTCACGGGTGGATCACGGACGAGCCACGCATGAACCACGGACGAGCCACGCATGAACCACGGACGAGCCACGCATGAACCACGGACGAGCCACGCATGAACCACGGACGGATCAGCGGCCCAGGTGGTCCAGCACCGCGCGGGGTCGGTTGGTGATGATGGCGTCGACGCCCAGTTCGGCGCAGAGGTCCACGTCCTCGGCCTCGTTCACGGTCCACACGTGCACCTGGTGACCGGCCCGCTTCAGGCGCTCGATGTAGGCGGGGTGGTTCCGTACGATCCGGATCGAGGGACCGGCGATCCGGACACCCGCGGGCAGCCGGCCGTCCCGCAGCCGGGGCGAGACGAACTGCATCAGATAGACGGTCGGCAGGGTCGGCGACGCGGCCCGCACCCGGTGCAGCGAGCGGGCCGAGAAACTCATCACGCGCACCGGGGACTCGGCGGTCGAGGCCGGGGCGTCGAGTCCGAACCGCTTCAGGAGTATCAGCAGCCGCTCCTCCACCTGTCCCGCCCACCGCGTGGGGTGCTTGGTCTCGATGGCCAGTTCCACCCGCCGCCCCGCGTCGGACACCAACTGGAGCAGCCGCTCCAGGGTCAGTACGGAGGTCTCCTCCCGGTCCTCGGGCCGGTGCTCCCAGTCGGGCTGCTCGTCGCGGGTCCGCCAGAACTCCCGCGTTCTGCGGGCGCCGAAGTCGAGCGCGGCCAGATCGGCCAGCTCCAGCGCCGACACCGCGCCGCGGCCGTTGGACGTACGGTTGACACGCCAGTCGTGGACACAGACGAGATGGCCGTCGGCGGTCAGGCGCACATCGCACTCGAGGGCGTCCGCCCCGTCCTCGATAGCCTTCCGGTACGCGGCCAGGGTGTGTTCGGGTGCCTCCTCGGAGGCTCCCCGGTGGGCGACGACCTGGATCCGGTGCTGTCGTGCGTGGGTCACCGCGTCATGGTGCCACGGGCGGGTAGACGTGCCATCGGAGTCATTGGCCGAGCGTCCGTTTAGTCTTGGATAACCCATATAAGGGCCGACCGTGGACCCACAGCAACCGCTTATGGTGCTCTGACGGCCCGTGGGAAAAGCTGATGGCATACGAAAACACTGCACATCCGCGTCGTGCCGGACCGTGGAGCAGCGCGTCAGCGCGCTGAGCGCGACGAGTGTGAAGTGTGACCGACAAACAGCCGTGGAACGAGGAGAGAAGCTGTGAGCACCGAGAACGAGGGCACCGCGGTACCCCCGGCCCCGTCCGCGCCTCCCGTGCCGGTGGAATCTCCCACAGCCCCCGCCCAGTCGGCCGCGCCGCACCCGGACCAGCCGTCACACCCGGACCAGCCGTCGTCCCCGGACCAGCCGCCGTCCCTCGCGTCGCACCCGGACCAGCCGTCGTCCCCCGCGCCCTCGGGACCGCCACAGCACCACGGCTTCGGACAGGCCCCCACGCCGCAGCACGCCACTCCCCAGGGCACGGCCCCGTCCCACGGCGCGGGTCCCGCCCCCGGCCCGGCCGCGCCGCAGGGGTACTCCGCCCCCGACGCCTCCTGGCCGCCGCCCCCGCCGCCGGGCACCCCCTCGTACGGAGGCGGTGGCGGAGGTGGTGACGGCTCCGGCGGCTGGGGATCCTCGTACCAGCCGCCCGCGCCGAAGTCGGGCCGCGGCCGTGGTGGTGTGGTCGCCGCGTTCCTGATCGCCGCGCTGGTCGCGGGCGGCCTGGGTGGCGGCCTCGGCTACACCCTGGCCAAGAACAACGACGGGTCCGGCTCCACGACGGTCTCCGCCTCCGACACCGGCGGTTCCGTCAAGCGTGATGCGGGCACGGTCGCCGGCGTGGCGGCCGAGGCGCTGCCCAGCACGGTCACCATCCAGGCCGAGGGCAGCAACGGCGAGGGCGGCACCGGTACCGGGTTCGTCTTCGACAAGCAGGGTCACATCGTCACCAACAACCACGTGGTGGCCGAGGCGGTCGACGGCGGCAAGCTCAGCGCGACGTTCCCCAACGGCAAGAAGTACGCCGCCGAGGTGGTCGGCCACGCACAGGGCTACGACGTGGCGGTCATCAAGCTGGACAACGCCCCCTCGGACCTGAACCCGCTGCCCCTGGGCAACTCCGACAAGGTAGCCGTAGGTGACTCCACGATCGCCATCGGCGCCCCCTTCGGCCTGTCCAACACGGTGACGACGGGCATCATCAGCGCCAAGAACCGCCCCGTGGCCTCCAGTGACGGCAGTGGCGGCAGCAAGGCGTCCTACATGAGCGCCCTGCAGACCGACGCGTCGATCAACCCGGGCAACTCCGGCGGTCCGCTGCTGGACGCCCAGGGCAACGTCATCGGGATCAACTCCGCGATCCAGTCCACGAGCAACGGCGGCTTCGGCACCGGCCAGGCCGGCTCGATCGGCCTGGGCTTCGCCATCCCCATCAACCAGGCCGAGTTCGTCGCCAAGCAGTTGATCAAGACCGGCAAGCCGGTGTACGCGAAGATCGGCGCCTCCGTCTCCCTGGAGGAGACGACGAACGGCGCCAAGCTCACCGAGCAGGGGGTGGGCGGCTCCGAGCCCGTCGAACCAGGCGGCCCGGCCGCCGACGCGGGCCTCAAGCCCGGCGACGTCATCACCAAGCTCGACGACCGCGTGATCGACAGCGGCCCGACCCTGATCGGCGAGATCTGGACCCACAAGCCGGGCGACGAGGTCACGGTCACCTACGAGCGCGCCGGCAAGGAGCGCACGACCGAACTCACCCTGGGCTCCAAGATCGGCGACGACTGACCCGCGTACTCCCGCGCCGACCCGCTACCCTTGTCCCGCGCCGTCGATCACGACCGGCGTGTGGGTGGGTTGCCCGAGCGGCCTAAGGGAACGGTCTTGAAAACCGTCGTGGCGCAAGTCACCGTGGGTTCAAATCCCACACCCACCGCGGTGATGAACGGCCCCTGACCAGGTGTTGTGGTCAGGGGCCGTCGTCCTCGCGGGGTCCGTGCGCGGGCTACGCTGTGGTCGCCCCGGGTGCTGACAAGCTTGGGGACACGGGCCGGTGTTCTCGCTGTCCACCCCTGCTTTCGGCGGGGCCGCCGCGGTGCGGGGGAGCACTGGTGCCATGGGCCCGCCGTGCTCCGCTCGGTCAGTCGAGTTCCGGCTCGGCCAGTGGGTCTCTCTGGCCGTGCTGGTGGGGGAAGCCGCGGGCCGGAGGGAGCCTGGCCGGGCGGGCGACGGGTTTCGGTCCGGGGGCGTCTGGGACCCCGTCGACCATCGTGATCAGTGCCGTCAGGGGGTTGAGGATCTCCGCGGGGTCGTAGATGACCGCGGTCTGCAGGTTCATCAACGCCGTCTCGAGATCCTGGTCCCCCACTCTGTTGGCCACCTCGATCAGGCGGTCCAGGTGGTCCTTGACCAACCCGATGTCCCCCGGGGGCTCGAGCCCGGCCTCCTCCGACCTGAGCGCGTTGACGATGTCGACGAGCTCGTGGAGTTCCGGCCCGTCGCCGCCGGGGCGTTGCCCGGTCGCCTCCTCGGACCATGTCACGTACCGGAGGAGCCAGATGGAGAGCGTGGACAGCCAGGCGCGGGTCTGACGCCGAGCGGCCTTCATCTGTTCGCTGAGTCCCCCGAAGCCACCACTGGTGACCTCGGCGACCGCCGTGGACGCGGCGGCGAGACCGCCCATGGTGAGCGAGCCGGAGAGCTCCTGGCTGAATCCCACGTCGAACAGGAGGGTGGAGGCCAGACCGGCACCGGCCGACCGCGCCACCACCATGAGCCGTCGGTGGGCGGCCGCCTCCTGGGTCCAGGTGCGGTCCTGGTGGATCTCCGCCGCCATGTTCTCGCGGAGCCGGTTCATTCCGTCGGGCAGGTCGTGGCTCAGGAGCAGTCCGGACGTCTTCGCCACCACCCTGGCGGCGAACAGGCGGGCGCGGTCGTCTCCTGACGGGAATCTCGCGTAGTCCAGGGCCGCGTCGCCCTCTTCGGTCCGCGCGGCGGCCTGCGCCCAGTCGCGCAGCCGCTCGTAGTAGGTGTGTCTGGCAGGCCCCTCGTGGCGCGGGTAGCGGACGCCGTGGGTGATCTTCTCCCGGAACCAGCGTGCCCACTTGTTGAGAAGGCCGCCCCGCGCCTCCATGGGAACGGCGATCGTGTCGAGGATCTCGCACAGGCGCCGCGCGGCCTCGTTGACCCGGGGTGGTGTCGGTTGGTCCGGGTCGTCGTGGAACAGCAGGGCGCTCACCACGGCTTGGTACTGCAGGTACTGGAACCAGCGGCGCTGTTTGAAGACGCGCCAGAGAAACCAACCGGTACGGGCCGCGCTCGTCCCTGCCCGACTGGCTGAGGTGATGTCGGTCACAGTGGAAGGCTACCGGTCCGCCGGCGGCGGAAGAGACCCTTCTGTCCCGTTGGTCAGACCCGGTGGCGGGCCTGAACCGCAGCGTGGACGGGCTTTCCGCATCCCGGGTACGCCGGCGCGCGATGGCTGGAAGGGAGTGCGGGGCTGGTTCACAGGACCAGGGCCGATCGTAAGGAGTAGCGCTTTTGCGCAGGTCGGAGGTGCTGCCTCGGCCGCTGGCGGTATGCCGTTGGAGGGTGGCACTACTGCCACTGGGAGGTGGGGTGGCGGCGCGTTACGTTCGGGGCGCACCCGGCACAGGCCGGACTTCTCGCTTACGAAGGGCCCGCCCATGCACGCCCAGATCGTCCTGTTCGACGGCTTCGATCCGCTCGATGTCATCGCCCCGTACGAGGTGCTGTGCGCCGGCGGCACCGCCTCCCCGGGCGCGGTGACCGCTGAACTGGTCTCCGCTGAAGGGCCGCGGGAGGTGGTCAGCGGTACGAACGGGCTGGTGCTGCGTGCCACCGCCGCCCTCGATCCCGGCCGCCCCGGCCTGATCCTGCTCCCCGGGGCGTCGGGGCGCGTCGGGGAACCCGGCGAGGACCACGGGGGCGACGCGGGGGCGGCCGGGCAGGGACAGCGGGACGAGTCCATCCCGGTGCTGCTGGGCCGCACCCTCACCACCGAGCTGCCGGTGCTGCTGAAGGCGGCGATGGGAAATCCCGACGTGACCGTCGGCGCGGTCTGCGGCGGCTCGCTCGTCCTGGCCATGGCCGGCCTGCTGGAGGGACGCCACGCCACCACGCACCACTTGGGCCTGGACATGCTCGACGCCACCGGCGTCCACGCGGTGAGCGCCCGCGTCGTCGACGACGGCGACCTCGTCACCGGCGCCGGCGTCACCTCCGGACTGGATCTGGGCCTGTACCTGCTGGAACGCGAGGTGGGCCCTCGCATCGCCCATGCCGTCGAGGAGCTGTTCGCCCATGAGCGCCGCGGCACCGTCTGGCGCGACAAGGGGCCGGAGCCCGCCCGGTTCTGACCCGACGGCCTCCTCTCTGTTCTCTCCTCTCTTCTTCTCCTTCTCCTTCTCACCCTCACTCTGCTCGCATCACACGACGTCAGGAAGCGCATCGGCATGTCCGTCGAAGGAATCTGGGATCTGTCCATGTCCACCCCCATCGGCAGGATCACGGCCGTCGCCGAGTTCCGGCGCGAGGACGGTGTCCTCGTCGGGACCGCCCACGGGGCGGGCGAGGAAGTACCGCTCGGCGATGTCGTCCTCGACGGCGACCGGCTCACCTGGAGGCAGGCCATCACCAAACCGGTGCGCCTGAACCTGGTCTTCGACGTGACGGTCGACGGCGACAGCCTCGCGGGGAGCTCCAAGGCGGGACGGCTGCCCGCCTCCAAGGTCAGCGGCGAGCGCCGGGCCCTACGGGCGGGTGGCCGGTCGGATTGATCGGGGGACTGGTCCTAGAGTTCGAAGTCCTTAGCCAGCGCAGCCCAGTCGACGTCCCGCAGCGGGGCTTGGGTGTCGCAGGGGCCCGGGACGGCCGTGGTGGGCTGGAACCAGATGACGGTCAGTCCGGAGCGATAGCGCACCGGGTCGTTGGACGGGTCGAGGACGGTGGAGGAGAAGCGGCCCACGCAGGCCACGCGCGGCAGTAGCTCGACGGGGCCGAAGGCGCCCGCGTACTGGTGCGGGTACTCGCGAGGTGGCGGCACGAGGTGCACCGGTGTGGTGGGGGACATCTGCTCGGCGGTGTGCAGGAGGGCCTTGACGCGCAGGTCGTTGACCGGGCGGCAGGGGTAGTCCTCCAGCAGGCCGCCGTACGTCGGTGTGAGCCGCAGCTCGGCGAGCTCGACGCTGCGGCCGCAGGACAGGACGACCCGGGTCAGCGCCATGGTCGGCACTCTGGAGCGGTCGTGCATGAGGGGCTTTCGGCTTTCGGCTCTCGGGTTTCGTGCCGAGGGGGCCGGGGCGGGTTCCGGGGCGAGGACCGGGGGCGGGGTGAGGGACGGGGCGGTGATCTCGCGTCACGTCTGGCGGGTGGGTCAGGGATGGTGGCCGGTCATGCGGGCCGCTGACGCGATCGTGGCGCGGGCCTCGCGTTCGCTCAGCCCGGTGTTGAGGGCCGCCTCCACCAGGGGGTCCACCAGGGCGGGGCCGATGCCGTCCTCGTAGGCGCGGCAGGCGGCCCAGAACAGGCGGGTGTTGCGCTGGCCCTCGTGGGCGGCGAGGACGAACTGCACGAGCCCCTGACCGTGCCCTCCCGCCGGAGCGAGGGCCGACTGGTGTGTGCGCGGCGGCGGGAGCAGGAGGCGCAGGAGGGCGGGCGGGCAGGCCGCGGGGGCGAGGTGGGCCGTGCCGGGCGCGGCGGTGTACGCGCCGTGCCGGGTGCGGGACCCGGGGCCCACCAGGTAGCCGCCGGCGCCGCGGATGTCGATGCCGGGGGCGAGGCGGCCGGCCGAGTTGGGGACGACGCGGTCGGGCGGGCCGCTCAGCCAGAGGTGGCGCCCTCCGCTCGGGGTCAGTACGACGACGGTGGGCGGGATCGTGAACAGGTGGCGCAGGGCGAGTTCGCGCAGGGCGGCCGAGGAGTCCGCCTCCGGCTTCGTGTCCAGGTCGACGCCGATCAGGTGGTGCGGCGGCAGACCGCAGGCGATCCCGTAGCCCGTCGCCCAGGGTGCGGCGGCGAACAGTTCGCGGATGCGGGCGGGGTCGGTGGAGGCGTCGTAGACCCCGTGGCCGAAGCGGCCGCACTCGCCGTGGCAGGGGGACGGTGCCGGGTCGTCGCGGTGGGGCGAGCGCAGGGCCGGGAGCTTCGTCCGGGACAGGGGGATGACGGCCAGCCCGCGTTCGGCGGCTGACAGTGCGTGTGCGAGGGCCAGCGTCGTGGCCTGCCGGTCGGTGGTGGCCATGACTCTATTTTCGTACGCACGTTCGAAAAAGGGAAGGGTGGGTGCGTGCGACGCGCCGGGGAGGGGTGCTGCGCGGAAAAAGTGCGGGAACGCTTCACCTCTTGCGGCGCTTGGGGTGGAGCTGTCCGCACTGTCCTGAGCTGGGACGGAAGGGGAGCAAAGGGGTTTATCGACTTGTCATCACGCTTGAGGGCGAATCATGGCTTCCAGGGTGGTTCGCCGGGGATTCGGTGGGCAATTCTGATCACGCGACGTCGTGCACAGCGTCGAGGCGGTCGGCCGACTGCCTTGGCGAACGCTCCACTTCAGCCCTATCGCAGCTCCACTTCACGTACTTCTCGCGTTGTCGGCCGCAGGCCGGTGCGCACTTGTTCTGGAGGAACAACATGGCAAGCATCCGTACCGCCCGCGTCGTTGCCGCCGTCGCCGCCCTCCCACTCGCCGCCGCCCTCTTCGGCGGCGCGGCGACGGCGGACAACGGTGCCATCGCGGACGGCGGATCGAACGCGACCGCTTCGGAGGCCTTCGCCGGCGTCATCGGCAGCGGTGTCGGCGACGACAACAACGGCAACTCGTCGACCACGCAGCAGCAGGCGGTCGGCTCGGGGGCCTCGAACCAGAGCAACACCGCGCAGGTCGACGGCTCCGCGTTCACGGCGATCAATCAGGGCAACGAGAACGTGGCCGTCAGCTTCACCCCGCTGTGGTGGTGAGCTGAGGGACCGGCGCGGGTGCGCTCCCGCGCCGGTCCCTCGGTCTTCGTGCGGGTGTGCTTCATGGGGTCGCAAGGCGCCTGGGCGGCGGTACTCCGGTATCGCCGCCCAGGCGTTTTCGCGTCGGGGAGGCGTCGGGCGGCAGCCGGGGGAGGCGTCGGGCGGCAGCCGAGGCAGGCCTTGGGCAGCCGTCAGGGGAGGTCTCGGGCGGCAGTCGAGGCAGGCCTTGGGCAGCCGTCGGGGGAGGTCTCGGGTCGCCGTCGGGGGAAGCCTCGGGCTGCCGTCGGGGGAGGTCGCGGGCAGCCTCCGGGGTGAGGCCTCGGGCGACCCCCCAGGGGCGAACCCGCAGGCCCGCTCCTCGCCTCGTCCACCTACAGGAGGTGCAGCCGGCACCACCCCTACAACCTGAGGCGGACTCTGCTTCGGCACCTACGGCCGATCCGCCGGACGCCCCCTCGCTCATAGCGTTGAGTCATGACCGCACCTGTCTGCACCAGCGCTTCGAACGCCGCCACAGCCATGGCCACGGCAAGGGCGCAGACCTTCCCGTATCCGTCGTTCTCGTCGTATGTGAAGGCCCGCCAGCCGGTGCTGCTGCGTACCGCCCGGTCGCTGACCGCGAACCCGAGCGACGCCGAGGACCTGCTGCAGACCGCGCTCACCAAGACGTACGTGGCCTGGGAGCGCATCGAGGACCACCGGGCGCTGGACGGTTATGTGCGCCGGGCGCTGCTGAACACCCGGACGTCGCAGTGGCGCAAGCGCAAGGTCGACGAGTTCGCCTGCGACGAGCTGCCGGAGCCGGAGCACGTACCCGCCGGCGACGACCCGGCGGAGCGGCAGGCCCTGCACGACGCGATGTGGCGGGCGATCATGAAGCTGCCCGCCCGGCAGCGTGCGATGGTCGTCCTCAGGTACTACGAGGACCTCAGTGAGGCCCAGACGGCCGAAGTGCTCGGAGTTTCCGTGGGCACGGTGAAGTCGGCGGTGTCCCGGGCGCTCGGCAAGCTCCGTGACGACCCTGAGCTGGGGATCGTCCGGTGACGAACCGGTCCGCGGAGCGTCGGCGGGTGCCCCTGTCGGACACTTCGCCGGGCAGACCGCACTGATCGATCACCCGGGAGTAGTGACATACCGCGCGGTATGTGCGCAGAATCAGCGCAACCCTTGCCGCCGCGTAGGCAATGTCGCCCCGGGAGGACACCGTGCTGAGCACGATGCAGGACGTACCGCTGCTGATATCGAGGATCCTGACCCACGGATCGACGATCCACGGCAGCTCCCAGGTGACCACCTGGACCGGTGAGGACGAGCCGCACCGCCGCTCCTTCGCCGAGATCGGCGCCCGCGCCGCGCAACTGGCGCACGCCCTGCGCGAGGACCTCGGCGTCCAGGGCGACGAACGCGTCGCGACTCTCGCCTGGAACAACGCGGAGCATGTCGAGGCCTACTTCGCGATCCCGTCCATGGGCGCGATCCTGCACACCCTCAATCTCCGCCTCCCGCCCGAGCAGCTCGTCTGGATCGTGAACCACGCGGCCGACCGCGTCGTCATCGCCAACGGTTCGCTGCTGCCGCTGCTCGCCCCGCTGCTGCCGCACCTGAAGTCGGTCGAGCACGTCGTCGTCACCGGCCCGGGCGACCGCTCCCTGCTGGCCGAGGCGTCCGTCCGGGTGCACGAGTACGAGGACCTGATCGCCGGGAAGCCGACCGCGTACGACTGGCCCGAGCTGGACGAGCGGGCCGCCGCCGCC
The DNA here is from genome assembly GCF_002005225.1 of Streptomyces pactum. Lineage (NCBI taxonomy): Bacteria > Bacillati > Actinomycetota > Actinomycetes > Kitasatosporales > Streptomycetaceae > Streptomyces > Streptomyces pactum. Next base: position 4,502,528 of record NZ_CP019724.1, read on the forward strand.
ATGTGCTACACCTCCGGCACCACCGGCGACCCCAAGGGCGTGGTCTACAGCCACCGCTCCATCTACCTGCACTCCATGCAGGTCAACATGGCGCAGTCGATGGGCCTGACCGACGAGGACACCTCGCTGGTCGTGGTCCCGCAGTTCCACGTCAACGCGTGGGGGCTGCCGCACGCCACCTTCATGACCGGCGTGAACATGCTGATGCCGGACCGCTTCCTCCAGCCGGCCCCGCTCGCCGAGATGATCGAGAGCGAGAAGCCGACGCACGCCGCCGCCGTCCCCACCATCTGGCAGGGCCTGCTCGCCGAGCTGACCGCCAAGCCCCGGGACGTCTCGTCCCTCACCCAGGTCACCATCGGCGGCTCCGCCTGCCCGCCCTCACTGATGGAGGCGTTCGACGCGCTCGGCATGCGGGTCTGCCACGCCTGGGGCATGACGGAGACCTCCCCGCTCGGCACCATCGCCCGCCCGCCGGCCCACGCGGTCGGCACGCCGGAGGAGTTCGCCTACCGTCTCACCCAGGGCCGCTTCCCGGCCGGTGTCGAGGCCCGCCTCACCGGCCCCGGCGGCGAGCGCCTGCCCTGGGACGGCGAGTCCGCCGGTGAGCTGGAGGTCCGCGGCAACTGGATCGCCGCCGCCTACTACAACGGCCCCGGCGCCGAGCCGCTGCGCCCCGCCGACAAGTTCAGCGAGGACGGCTGGCTGAAGACCGGCGACGTCGGCACCATCTCCCCCGACGGCTTCCTCACCCTCACCGACCGCGCCAAGGACGTCATCAAGTCCGGCGGCGAGTGGATCTCCTCCGTCGAGCTGGAGAACGCCCTGATGTCCCACCCGGACGTCGCCGAGGCCGCCGTGGTCGCCGTCCCCGACGACAAGTGGGGCGAGCGTCCACTGGCCACCGTCGTCCTCAAGGAGGGCGCGAGCGTCGGCTTCGAGGAGCTGCGCGTCTTCCTCGCCGAGGACGGCAAGATCGCCAAGTGGCAGCTCCCGGAGCGCTGGACGGTCATCGAGGCGGTGCCGAAGACGAGCGTGGGCAAGTTCGACAAGAAGGTGCTGCGCAGGCAGTACGCCGACGGCGGGCTGGACATCACGCGGCTCTGAGCGACGCGGCCGACGGCAACAGACGCGATCGACGCGATCGACGCGATCGACGCGACCGGCGCGACCGGCGCGACCGGCACAACGGCACAACGGCACAACCGACGCTCGTACGCCGGGCGGAGCCCCCCGCCCGGCGTACGAGCAACCGGCCTCCGCGCACACCGTTCCTACCGCTTACCGCTTACCGCTTACCGCTTACCGCTTACCGCTTACCGCTTACGGGTTCACGGTTTACCGCTTACGGTTTACCGCTTCGCACGGCCGTCGCCGCCCACCCCAGTACCAGCCACGCCCCCGCCACCGCGCAGACCCCGCCCCAGCCCCAGTGGCCGTAGGCGGGCCCCGCGAGGGCCGAGGCCAGGGCGCCGCCCGCGAAGCCGGACACGACGTACGCCGTGTTGGCGGTGGCCGGAGCGGAGGTGGTGGTCAGGGCGAGGGTCTGGTTGGCGACGTGGGAGGCGACCAGGGCGGCGTGCACCAGCACCGCCGCCGCGCACAGGGCGGCCATCGCCTGCCCGCCCAGCCAGAACAGCGGCACCGACACGGCGGCGAGCAGGTAAGCGGACCGTACGACCTTCGCGGCGCCGAACCGGTCGACCAGGCCGCCCGCGAGCGGCGCGACGACACTCGCCGCGAGCCCGAAAAGGCCGAACAGCCCGGCCGCGGCGGTGGTCATGCCGTACCCCTCGTCCCCGGCCAGGAGCAGCGCCAGCGAGGTCCACAGGGCGCTCCAGGCGCCGTACATCCCCGCCTGGCGCACGCAGGCGCGCCACAGGTCCGGCGAACGGCGCACCACACCGGGCAGTGCGGCGAGCCCGGCGAACAGCGAGCCCGCACGACGCCGCCGCTGCGCGGGCAGTATGTACGCGGTCGCCAGGCCCAGTACGGCGGTCAGGACGGCCGCGCCCACGAACACCACGCGCCAGCCGAAGGCCTGCCCGACCAGCCCGCCGAGCACACGGGCCGCCACCACTCCGGTGAACAGGCCGGCGATGACGGCCGCCACGTGCCGGGCCCGGCGGCCGGCGGGCGCGCGCTCGGCGACCAGCGGGACCAAAAGCTGCGGTACGACGGTCGCGGCCGAGGCGATCAGGACGGCGCCCGCGAGCGCGCCGGTCCCGCCCGACGCGGCGCCGGCGACCAGGGCCGCCGCGGCGACCAGTGCGAGGACGGCGACGAGGCGGCGCCGGTTCACGTTGTCCCCGAGCGGGGCGAAGAAGAGCAGACCGGCCGCGTACCCGAACTGCGCGACCGAGGCGAGCCAGGCGACCGCCGAAGGGGTGGAGCCGAAGTCGCGGGCGATGAGGGGAAGCAGCGGGGCCGCGAGGTAGATGTTGGCCGCCGTGACGGCGGTGCAGACGGCGATCAGGGGGAGGAAGAGGCGGGAGGAGGCGGACGGCTCCTGTCGCAGCGGGCGCGCGGTGCGGTCCGCGCTCCGGGACGCGGCCGGCGAGGCTGCTGACGGTGACGGCATGGGCGGGGCGACCCCTTCGAGTACGCACTAGCAACTAACTGGTTGGTTGGAACCAACCCGGGGAGTCTCGTCCGCATTCCCGGCCCTGTCAACCAACCAGTTGGTTACAGCGTCCGTCCGGCTACCCTGTCCCCATGGCAGCAAGGGACCCCGAGGCCACCAAGGCCCGGATCTTCGAGGCCGCGGTCGCCGAATTCGCCCGCTACGGCATCGCGGGCGCCCGCATCGACCGCATCGCGGCCGAGGCCAGGGCCAACAAGCAGCTCATCTACGCCTACTACGGCAACAAGAGCGAGCTGTTCGCCTCGGTCCTCGAGAAGAAGATGCTCGACCTCGCGATCTCCGTCCCCTTCGACCCGGACGACGTCGAGGGCTGGGTCGACCGCCTGCTGGACTATCACGCCGCCCACCCCGAGCTGCTGCGCCTCCTCTTCTGGGAGGGCATGGAGTACGGCACCGCCGAGCTGCCCCACGAGGCCGAACGCCAGGATCACTACGCCCGCAAGGTCGCCGCCGTGCGGGACGGCCAGGCACGCGGCGTGATCACCGACGCCATCCCGGCGCCCGACCTCCTCTTCCTGCTGGTCGCGATGACCAACTGGGCGTCCGTCGTGCCGCAGATGAAGCGCATCCTGGTCGGCGGTGAGGACACCGACGCCGACCGCCTGCGCGCCTCGATCAAGACGGCGGCGCGCAGGATCGTCGACGGGTAGCGCGGGAGCGCCGGAGCGTCAGTTGGTTCCGATCCGGGAGAGCAGTTCGACGATCCGGGACTGCACCTCGCCGCTCGTGGAACGCTCCGCCAGGAACAGCACCGTCTCGCCCGAGGCCAGCCGAGGCAGGTCGGCCTGGTCGACGGCGGCGGTGTAGACGACGAGCGGGGTGCGGTTGAGCTGCCCGTTCGCGCGCAGCCAGTCGATGATCCCGGCGTACCCGGCCTGCCCCCGCCGCACCTGCATCAGGTCCATCACGACCAGGTTCGGCCGGAACTGCCCGGCCAGCGCCACCGCGTCCGCGTCGCTCGCCGCCCGCGCCACCTGCATCCCGCGCCGCTCCAGCGTCGCGGTGAGCGCCAGCGCGATCTCCGCGTGCTCCTCGATCAGCAGTACGCGCGGCGGGTGCTGCTCGCTGTCCCGGGGCGCGAGCGCCTTCAGCAGCACGGCGGGATCGGCACCGTAGGCGGCATCGCGCGAGGCCTGTCCGAGCCCGGCCGTGACCAGCACCGGCACCTCCGCGGCGACCGCGGCCTGCCGCAGCGACTGGAGCGCCGTACGGGTGATCGGCCCGGTCAGCGGGTCCACGAACAGCGCGGCGGGGAACGCCGCGATCTGTGCGTCGACCTCCTCGCGCGAGTGCACGATCACCGGCCGGTAGCCGCGGTCGCTGAGCGCCTGCTGGGTGGAGACGTCCGGCGCGGGCCACACCAGCAGCCGGCGCGGGTTGTCCAGCGGCTCCGGGGGCAGTTCGTCGTCCATCGGCTGCGGGCGCGGCGGATCGGCCACCTCCACGGCCCCGCCGGGCCCGTCCAGCGGCTCGGGTCCTTCGGCGGCGTTCTTGTCCGGCGCCCCTATGGCGTACGACCGCCCGGCGCCCTCGGTGACCGGCGCGCGCCGGGACTGACCGCCGCCCAACGACGGCTGCTCCTGGGCCTGGCCCTGCGGCTGGCCCTGGCCCTGCGGCTGGCCCTGGCCCTGCGGCTGGGCTTGGGGCTGGGCCTGGGGCTTCGGCTGCGCGGCGGCGGTGGGCGGCTGCTCGGCCGGCGGATGCGGGCGGGCCGACTGGTCCGCCCGGGTGGCGGCCGGGTCGGGCGGTGTACCCAGCTTGCGGCGCCGGCCCGAACCGCCCGGCTGATGCGGGGCGGGCGTGGCCGACGGCTGCTGCACCTGGACCGCCTGCCGGTTGAACGGGACACCCTGGCCCAGCGTCCGCACGCTGATCGCCCGTCCCTGCGTCGAGTTCGGGTCGGCGGGCGCGGACGCCTCGGCGGGCAGCGGCTGCGCCGCGCGCGGGGCGGGCACGTTCTCGGGCGGCAGTGGGGTGCCCTGGCTCGGTGTGGTGGCGGGGACGCCCTGCGGGGGCGTCGGGGCCGGGGGCGTGGCAGGGGCGGGTCCGGTGTCGCCGGGGGCGTTCGCCGGGGCGGGGCCGGTGACGCCGCCCGGCGGTACCGGGACGCCGGCGCCCGTGGCGTCCGCGGCGGCGGGCCACGGCTGCGGGGCGGGCTGACCGGCCGCAGCGGGCTGCGCGGCGTCGGTGGCGGACCCGCCGGGCTGGGGCGCCTCGGGGCCGGCGGCAGGCGCGGTCGCGGGCTCGGACGCCGGTGCGGCCTGCGCGGGCACGCCCTGACCTGCGGTGTTCTGCGTGGCCATGTTCCGCGCGGCGGTGTCCTGCGGAGGAGGGACGGGGGCTCCCTGCACGGGCGCCCCCTGCACGGGCGCCCCCTGCACGGGCGCCCCCTGCGTCGGTCCGGCCTGCACTAGTCCGGCCTGCACTAGTCCGGCCTGCGCTGGACCGGCCTGCGCTGGACCGGCCTGCGCTGGACCGGCCTGCGCTGGGCCGCCCTGTGTCGCACCGCCCTGTGGCGGATCGTTTTGCGCCGGTGCGCCCTGCGCAGGTCCCGGTACCGCTTCGTCGGCCTGCCGGGCGGCGGCACCGGCCCGGCGGCGCCGTCCCGTGGGCGCCTCGGCCGGGTGCGGCTGCGGCGGGGTGTGGTCCTCGGCCTGGTCGTGCGGTACGGCGTCGTGCCGGCCGTCGTCGAGCAGGGCGTCCCCGGAAGCGGCCGGGCCGGGCACCTGGACCTGCCCGGTGGGCGCCGTCACGGGCGCTTCGGTGCCGGGCGCGCCGTGGGGCCGGGGCCTGTTGCCGTGAGGTTGCGGCGTGTCGTGCGGCTGGGGCGTGTTGTGGGGCTGGGGCGGGTTGCCGTGCGGCTGGGGCGCGCCGTGGGGCTGGGGCGGGTTGCCGTGCGGCTGGGGCGCGCCGTGGGGCTGGGGCCTGTTGCCGTGAGGTTGCGGCGTGCCGTGGGGCTGGGGCGCGCTGCCTTGCGGCTGCGGTGTCCCATGGGACTGGGGCATGCCGTGAGCCTGCGGCATCTCGTGCGACTGGGGCACACCCTGTGACTGCGGCGTCCCGTGCGGCTGTGGCGGCCCAAGTGGCTGAGGTGTCGGCGTCCCGTGCGGCTCCGCCGATCCGTCGGACGGCCGGTCCGCGTCGGCGGGCGGCAGCGCGAAGACCTGGCGCGGGGCCGACTCCTGTGCGGCGGCGCGCTCGTTCGCGGAGGCCAGGGCGCGGCGCCGGCGCCCGGTCGGCTCGGACCCGTCGTCCGGGTCCGACTCGCCGGCCTGCGCGGGCAGGGCCGGAGGCAGCGCCTGCTGCTCACCACCGTCGCGCCGGGCGCGTCGGCCGCTGGGGGCGGGCACACCCTGCGGCGGTACGGTCCCGCCGAGCCCGGTGTTGGAGGCCGCGGCCCCTCCGCCGTGCTCGCCGGCCATGACGACGGCACCCTCGGACACTCCGGCGAGCAGCCCCGGGGGCAGGCCCTCGACCGCGGCACCGGCGGCCTCCGCGGGGCGCCCGCGTCGGCGCCCGGTACCGCCGGACCCCTCGCCCGGCGACGCCTGCGCGGGAACCGGGAGCGGGGCGGACGCCTGGACCTGCTCCTGCGGTCCCCGGCCCTGGCCCCCCTGATGCTCCTGGGCCTGGGCCGCACGCCGCCTGCGTCGCCCGGTCGGGGCGGCACTGCCGGCTTCGGCCCCGGCGGCGGGACCGTCGGCGCTCTCGCCCACCGCGCCCGCGACCTCGCTCTCCAGGAACGCGTCGACGGACGCCCGCCGAGCACGCCGCCGCCCGCCACCGGGGGCCGGCTCCTGGACGGCCAGGGCACTGCCCGCACCCGCCGCACCCTCGGACCCGGCGGACTGGGTCTGCGCCTGTGCCTGTGCCTGTGCCGGATCCGGAGCCTGGGCCTCAACGGCCCCCGCCCCACCACCGATCGGCACCTCCAGCACGTACGCGCTGCCGCTCATGCCGGGCACCTCGTGCGTCTGCAGCACGCCACCGTGCGCCCGCACGATCCCCCGCACGATCGGCTCGTGCACCGGGTCTCCCCCGGTGTACGGACCGCGCACCTCGATGCGTACGACCTCGCCGCGCTGTGCCGCCGCGACCACGACGGTGTTGTCCAGGTAGCCGCCCGTCGCCGACACGGGCGAGTTGCCGGTGGCGTCGACGCCCGCCACGTCCGCGACGAGATGCGCGAGCGCGGTCGCCAGCAGCCGGGCGTCGACCTCGGCCTCGATGGGCGGCGCGTGCACGGCGAACTGCACGCGTCCCGGACCGATCAGTTCCACGGCCCCGTCGACACCGGCGGCGACGACGGCGTCGAGCATCACCTTGGTGCGGGAGACGTTCTCGTTGCCGACGTCGAGGCGCTGGTAGCCGAGGACGTTGTCGATGAGGGTGGTGATGCGCGAGTAACCGGCCGACAGGTGGTGCAGCACCTGATTGGCCTCGGGCCACAGCTGCCCGGCGTCGTCCGCGGCCAGCGCGGCGAGCTCCTGCCGCAGTTCGTCCAGGGGCCCGCGCAGGGAACCCCCGAGGAGGGTGAGCAGTTGCTCGTGCCGGGCGGCGATCGCCTCGTAGCGGTCCTTCTCCCGCTCACCGAGCGCGGCGTAGCGGTCGGCGTCCGCGGCGATCTCCTCCGCGTGCTGCTCCCGCAGTTCCTCCAGCTCGGCCACGTGCTGCTGACGCAGCGCGGTCAGCTCGGAGGCGTGCTCCTCGGCGAGCCGCTCCAGCTCCTCGGCGTGCCGCTGCTCCGCCTCCTCGTGCTCCTTGACCAGCGCGTCGTAGGGGCGCCGGTCGGTGAAGGTCATCACGGCGCCGACGAGCTGGTCGCCGTCGCGCACGGGGGCGGTCGTCAGGTCGACCGGTAGCTGGTCGCCGCTCTTGGCGAAGACCACCTGCCCGCGCACCCGGTGCTTGCGGCCCGAGCGCAGGGTGTCGGCGAGCGGGGACTCGTCGTAGGGGAAGGGCGAGCCGTCGGCCCGCGAGTGCAGGATGAGGGTGTGCAGCTCGCGGCCGCCGAGGTCACTGGCCCGGTAACCCAGTATCTGGGCGGCCGCCGGGTTGACGAGGACGATCCGCCCGTCGGTGTCGGTGCCGACGACGCCCTCGGACGCGGCCCGCAGGATCATCTCGGTCTGCCGCTGCGAACGCGCCAGCTCGGCCTCGGTGTCGACGGTGCCGGAGAGGTCGCGGACGACGAGCATCAGCAGTTCGTCGCCGGTGTAGCCGTAGTTGTCGTAGGCCTGCTGGCCGGTCTCCAGGTTGGCGCTGGTGACCTCGACCGGGAACTCGGTCCCGTCGGTGCGCCGGGCGACCATCCGCGTCGGCTTGGTGCGCGCCCGCGGGTCGATGTGGTCGGGCCGCCGCATGGAGCCGGGGATGAGCCGCGAGTCGAACTGCGGCAGCAGATCGAGCAGTCCGCGCCCGACCAGCGCGGTGCCCGGAGTCTCGAAGGCCTCCAGCGCGATGGTGTTGGCGTTGACCACGGTGCCGTTGGCGTTGACCAGTACCAACGCGTCCGGCAGCGCGTCCAGTATGGCTGCGAGGCGAGCAGCGCCTCGGGATGGCCTGCTGCTCACGAGACGCTTCCCTCCTGTTACCGCACTTGCCGACCGCCTGGGCCATCTTGCCAATCGGCCCGCAGCGTGTCACGCGAGGGAGTCTAAGGGTTGGGGCCCGGCGGGCGGCGCGGGATGGGACGGAGGTCGCACGAGGAAGTGACGTAGAACGTGTGACCGGGTGCCCGCGCACCGCCTTCCCGGACCCGTGCCGGACCGACCTCCGGTCGCCGTCGGACGCAACGCCCAGGCTCCGCCGGACGCATCTCCCGTGGGCCGTCGGACGTACGCGTCGGACGTACGTCCGTGGGCCGTCGGACGTACGTCCCTGGGCCGTCGGACGAGGCGCCCGGGGGTGTCGCCGACGCGTGGCCCGCTCGCCGCCGGGTGGGCCCCCCGGGCGCCGCACCGGACCGTCTGCGACCTACGACCGTCCCGGCGCCCGCGGCCCCACGTCGGGCAGCAGCGGCACCATGCGGTCCCAGCGGGAGATCTCGCAACCGTCGCCGCGGTCGTACGTCACGTCGACGGGGCGCCCGGCCCAGGTGCCCGTGACATGCGCGGTGGCGGGACCGCCGTACTGCATGGTGCAGACGCTGCCCTCCGGGACGGGGGCGAAGGCGTCCTGCCCCCACCGCGTGTCGCGCTCGACGACGGCACAGGCGCCGGCCGGGTCGGGGTGGCTGCCGCCGTGGGGGTGGCAGTACAGCTCGTACGTGCCGTCCGCCTCCGGGCCGGCGTCCCGGACGGTGACCGTCAGGTGATCGGCGCCCGGTGCCCCGGTACCGGCGGCCGCGGCCGGGTGCGCGGCGGACAGGGAGGCGAGGGAGGCGAGGGACAGGGCGGCGGCGCCGAGGAGGCGGGCGGCGGGGAGGCGGGTGACCTGGAACATGACCTGACTAACGCGCCGGCCTGCCGGACGTTGCGCGACCGGGCCGTAAGGGCTTTGCCCTGTGGCCTGCCCGCCTAGTACCGTAGGGGTCGATTGGTGACAGCGCGCTCAACTGTGTCATCATCGGCACGCGCCACTCGCGCTCACACGCGAGAGGTGATGTTGTCTGGAGGCGTCGCCTAGTCCGGTCTATGGCGCCGCACTGCTAATGCGGTTTGGGTTTTAAAGCCCATCGAGGGTTCAAATCCCTCCGCCTCCGCACGGATCATCGAAGCCCCGGCCCAATGGGCCGGGGCTTCGATGCTGTCCGGGTCTCTCCTGGCCTCTCCGGGCCTCGGGCCTCTCGGGGTCTCTACGAGCTCCATAGCTCGTTTCCGCAGGTCACAAGGGGTGTGGCCAATGGATTTCACATGACGGCGGCAGTCATGTAATGTTCTTCCTGTCGCCGCGAGCGGGCCGAAAGGACCGGGAGCGGCGGTAAAACTGAAGAAGACAAGCACTCGTAGCTTAACGGATAGAGCATCTGACTACGGATCAGAAGGTTGCAGGTTCGAATCCTGCCGAGTGCACAGCAGCAGAGGCCCCGTCGAGATGATCGACGGGGCCTCTGGCGTTCCACCGTCGGGGTGATCGCCGTTCGCAACTGTGTCTAGGGTGTGGCCATGTTGCGAGGACGCGTCTTCATATCCATCCGGATATCCATCCGGCCGAGCCTCGACGGAGGACGCCGGTGAACAAGCCGCTGAGGGCTGTGGCGATCTTCTGCGGGCTGCTGGTGCTCGGCCTGCTGATCCGCGCGAACTGGCTGCAGTACGTCCGGGCGCCGGAGCTCGCCTCCGACACGAAGAACCGGCGGGTGCAGATCGAGCAGTTCGCCACCCCGCGCGGAGACATCATCGTCGGCGGCCGGGCCGTCACCGGGTCCGCCGAGACGGAGGGCACCGACCTCAAGTTCAAGCGCACCTACGCCGACGGGCCGATGTACGCGCCGGTGACGGGCTACGCGTCGCAGGCCCAGGGCATGACGCTGCTGGAGAAGACCTACGACGGCATCCTGACCGGCAAGGACGACCGGCTGGCGTTCCAGCGGTTCGCCGACGTCGTCAGCGGCGAGGGCCGGCGGGCCGGGGCCGTGGTCACCACCATCGACCCGAAGGCGCAGAAGGCCGCCTGGAAGGGGCTGACCGATCTGAAGGGCGCGCGGGGCGCGGTGGTCGCGCTGGACCCGGCGACCGGGAAGGTGCTGGCCCTGGTGTCGGCGCCGTCCTACGACCCGTCGACGTTCGCGGGCGGCACCTTCAAGGAGTCCGACCGCTTCGTGGCGCTCGACAAGGACAAGCGCAAGCCGCTGGCCAACCGCGCGCTGCGGGAGACCTACCCGCCGGGATCCACCTTCAAGATCCTCACCGCGGCCGCCGCGCTGGAGCACGGTGCCGTCACCGACATCGACGCCCGCACGGACGCCGTCTCCCCGTACCCCCTGCCGCAGTCCACGAACAAGATCGGCAGTGAGGCCGGCGACGGGGTCTGCGACAAGGCCTCGATGAAGGTCGCGATGCAGTACTCGTGCAACAACGTCTTCCTGGACGCCGCGGCCGAGCTGGGGCAGGACAAGATGCGGGAGACGGCCGAGAAGTTCGGGTTCAACGAGAACGTCTACTCCGACGACTTCGGCGACCTGCTCGCCACCAAGAGCCTCTACCCCGAGAACCTCGACCTGCCCGGCACCGCGCTCACCGGCATGGGCCAGGGCAGCCTCACCAGTACGCCGATGCAGATGGCCATGGTCACCGCCGGGCTGGCCAACGACGGCAAGGTGATGCAGCCCTACATCGTCGACGAGGTCAAGGGACCGGACCTGGGCACCCTGGAGAAGACCGAGCCCGCGGTGATGAGCGAGGCGGTCTCCGCCGAGACCGCGCAGAAGGTCCAGCAGATGATGGAGTTCACCGCCAAGGAGGGCAGCGCCCGCCGCGCCCAGATCGAAGGCATCACCGTCGGCGGCAAGACCGGTACCGCGCAGCGCGGTGTCGACGTGAACGACAAGGTGCCCTACGGCTGGTTCGTCTCCTACGGCAAGAAGACGGACGGGTCCTCCGTCGCCGTGGCCGTCTTCATCGACCCGACCGACATGGACATCTCCCGCGAGGACATCTCCGGTGGCGGTCTCGGCGCGCCCATCGCCAAGAGCGTCATGGAGGCGGTGCTGAAGCAGTGACGCCGACGCCGACGCCGACGCCGACGCCGACGCCGACGCCGACGCCGACGCCGACGGGGGCGGGGGCGGGGTCGGGGCCGGGCACGGAGTAGCGGGGCGGGCGGCGGCGGGCCGGGATCGTCAGGTCCGCGCCGCGTCGTACGCCTCGCGGGCCTGCTCGACCGCCGCCATCCGCCGCTCCGTCCACCGGGCGAGGCCGCGGACCTGTTCGGCGGCCTCCCGGCCCAGGTCCGTGAGGGAGTAGTCCACGCGGGGCGGGATCACGGGCTTGGCCTCCCGCCGGACCAGGCCGTCGCGCTCCAGCGTCCGCAGGGTCTGGGCCAGCATCTTCTCGCTGACCGCGCCGATCTGGCGGCGCAGTTCGCTGAAGCGGTACGAACGGTCCAGCAGCGCGATCAGGGCCAGGGTGCCCCAGCGGCTGGTGACGTGTTTCATGACCAGGCGTTCCGGGCACATCGACTCGCTCACCTTCATACGCATACGGTACGCCGGGGCGTGCACTGACTCAGAGTTAGTGCACGCCCCGGCGTTGTCAGTGGTGCCCTCTACTCTCGGGAGCGATGGCACAGGTGTGGAAGTGCTCGGGGCTGCGGTGGGCGGCGGACGGTCCCGTGCTGACATGGGTCGGGGGCCGGCGCAGTGCGCTGGCCAGGGGGAAGCGGGTGGCCTTCGGGGTCGCCGAGGGGGGTGTGCGGATTTGCGTGGGAGCGCGGGGGCACGCGTGCCCGGCCCGGGCCGGTGTGACGGGACGGAGTGCGGGGGCGCGGTGCGAGGAGTGCGCGCGGCTGGACCGGGCGCACTCCGTGGCCGCCGACACGATCGCGGACGATCCGCGGCCGTACCGCGTCTATCTGGCGTGGTTCGGGCCCGGGCTCGTCAAGGTGGGGATCACCGCACACGAGCGGGGAGCCGCCCGGCTGCTGGAGCAGGGAGCCGTCTGCTTCAGTTGGCTGGGCTGCGGGCCCCTGATGGCCGCACGCCGGACCGAGGAACTGCTGCGGGCCGCGCTGGGCGTGCCCGACCGGATCCCGTACGCCCACAAGCGCGCGGTGCGGGCCGGGTTGCCGGCGTCGGAGGCGGAGCGGACGGCCGAGATCGCGGAGTTGCACGCGCGGGCGGCGGCGCTCGGCGGCTGGCCGGAGTCGCTGACGCCGGAGCCGTTCCGGGGCGTGGACCACGCGGGCGTCTTCGGGATCGAGGGGGCGGGCCGTGGGCCGGCCGCCGTGGGGGAGGTCGCCGAGCTGGTGGCGGGCGGGGCGATCGGTGGGGAGCTGGTGGCGGCGGCCGGGCCGGATCTGCACCTGGCGACGGAGCGCGGGGTCGTCGTGCTGGACACGCGGCTGATGACGGGGTGGGAGCTGGTGTCCGCCGGGGGCGAGCCGTGCGCCGTGCCCGTGCGCGAACTCAAACGAGCGGCCGGAGTACAGGACGGGCTGTTCTGACCTCACCTCTGGTCCCGGCCCCCGGCCCCCCGGCCCCCGCCCTCTTGTACACGGGCGCGTCGGGCGCGATCGTGGCCGCATGAGTGATCACGAGGCCGGGCAGGTCCGCCGGTTCTGGGAGGGCCTCGGGCTGCCCGGACTGGTCGACGTGCACACGCACTTCATGCCCGAGCGGGTGCTGCGCAAGGTCTGGGGCTACTTCGATGCCCTCGGCCCGCTGACCGGTGGAGTGGAGTGGCCGATCACCTATCGGCGGGCGGAGGGCGAACGCGCGGCACTGCTGCGGGAGTTCGGGGTGCGCGCCTTCACGGCCATGCTGTACCCGCACAAGCCGGGCATGGCGAGGTGGCTGAACGGCTGGGCGGTGGACTTCGCCCGCCGGACCCCCGACTGCCTGCACACTTCCACCCTCTTCCCGGAGCCGGACGTCGGGACGTACGTCCGCGAGGCGGTCGAGGCGGGGGCGCGGGTCTTCAAGGCGCATGTGCAGGTGGGGGCCTACGACCCGGCCGACGAACTGCTCGACGCGGCGTGGGGTGTGCTCGCCGAGGCGGGGGTACCGGTCGTCATCCACTGCGGGTCCGGACCCGCGCCCGGCAAGCACACCGGACCCGAGCCGATCGCGCGGGTGCTGGCGCGGCACCCCCGGCTGCGGCTGGTCGTCGCGCACCTCGGGATGCCCGAGTACGAGGACTTCCTCGACCTCGCCGACCGGTACGGCGGGGTCCGGCTGGACACGACGATGGCGTTCACCGACTTCAGCGAGCGTCTCGCCCCCTTCCCCCGGCGGGCCCTGCCCCGGCTGGCCGGCCTCGGCGACCGCATCCTGCTCGGATCGGACTTCCCCAACATCCCGTATCCCTACCTGCATCAGCTACGCGCGCTGGAGCGGCTGGAACTGGGGGACGCGTGGCTGCGAGGCGTGTGCCACGACAACGCGGCCCGGCTCTTCGGGCTGCCGGAGCACCGGCCGGAGCACCGGTCGGGGCACTGAGAGAGCACCGGCCGGGGTACTGAGAGGCACCGGCCGCGGCTGCGGACCGGTGCCCGACTGGGCGTGGACGGGCTCAGGGCTCGGCGGCGAAGACGTGACGGGTGGTCCCTGACGGGTGGTCCCTGACGGGTGGTCCCTGAGAGGCCCCTGTGGGTTTCTCAGAGAAATCACAGCTTGGGGAAAGGGTGCTCTCAGAGCGCCCCGACATCGTGTCCGTTATGACCACGACCTCGCCCCAGGGGCGCACCGAACTGCTGAGGCCGGACGGGAGCCCCGTCCGGGTGCTCGTAGTGGACGACGAGCTGTCCATCACGGAGCTGCTGTCCATGGCCCTGCGCTACGAGGGCTGGCAGATCCGCAGTGCCGGGGACGGGCACGGCGCCCTCCAGGCCGCGCGCGAGTTCCGGCCCGACGCCGTCGTGCTGGACATGATGCTGCCCGACATGGACGGGCTGAGCGTGCTGGGGCGGCTGCGCCGGGACCTGCCGGACGTGCCGGTGCTGTTCCTGACCGCCAAGGACGCGGTCGAGGACCGCATCGCCGGGCTGACCGCCGGCGGGGACGACTACGTCACCAAGCCGTTCAGCCTGGAGGAGGTCGTCGCCCGGCTGCGCGGCCTGATCCGGCGCACCGGCGCCGCCGACCGGCGCTCCGAGTCCGTCCTCGTCGTCGGCGACCTCACCCTCGACGAGGACAGCCACGAGGTCACCCGGGGTGGCGACGGCATCCACCTCACCGCGACCGAGTTCGAGCTGCTGCGCTTCCTGATGCGCAATCCGCGGCGCGTGCTGAGCAAGCCGCAGATCCTGGACCGCGTGTGGTCGTACGACTTCGGCGGGCAGGCCAACGTCGTCGAGCTGTACATCTCCTACCTGCGCCGGAAGATCGACGCCGGCCGTGAGCCGATGATCCACACCCGGCGCGGCGCCGGCTACCTGATCAAGCCCGCGGCATGAGCGGACGGCGACGACCGCGACCGCGGACCCTGCGGACGCGGCTCGTCGTCGCGTCGGTGGCGCTGATCGCGGTGGTGTGCGCGGTGATCGGGACGGTGACGACGGTGGCGTTGCGCTCGCACCTGTACGAACAGTTGGACGGGCAGGTGCACGAAGTCGTGAAGCGGGTGTCCGGGTTCGGGCCGCCGGGTGGACCGGGACCCGGGGGCGGGAGCCCGCAGCGGATGGACCTCGACGAGTTCGTCACGCACGGCGGTCCGCAGCCGCGCGACACGATCGTCGCCGAGACTGAGGGCGGTGCCGTCGTCGACGCCAAGTACGGCAAGAAGGACGACGAGAGCACGGACCCCAGCAGGACGACGCCGGTCTCCCTCGACGAGGCCCAGCGCACCGCGCTCGCCACCGTCGCCCGGGACGGCGACGCGCACACCGTCGAGATCCCCGGCCTCGGCGACTACCGCGTCGAGTACCGCGACGGCTACTACGCCGGCCTCCCCACCTCCGACGTCGACGGCACCATCAACACCCTGATCCTCGTCGAGGCCAGCGTCACCGCCGCCGGCCTCATCGCCGCCTTTCTCGCCGGGGCCGTCATCGTCGGTGTCGCCACCCGCCCCCTGCGCAAGGTCGCCGCCACCGCCACCCGCGTCTCCGAACTGCCCCTGCACGCGGGCGAGGTGAACCTCGACGAACGGGTCCCGGAGTCCGAGTGCGACCCGCACACCGAGGTCGGCCGGGTCGGTGCGGCGCTCAACCGGATGCTGAACCACGTGCACGGGGCGCTGCACGCACGGCAGGCGAGCGAGACGCGGGTCCGGCAGTTCGTCGCGGACGCCAGCCATGAGCTGCGCACGCCGCTCGCCTCCATCCGCGGGTACGCCGAACTCACCCGCCGGGGCCGGGAGCGGGTCGGCCCCGACACCCGGCACGCGCTGGGCCGTATCGAGTCCGAGGCCGGGCGGATGACGCTGCTGGTCGAGGACCTGCTGCTGCTCGCCCGCCTGGACGCCGGGCGGCCGTTGCAGTTCGGGCAGACCGATCTCCTGCCGCTCGTCGTGGACACCGTCAGCGACGCCCGCGCGGCCGGGCTCGACCACAACTGGCGCCTCGACCTGCCCGAGGAACCGGCGGTGGTGTCGGCGGACGCCGCCCGGCTCCAGCAGGTGCTGGTCAACCTGCTGGGCAACGCCCGCAACCACACCCCGCCCGGTACGACCGTCACCGCGCGGGTGCGGTTCAGCGGGCCGTGGCTGTGCGTGGACGTCGAGGACAACGGCCCGGGCGTCCCGGCCGGGTTGCTGCCGCACGTCTTCGAACGGTTCGCGCGCGGCGACTCCGCGCGGTCCCGCGCCACCGGCTCGACGGGGCTCGGACTCGCCATCGTGCAGGCGGTGGCGACCGCGCACGGCGGTGCCGTGACCGTCGACAGCGTGCCGGGGCGCACGGTCTTCACGCTGCACCTGCCCGCGTTCCCGGCGCGCGGGAGCGGGCCACCGCACTCACAGGCACAGCACAGTCTCACCACACCGGCACGACAGGGGACTTGAGAAGAGTCGGTCCCATGCGAACCGACTCTTCCCCCGGCTCCCTGCCGGCGCGGGAGCATCTCCCGGCCGCAGGAGCCGGTACGCCTGTCCTGGACGTAGTGATCCCCGTCTACAACGAGGAGAAGGACCTCAGGCCGTGCGTCCTGAGACTGCACGAGCACCTCACGCGGACGTTTCCGTACGCCTTCCGCATCACGGTCGCGGACAACGCCTCCACGGACGCCACCCCGCACATCGCCGCACGGCTGGCGGCGGAGGTCGCCGAGGTCACGTCCTTCCGGCTGGAGCAGAAGGGACGCGGCCGGGCACTGAGCACCGTCTGGTCGGCCTCCGACGCCCCCGTCCTGGCCTACATGGACGTCGACCTGTCCACCGACCTGAACGCCCTGCTGCCCCTGGTGGCGCCGCTGATATCCGGTCACTCGGACCTCGCGATCGGCTCCCGGCTCGCCCGCAGCTCACGGGTGGTGCGCGGCGCCAAGCGGGAGTTCATCTCCCGCTCCTACAACCTCGTCCTGCGCGGCTCCCTCCAGGCCCGCTTCTCCGACGCCCAGTGCGGTTTCAAGGCGATCCGCCGGGACGTGGCCCGGGTGCTGCTGCCGCTGGTGGAGGACACCGGCTGGTTCTTCGACACCGAGATGCTGGTGCTCGCCGAACGCGCCGGGTGCCGGATCCACGAGGTGCCGGTCGACTGGGTCGACGACCCGGACTCGACCGTGCACATCGTGCGGACGGCGACCGACGACCTCAAGGGCGTGTGGCGGGTGGGCAAGGCCCTGACCACCGGTTCGCTGCCGCTGGACCGGCTGGCCCGGCCCTTCGGTGACGACCCGCGCGACCGGGACCTGACCGGCGTGCCGCAGGGGCTGGCCCGGCAGCTCGTCGGCTTCTGCGTGGTCGGGGCCCTGTCCACCCTCTTCTACCTGCTGCTCTACAGCGGCTTCCGCGTCTTCGCCGGCGCGCAGCCCGCCAACGCGCTCGCCCTGCTGGTCTCGGCGGTCGCCAACACCGCCGCCAACCGGCGGATGACCTTCGGGGTGCGGGGCCGGGGCGGCGCCGTGCGGCACCAGGCGCAGGGGCTGGTCGTCTTCGGTATCGGTCTGGCCCTGACCAGCGGCTCGCTCGCCGCCCTGGACGCGGCGAGCGCCGACCCCGACCACTCGACCGAGCTGGCGGTGCTGATCGTCGCCAACCTCGCGGCCACCGTGCTGCGCTTCCTGCTCTTCCGCGCCTGGGTCTTCCCGGACGCGCCGCCCACCGTGGACGCGCCGCCCACCGTGGACGCGCCCGGGCCTCGGCTCCCGCAGGCGTACCACGCCGGCGGCGACGCCACGATGCGGCCGCAGCCGGTGCCCCACGCCGACACCGACTCGAGGGACCGACGATGACGACGCACTACGACCGGACGACGCAAGCCGAGGACGCACGTCCTTCGGAGGACGGGGGACCGCCGCCGCCGACGACGACACCGACGACGCCCACGCCGGGACCGTCACGGCGGTCCCGCCTGCGCGGGCTGTGGCGGGGCCGCGCCGAGGACCCCCGCTGGGCGCGCCCGGCCCTCCTCGTCCTGCTGGCGGCCACCGCCCTGCTCTACCTCCGCGACCTGAGCGCCTCCGGCTACGCCAACTCCTTCTACTCGGCCGCCGCGCAGGCGGGCGGCGAGTCCTGGAAGGCCTTCTTCTTCGGCTCGCTCGACGCCGCGGGCGCCATCACCGTCGACAAGCCCCCGGCCGCGTTGTGGCCGATGGCGCTGGCGGTGCGGATCTTCGGGCTGAGCTCCTGGTCGATCCTCGTCCCCGAGGTGCTGATGGGCGTCGCGACGGTCGCCGTCGTGTACGCGGCGGTGCGCCGCCGGTTCGGTCCGGCGGCCGGGCTGATCGCGGGTGCGGTGCTGGCGCTGACACCCGTCGCGGCGCTGATGTTCCGCTTCAACAACCCGGACGCGCTGCTGGCGCTGCTGATGTCCGCGGCCTGCTACCTCGTCGTCCGCGCCCTCGAGGACGGCCGCACCAAGTGGCTGGTGTGGGCCGGCGTCGCGATCGGCTTCGCGTTCCTGGCGAAGACCCTCCAGGCCTTCCTGATCCTTCCCGCCCTCGCCCTCGTCTACGGCGTCTGCGCGCCGGTGCGGCTGAAGAAGCGGCTGGGGCAGCTCGCCCTGGCCACCGTCGCGATCGTCGTCTCCGGCGGCTGGTGGGTCGCGATCGTGGAGCTGTGGCCGGCGTCGTCGCGCCCGTACATCGGCGGCTCGCAGAACAACAGCTTCCTGGAGCTGACCTTCGGCTACAACGGCCTCGGCCGCCTCAACGGCGAGGAGACCGGCAGCGTCGGAGGCGGCGGCGGTGGCGGCGGCATGGGCGGTGGCGGCGGGCAATGGGGCGAGACCGGCTGGGACCGGATGTTCAACTCCGAGATCGGCGGACAGATCTCCTGGCTGCTCCCGGCCGCCCTCGTCCTGCTCGTCGCGGGGCTGATCGCCACGCGGCGCGGCGGCCGTACCGACACGGCTCGCGCGTCGCTCCTGGTCTGGGGCGGCTCCCTGCTGATGACGATGGCCGTATTCAGCTACATGGCGGGCATCTTCCACCAGTACTACACGGTGGCCCTCGCGCCCTACCTGGCGGCCGTGGTCGGGATGGGCACGGTGACGCTGTGGGAGCGGCGCGAGCGGATCCGGGCGTCCCTCGCCCTCGCCGCGGCCGGCACGGCGACCGCGGCCTGGGGGTACGTCCTGCTCAACCGCATGCCCGACTACCTGCCGTGGCTGAAGTGGCTGGTCCTCGTCGGCGGCCTGGCCGCCGCGCTCGGCCTCGTCTTCGCCGGGCGGCTGGGGCGCCGGACCGCGCTCGCGGTGGCGGGGCTGGGCGTCGTCGCGTCGCTGGCCGCGCCCACCGCGTACACGCTGAGCACCGTGCGGGAGGGGCACAGCGGTTCCATCGTCACGGCAGGCCCGTCCGGCGCGAGCATGATGGGCGGCCCGGGCGGTGGCGGCGGTGGCCGGGGCGGTGGCCCCGCAGGCGGCGGCTTCCCCGGCGGCGGGAACGCGCCCGGGCAGGGTCAGGGCCAAGGCCAAACCCAGCCTCGGGGGCAGGGCCAGGGCCAGGGTGGGCCCGGCGCCGGCGGCTTCCCGGGAGGCACACCGGGCCAGAACGGCCAGACGCTCCCGAACGGGCAGACCGGCGAGGCCGGTCGCACGGGCCCGGGCGGCGGCATGGGCGGCCTGCTCAACGGCGCCCAGGTCGACGCCGAGGCCAGGCAACTGCTGGAGGCCGACGCCGACCGGTACACCTGGGTCGCCGCCGCGATCGGCTCCCAGAACGCCGCGAGCCACCAGCTCAGTACCGGTGACCCGGTGATGGCGATCGGCGGCTTCAACGGCACCGACCCGTCGCCGACCCTGGCCCAGTTCAAGGAGTACGTGGCGGACGGAGAGATCCACTACTTCATCTCGGGCGGCGGCACGGGCGGCATGGGGGGCGCGTCCGGCACCTCGTCGCAGATCTCGTCGTGGGTCGAGGCCAACTTCACGGAGGTCACGGCCGGTTCGGCGACCCTCTACGACCTCACACAGCCGACGGGCTGACCGCCCCGGCACCGCTCTACTGTACGGCGTATAAGCGCCCTTATACGCTGTACAGCATGACGACGTCCTCCCCGGAGAGGGAAACCGCGCCCGCGGTCCAGGGCCACCCGCAGCGCTGGCTCATCCTCGGTGTCATCAGCCTCGCCCAGTTGACCGTGGTGCTGGACAACACCGTCCTGAACGTGGCCATCCCCTCGCTCACCGGCGAGCTGGGCGCGTCCACCTCGGACATCCAGTGGATGATCAACGCCTACTCGCTGGTGCAGTCCGGCCTGCTGCTCACCGCGGGCAGCGCGGCCGACCGCTACGGCCGCAAGAAGATGCTGACCGCGGGGCTCGCCCTGTTCGGCCTGGGCTCGCTGGCGGCGGGTCTCGCGGAGAGCACCGGGCAGTTGATCGCGGCGCGGGCCGGAATGGGCGTCGGCGGCGCGCTGCTGCTGACCACCACGCTCGCCGTGGTCATGCAGATCTTCGCGCCCGCGGAACACGCGAGGGCGATCGGCATCTGGAGCGCGGTGAGCGCGCTGGGCTTCGCCTGCGGGCCGCTGATCGGCGGTTTCGTACTGGACCACTTCTGGTGGGGCGCGATCTTCCTGATCAATCTGCCGGTCGTGGCGCTCGGCCTGGTCGCGGTCGTGACCCTGGTCCCGGAGTCGAAGAACCGCCAGGGCGACCGCCCCGACCTGCTCGGCGCCGTGCTCTCCACGATCGGCATGACCGCGCTGGTCTACGCGATCATCTCCGGCCCCGAGTACGGCTGGACGTCCGGCCGGGTGGCGGCCACGGCGGCCGTGGCGGTCGGT
Source organism: Streptomyces pactum (assembly GCF_002005225.1). Taxonomy (NCBI): domain Bacteria; kingdom Bacillati; phylum Actinomycetota; class Actinomycetes; order Kitasatosporales; family Streptomycetaceae; genus Streptomyces; species Streptomyces pactum. The sequence continues at coordinate 4,523,159 of NZ_CP019724.1, forward strand.
GTGCTCGCGCTCTTCGCGTACTGGGAGAGCCGTGTCCCGTACCCCATGCTCGACCTGGCCTTCTTCCGCAACCAGCGGTTCACGGGCGCGGTCGCCGGACTCACGCTGATCACCTTCGGTATGGGCGGCGCGCTCTTCCTGCTCACCCAGCACCTGCAGTTCGTGCTCGGGTACGGCCCGCTGGAGGCGGGAGTGGCGACCGCGCCGCTGGCCGTGACGGTGGTGGTGCTGAACTTCTCCGGGGTGGCGGCTAAGTGGCTGGCCAGGCTGGGCACGCCGGTGGCGGTGCTGCTCAGCATGGTGCTGATGTCGGCGGGCCTGGTGGCCATCGCCACGCTCACCGGCGAGGGCTACGCCGGCACGCTGCTGGGTCTGCTGCTGATAGGCGTGGGCTGCGCGCTCGGCAACCCGGCCATGGCACACGCGATCATGAGCGCGATTCCGCCGGCCAAGGCGGGGGTCGGCGCGGGTATCAACGGTACGTTGGCGGAGTTCGGCAACGGGCTGGGCGTGGCCGTGCTGGGCGCGGTGCTGAACTCCCGGTTCGCGGCGCTGGTGCCGGTGGCGGCGGCGTCGTTGCCGGCGGCGCTGGCCTCGGCGGAGGGTGAGGCGGAGCGGGAGCGGGTGATCGACGCGTTCTCCTCCGGGCTGGAGAGCAGCCAGTTGGTGGGGGCGGTGGCTGTGCTGGCCGGTGGGGTGGTGGCGTCGGTCCTGTTGCGGCGGGCGGAGAAGGGGAGCGCCTAGGAGCTCCGGTGGACCGCGTCGTCGCGCGGACGCGGGCTGTTCGCGGTGGAGCGCGCGGTTCCCCGCGCCCCGTGCGGGGCGACCGGCCGGCCGCGGGTGACGAGCGAGGAGAATGTGCGCATGGCGAAGGCAGGGCGGCAGGGGCCGCGGGCCAGTGTCTGGCTGGCCGGTGAGGACCGTCGCGGCGGACGGCGCGGCGGGCAGCCGTCCGGGCTGGACCGGGAGCGGATCACCGAGGTCACCGTCCGGCTGCTGGACGCCGAGGGCCTGGCCGGGTTCTCCATGCGCCGCCTGGCCGCCGAGCTGGACGTCACCGCGATGTCCGTCTACTGGTACGTCGACACCAAGGACGAGTTGCTCGAACTCGCCCTGGACGCCGTCTACGGCGAGCTGCGCCGCCCCGGCCCGGACACCGGCGACGACTGGCGCGGGCAGCTCCGCACGCTGGCCCGGGAGAACCGCAGGCTGTTGGTGCGCCATCCCTGGCTGTCCCGGCTGACCGGCGCCTACCTCAACATCGGGCCCCACTCGCTGGCCTTCTCCCGGGACGTGCAGGGCGTCATGCGCCGAAGCGGTCTGCCCACCCACCGCCTGACCGGGGCCATCTCCGCCGTCTTCCAGTTCGTCTACGGCTACGGCACCGTCGAGGGCCACTTCCTGGCCCGGGCGGCGGACAGCGGCCTGAACGTGGACGACTACTTCCAGGCCTCGATGAGCGCGGTGGCCGAGTCGCCGGACACGGCGGACGTGATCCGGGAGTCCCGGGAGATCATGTCGGCCCGTGGCGGCGACACGGTCGGGGAGATGCTGGACCGGGATTTCGAGTTCGCGCTGGACCTGCTCGTGGCGGGCATCGAGGCGATGGTCGAGCGCGGGTGAGTCAGTCGTCCGCCGCCAGCCGAGCCGGGAAGCCGCCCGTCGCCACCGGCCCCCACTTCTCCGGCGTCACTCGAATGATCGATTTTCCCTGCTCCACCATGGCCCGCCGGTACTCGTCCCAGTCGGGGTGCTCGCCCGCGATGTTGCGGTAGTACTCCACGAGAGGCTCCACGGAGTCGGGCGAGTCGATTACCTCCGCGGTGCCGTCGATCTGGACCCAGGGGCCGTTCCACTCGTCGCTGAGCACGATGAGGCTGACCCGGGGGTCGCGGTGCGCGTTGCGGGTCTTGGCCCGTTCGGGGTACGTGGAGACCACGATCCGGCCGGAGTCGTCGACCCCGCAGGTCAGCGGCGACCCCTGCGGGCTGCCGTCGGCCCGCCGGGTGAGCAGGATCGCCCGGTGCCGGGGACGCACGAAGTCCAGCAACCCGGCCAGGGAGACACGGGTGTTCGTCGCGATGTTCGGTGCCATGCCGCCAGCCTAGGCCGCGCTCCCGCCGTCCGGCCCGCGCTCCGGTCCGCCGTCCCGTCCGTTGCCCGGTCCGCCGTCCGGCTCATTGCCCGGCCCGCCGTCCGGCCCGCCGTCCGGCCCGCCGTCCGGCCCGCCGTCCGGCCCGCCGTCCGGCCCGCCGTCCGGCCCGCCGTCCGGCCCGCCGTCCGGCCCGCCGTCCGGTCCGCCGTCCGGCCCGCCGTCCGGTCCGCCGTCCGGCCCGTTGCCCGGCCCGCCCTCCGGCTCGCCCTCCGGAGCCAGCGCCTCCGCGAGGTTGTCGTACACCGGCACGTCCCGGCGCAGGCCGGACAGTTCCAGGACGCGGCTCGGCACGCCCGTCGGGGCGGCCACCACCCGCAGGCGGCTGTGCCGGTGGGTGCGGCGGCGTACCTCGTCGAGGAGGCGGACGCCCTGGGAGTCCATGAAGCGGGTCCTGGTCAGGTCCAGGACGAGAACGCGCAGGCCCTCGGAGTGGTGGTCCACCGCGGTCATGATCAGGGGCAGCAGCCCCTCGGCGTTGCGGAAGTCGATCTCGGGGGGCAGCGCGAGTACGGCGTAGCCGGGCGGATCACACGGCGCGCACGGTTGTGGGAGGAAGGTCACGTCACTCACCTGACAGACGTCAGCCGGCTTCCGGTCGAGGCCGCTTCCTGACCCGGGTCCCATTCCATCACGCCGCCGACGGGGCGGGGAAGGTGCCCGCCGGTCCTTCGGCCGGGCGTCACCGGCGCGCAACCAAGCAGCTAAAGTGCTGTTCGTCCTGTGCTCGCAGTCGGGAATGTGCTGCGGAGCTCTCCTGCGCACGGCCGTTTGGCCGCGCATGCCGAAGAGGTTCGTGGTGGCTGCGTCCGAATTTACTGAATTGCCGCGTTTCCCGGTGGGTTTCGAGCTGGCCGAAGCCCTGACGTCGGCGGCTCGGCAACTGCACGGGACGGGCACCCCGGACGACACCCTGAACACCGCGGTCGAGCTGGCGGTGCGCCTGCTGCCCGGCGCGGAGCACGCGGGCATCTCGGAGATCCAGCGCGGCAGCCGGCTGCGCACCCTCGCCTGGACCGACGACGCCGTGCGGTTCGCGGCCGAGCCCCGGCACGGCGGCGGCCGTGAGCCGCATCCGGACTGGGAGCGCCTGTGGAGCACGCCCGTGGTCCGGATAGACGACAGTGAGGCCGACGGCGGCGGCAACGCCCTCTCCGGCCTCGGTCTCCGCTCCGCGCTGTCCCTGCGGCTGCGCGCCGACCGGCGCCGCCTGACCGTGCTGACGGCGTACGCCCGCGAGCCGCAGGCCTTCGACGAGGACGCCACCCGCGTCGGCCGGCTGTTCACCGCGCACGTCTCCCTCGCCCTGGACTCGGCGACCGTGCGCGAGCAGCTCACCGAGGCCATGCGCACCCGGGACCTGATCGGCCAGGCCACCGGCATCCTCATGGAGCGGCTGGACATCGACGCGGCCGGCGCCTTCGACTCCCTGGTGAAGGCCTCGCAGCGGGAGAACGTGAAACTGCGCGACCTCGCCCGCCGCATCGTCGACGCGAACACCGGCGCCGGGGGCCGAGGCGTGAGCGAGCGGTGACGGGATATCCGTACGGGCATGACCTCGGAGATCCCTGACACGCTCGACCGTGCGATAGCGCGCAGCCAGGGCCTCGACACCCTCCTGCGCGACCTGACCGACCGCGCGGTCGTGCAGGTGCCGGGAGCCGTCGCCTGCTCGGTCACGGTGCGCCGCGCCGACCGGCTGATGACCCTGGCGGGCAGTACCGGTCTGCCCAGCGGCCTGGACCTGCGGCAGTACGAGAACGGCTCGGGCCCCTGTGTGGACGCCGCCGAGACGCAGAGCCCCCGGTACTCCCCCGACCTGGCCGCGGAGACCCGCTGGCCCGCGTACACGGAGTACGCGCTGGCCACCGGCGTGCGCTGCGTGCTGGCGCTGCCGCTGGCCGTCGAGGGCGAGACGGGCGCCGCGCTGAACTTCTACGGCGTCGAGCCGGGTTCGCTGGCCGAGGGACGCGAAGCGGCCCGCACCTTCGCGGAGCGGGCCGCGGACGCCGTGAACGAGGCCCTGCGCCTGGAGCGGCAGCAGGCGTCGGCGGCCGACGTGCGCACCGCCCTGCTCTCCCGCAGCGTCATCGACCAGGCGGTCGGCATGCTCATGGCCCGGGAGCGGATCGACGCCCACCGTGCCATGGAGCGGCTGCGCCGGGCCTCGCAGCACCGGAACGTCAAGCTCCGGGACCTGTGCGGCGAGCTGGTGGCCCGGGCGTCCGGCCGCGGCTCAGGCGACCGGCAGTGACTCGCCCTGGACCGTCTGGACGTCCAGCTCGACCCTGAGGGTCGTACCGATGGCGGCGATGCCGGCCTGGAGGACCTGGTTGTAGTTCATGGCGAAGTCCTCGCGGCGCAGCTCCGTCGTCGCGCGGAACGCCGCCCGGGTGCCGCCCCACGGGTCGGCGCCGGTGCCGAGGTAGGCCAGGTCCAGGTCGACCGGGCGGACCACGCCGTGCAGGCCCAGCTCGCCGTGGACGGTCCAGCGGTCCGGGCCGGCCTCCGTGACCCCGGTGGACCGGTAGGTGATCTCCGGGAACCGTTCGACGTCCAGGAAGTCGGCGGAGCGCAGGTGGGTGTCGCGCATGCCGTTGCCGGTGTCGATGGAGGCCGCCCGGATCACCGCCTCCACCCGGGACTTGGTGACGTCGTCCGGCGCGATCTCGACCGTGCCGGAGAACTCCGTGAACCGGCCGTGCACGCTGGAGATGCCCAGGTGCTGGGCGACGGCGGCCACGCTGGAGTGCGCCGGGTCGACGGTCCACGGTCCCGGCGGCGGCAGCTCGGTGCCGCCCTGGCGGGCCAGCGTCACGGTGCCGACCTCGGCCCGCCCGCTCGCGGTGACGATCGCGCTGGACGCCGCGGGCGCGTAGCCGACGGCCGTGACGATGACGGTGTACGCCCCCGGCGTCAGCGGGGTGGTGTCCCGCACGGCGCCCTCGGTGTCCGCCTCGGCGCGCAGCACCTGCGTGCCGGTCATGTCGGTCACCGTGACGACCGCGTGCGACACGGCCCATCCGTCCCGCGTTCGGATCCTCGCGGTCAGTCCCATCCCGTTTTCTCCCTGCGAAGGCTCAGCAAGTGGTCGTGAGGAAACCGGCCCGTGGTGGGCGGGCGCGCCTCCGCTCAGAGCGCGCACGCCACCACGGGCCGGGGTCCGGTTACTCGCCGAGGTGGGCGAGTTCGATGTCGTGGCCGTCGGCACCCGGGCCGGCGACCGTCAGGGACGTGGCCACCGGCGGGTAGCCGGTCGCGATGACGGTGTACTCACCGGCGTCCAGGTCGGTGAAGGCGTACGCCCCGTCCGCGCCGGTCGTGGCCGAGCCGACCACGTTGCCCGCCGCGTCGACCAGCGTGACGCGGGCGTCGGCCAGCGGACCGTGCGGCGCCCGCACGACGCCCTGGACCTGCGCCCCGGCCTGCAGGTCGACCTCGACCCGGGTGACCCCGGTGCCGCCGACCTCGACGGGCAGGGCGCGCGGCCGGTAGCCGACGGCGTTGACCGCGACGGTCACCGTGCCCGGCACCAGCTCGGCGAAGGAGAACTCGCCCGCCTCACCGGTGGCGGCGGTGGCCAGCAGGTCCCCGCGCACATCGGTCACGATCACCATCGCGTCCTTGACCGGCAGCCCGTTCTCCACGGCCCGGACCAGGCCGTTCAGCCCGCTGGTGCCGCTGAGCAGGATGTCGTACGCGACCGGCTCGTCGTTCACGGCGATCGTCGACGCCTGCGGCTGGAAGCCGTCGGCGGAGGCGATCAGGACGTACGATCCCGCGCTCGGCGCGTCGAGGACGTAGGAGCCGTCGGCCCGGGCGACCGAGCGGCCGAGCTGCCGGCCACCCAGGGAGATCAGCGTGACGGCGGCCTGCGGGACCGGGGCGGACTCGGCGCCGCGGACGAAACCGCGGACCGGGATGCCACCGGAGACGGCCGCCCCCGGCTCACCGGAGCCGGTCGCCGTGGCGACGGCGGCGAGCCGCTGCGCGGCCCCGGGCCGGAGGCCCGGTTCGGTGTCCGGGGCGGCCGACGTGGCCGGCGTCGCCGAGGTGGCCGAGGTGGCCGAGGTGGCCGAAGGCGCCGCCGCCGTCGCACCGGCCGGAACCGGCTCGGGGGCGACCCGGGTGGCCTCGGCCGGGGCCGGGCCCACCGGGGAGGCGGTCTCGGAGGCGGCCTCCGCCGCCTGGGCCAGGGCCCCCGAGGTGCGCAGCGGGACCTCCTTGATGAACAGCGTCACCAGGAAGCCGAGCAGTGCGATCGGCGCGACGTACAGGAAGATGTCGGCGATGCCGTGTCCGTAGGCGCTCTCCAGCCAGGTGCGGATGGGCGCGGGCAGCAGATCCATGTCGGGGATCTGCCCGGAGCCCATGGCCTGGCCGGCCGCCGCCCGGTCCTCGGGCTCGAGCTGCCCGATGGTGTCGGTGGCGTAGTGGCTGATCCGGGTCGACATCACGGAGCCGAGCACCGAGACGCCCACCGCACCGCCGAGGGACCGGAAGAAGGTCACGACGGAGGAGGCCGCGCCCAGGTCGCTCGGGGCCACCTGGTTCTGCGTGCACAGGACCAGGTTCTGCATCATCATGCCGACGCCCAGGCCCATCAGCGCCATGAAGATGCCGATGTGCCAGTACGGGGTGTCGTACCGCATCGTGCTGAGCAGACCGAGGCCCGCCGTCAGCAGCACGCCGCCGGCCAGCAGCCAGCGCTTCCACTTGCCGGTCTTGGTGATGACGATGCCGGAGACCGTCGACGAGACGAACAGGCCGCCGATCATCGGGATGGTCATGACGCCCGACATGGTCGGGGACTTGTCCCGGGCGAGCTGGAAGTACTGGCTGAAGTAGACGGTGCCCGCGAACATCGCGATACCGACGAACAGCGAGGCCAGCGAGGCCAGCGTGATGGTGCGGTTCCGGAACAGGCGCAGCGGGATGATCGGCTCGCTGGCCTTCGACTCGACGAGGAGGAAGACCAGCGTCAGCACGATCGCGCCGCCGACCATGGCGGCGGTCTGCCAGGACATCCAGGAGTACTTGTCGTCGGCGAAGGTGACCCAGACGAGCAGCAGGCAGACGGCGGCGGTGACGAAGAAGGCGCCGGCCCAGTCGACCTTGACCTTCCGCTTGACCACGGGCAGGTGCAGCGTCTTCTGCAGCACGACCAGCGCGATGATCGCGAAGGGCACGCCGACGTAGAGGCACCAGCGCCAGCCGAGCCAGCTCGTGTCGGTGATGACACCGCCGAGCAGCGGGCCGCCGACGGTTGCGACGGCGAAGGTCGCGCCGAGGTAGCCGGAGTAGCGCCCGCGCTCACGCGGGGAGATCATCGCGGCCATGATGATCTGCGCGAGGGCGGACAGACCGCCGGCGCCCAGGCCCTGGATGCCTCGCGCGGTGATCAGCATCCCGGGGTTCTGCGCCAGACCGGCCACGACGGAGCCGATGACGAAGACGATCAGGGCTATCTGGACCAGTGCCTTCTTGCTGACCAGGTCCGCGAGCTTGCCCCACAGGGGGGTGGAGGCGGTCATCGTCAGCAGCGAGGCGGTGACGACCCAGGTGTAGGCGCTCTGGCCGCCGCCGAGGTCGCCGATGATCTCGGGCAGGGCGTTGGTGACGATGGTCGAGGACAGGATGGCGCAGAACATGCCGAGCAGCAGCCCGGACAGCGCTTCCATGATCTGCCGGTGCGTCATCGGAGCGTCTCCGTTGGAGCCTCCCCCGTGCTTGGCATGAGCCCGCACACCGGCTGGTGTGGTCGTTGCCATGGACTTCCTTTGCTTACGTGGTGGTCGCGGGTGTACGGGTGGACTGTTCGTCCCCGGACGGTGCGGGTGGCCGGGCCGCCGGGGCCCGGCAGTCGTCGAAACTGGCCCGGAGGCGGGCCATGAGCCGGGAGAGCTGGCCGACCTCGTCGTCGCTCCAGTCGCTCAGGCGGTGGGCGAGCAGTTGGGTGGTCCGTTCGGCTATCTCGTCGAGCCGGCCCTGCCCCCGGGACGTCAGGCGCAGGATGCGCGAGCGCTTGTCCGCGGGGTCGGGGGAGCGCTCGATCCAGCCCCGCTCGGCGACGTGGGCGACGTGGCGGCTGGTCACCGACATGTCCACGGCGAGGAGCTCCGCGAGCCTGCTCATGCGCATGTCCCCGTGGCGGCCGAGCAGCGTCAGTACGGCGGCGGATCCGCCGGGACAGTCGGCCGGCAGCAGCCGTCCCATCTCCCGCTTCACGGCGCCGAAGGCGCTGAACTGGCGGATCAGCTCCTCGTACTGAGCCTTCTCGGCCATGCGCACCTCCCGTTTCGTTGCTTAGGGCAACCATAGGATCGGTTGGTTGCTACAGGCAAATAAATACGTTCATCAGGTCATCAAAAGTTGGCAAAGGCAAGTATTGCGATAGTAAACGTGCAGGTGGCGAGCGTCGTGCTGGCGGTGAGCGTGCGGGGGGCGGGTGTCGAGCGGGGGCAAAGGCTTTGGGGAGCCCCGCACTTGGGCCGCATCCTCGGATTCGCTAGTGTCTCGGCCCATGGCTAACAACCAGGGCCCCCAGGGCAATAACGACCCCGCAGGCAGCACCCAGATGTTCCGCGCGTTCGTCGACGACGCCCCCCAGACCCGGCAGGCGGCCCCCGCCGCCTCCTCCGGGCCCCGCATCGGCCTGATCGTCGGCATCGTGGCCGCCGTGGTGATCGTCGCGGCCGTGGCCTGGCTGGCGCTGAAGTAGCACCGGCGCCGGAGCGGGACCGGCACCGTACAGACGCATACGACGGCGACCGCCGCGGCATCCCCGGGATGCCGCGGCGGTCGTAGGCCTGGGCGCCCGGCCTGTGTGCCGGTGCGCCGTGTCGGGACCTAGTCGGAGATGAGGCCCTCGCGCAACTGCGACAGGGTCCGGGTCAGCAGCCGGGAGACGTGCATCTGCGAGATGCCGACCTCCTCGCCGATCTGCGACTGGGTCATGTTGGCGAAGAAGCGCAGCATGATGATCCGCCGCTCCCGGGGCGGCAATTGGGCCAGCAGCGGCTTGAGGGACTCGCGGTACTCCACGCCCTCCAGCGCCGTGTCCTCGTACCCCAGGCGGTCCGCCAGCGAGCCCTCGCCGCCGTCGTCCTCCGGGGCCGGGGAGTCCAGCGAGGAGGCGGTGTACGCGTTGCCGACCGCGAGGCCGTCGACGACGTCCTCCTCGGAGACGCCCAGCACGGCGGCCAGCTCGCCGACCGTCGGGGAGCGGTCCAGCTTCTGGGAGAGCTCGTCGCTGGCCTTCGTCAGGGCCAGCCGCAGCTCCTGGAGCCGGCGCGGGACGCGCACCGACCACGAGGTGTCGCGGAAGAACCGCTTGATCTCCCCGACCACCGTCGGCATCGCGAACGTCGGGAACTCCACGCCCCGTTCGCAGTCGAAGCGGTCGATCGCCTTGATCAGGCCGATGGTGCCGACCTGGACGATGTCCTCCATCGGCTCGTTGCGGGAGCGGAAGCGCGCGGCGGCGTAACGCACCAGCGGGAGATTGAGCTCGATCAGGGTGTCCCGGACGTAGGCGCGCTCCGGGCTGTCCTGGTCGAGGGCGGCGAGCCGCAGGAACAGGGAGCGGGACAGGGTGCGGGTGTCGATGGCCTCCGTGGCCGGAACGGCCTGGGCCGGCACGGCGTCGAGGGTCGGTACGGCTTCGATGGCCTGGACGTCATCGACGGGGCCGAGCGCCTCGAGCGTGTCGGGCGCGGTCTCGCTCTCCGCGAGCGCGAGCACCTTCGAGCTGCCCTGGTCTGCGGACATGCCACCCCCTTTGGGTCGCGGGACGGTCACGGCGCACGCTCCCACGCCGGGAACGCAGCCTCCACCTGAATACCGGAGCCGGAGCTCCGGCAAACGCGTCTCCGGCAGAATGTCACATGTCGGCAACGCGCTGTAGTGACATGTCGACATCCGAGACGCGAATTCCCCCTGGAAAAAGGGGGTCTGACGGCCTTTCGGGCCGATTCCGCCCGCAACGGCCCTGGTGAGCGATTCGCTCGCCCCGGTGACTACCGGCACGCGCTTTCGATATACGGGGAGGCCGTGTGCCGAGACTACGCGTCGATCCGGTTGGAGGACCTCAACCGCTGGAAACTACGGGCCAGTAGTCGTGAGACGTGCATCTGGGAGACGCCGAGTTCCGCACTGATCTGCGACTGGGTGAGGTTGCTGTAGTAGCGCAGCAGCAGGATGCGCTGTTCCCGCTCCGGGAGCTGGACGAGCAGGTGCCGGACCAGGTCGCGGTGCTCGACCCCGTCGAGGGCGGGGTCCTCGTAGCCGAGCCGGTCGAGCAGCCCGGGCAGTCCGTCGCCCTCCTGGGCGGCCTCCAGTGAGGTGGCGTGGTACGACCGCCCCGCCTCGATGCAGGACAGCACCTCCTCCTCGGAGATGCGCAGCCGCTCGGCGATCTCGGCGGTCGTCGGGGAGCGCCCGAAGGCGGTGGTCAGGTCCTCGGTCGCGCTGTTGACCTGCACCCACAGCTCGTGCAGCCGGCGCGGTACGTGCACCGTGCGGACGTTGTCGCGGAAGTACCGCTTGATCTCGCCGACGACGGTCGGCATCGCGAACGTCGGGAACTGCACGCCCCGCTCCGGGTCGAACCGGTCGATGGCGTTGATGAGTCCGATGGTGCCGACCTGGACGACGTCCTCCATCGGCTCGTTGCGGGAGCGGAAGCGGGCGGCGGCGTAGCGCACCAGCGGGAGGTTGGCCTCGATGAGCGCCGCGCGTACCCGGTCGTGCTCCGGCGAGCCCGGCGTGAGGCCCTTCAGCTCACCGAAGAGCACCTGGGTCAGGGCCCGGGTGTCGGCGCCCCGGCTCCGCTGCGGAGCCGCTTCCCGCGCGGGCGGCTCCTGGGCCTGTGCGGCGTGTGCGGGCGGTGCGGCCCGTGCGGCCTGTGGGGCCTGTGGGGCCTGTGCGGGCGGTGCTTGAGGCGCAGTACTGGCCGGCACGGTCAACTCCACCTCGTGATCCGTCAACTCTTCCATAACTCATCCGTCAAAAGCGGTCATAGCATCACAAGACATGTGCACTGTGTGCAAGCACCGCATAACGTCGTGTTGAGTGAACGCAGACGTGAACGCGAAGCGGCCCCGCACCGTCGGGGTGCGGGGCCGAAGTGGTGCGGCCGGGCTAGAACTCGTAGTCGGCGATCACCCAGGTGGCGAACTCCCGCCACAGCGCGACGCCCGCCTGGTGCGCAGGGTGGTCCAGGTAGCGCCTGAGGGCGTCGGTGTCCTCCACGGCCGAGTTGATGGCGAAGTCGTAGGCGATGGGCCGGTCGCTGATGTTCCAGGCGCACTCCCACAAGCGCAGCTCCTCGATCCGGCCGCCGAGCGCACGGAAGGCCTCGACGCCCTCCACGACGCGCGGGTCGTCGCGCCGCACGCCCTCGTTCAGCTTGAACAGCACCAGGTGGCGGATCATCACTCTCCTCCGTTGGCGGCCCAGGTCATGAAGTCGCCCACGGCGCCCGCCGCGTCGGAGATGCCCTGGAAACCTATCTGGACGTAGTCGGCGGCCTTCGCCGGATCGGTGATGATCACATAGAGCACGAAGACCACGAGCACGTAGACGGCGACCTTCTTCGCGTTCACCGCCACCGCGGCCTCCCCTGTCCCTCGATGCACGCCTTTCGATCGCACATGATCGCACGAAGGGCCCCGTCTTTCGACGGGGCCCTTCAAGAGCGGTAGCGGAGGGATTTGAACCCTCGGTGACTTGCGCCACACTCGCTTTCGAGGCGAGCTCCTTCGGCCGCTCGGACACGCTACCGAGAGAGACCTTACAGCACGGTGCGGCATGGTTTGAAATCGGTATCCGGAGCCCCGCGGGTGCTTTGGACGGTACCGGTCAGCGGTCGCGGAAGAAGTCCGTGAGCAGGCGGGAGCAGTCGTCCGCGAGTACGCCCTCGATCACCTCGGGGCGGTGGTTGAGACGCCGGTCGCGCACGACGTCCCACAGGGAGCCGGCCGCGCCCGCTTTGTCGTCGCGGGCGCCGTAGACGATCCGGTCCACCCGGGACTGCACCAGCGCGCCCGCGCACATCGTGCACGGCTCCAGGGTGACGACCAGGGTGCAGCCGGGCAGCCGCCACTGACCGGCCGCCGCGGCGGCCCGACGGATCGCGAGGACCTCGGCGTGGGCCGTCGGGTCGCCGGTGGCCTCGCGTTCGTTGTGCCCGGCCGCCAGCACGGTCCGCCCGTCCGGCGCCAGGACGACGGCGCCGACGGGGACGTCCCCGCCCCGCACCGCCCGCCCGGCCTCGGCCAGGGCGAGCCGCATCGCGGCCCGCCACGGGTCGCGCACCGGGTCGGGCGGTACGGAGCGGTTGGCCGGTCCTCCTGCTGGGTCCTGTTCGGCCGGCCTGTTCAGCGGACGGTCTCCAGTACCTCGGAGGCGCCCAGGGCCTCGGCGATCTCGCCGACCGCGTCCCGGGACATCGAGCGCAGTTCCTTCTCGCTCACGCCCAGGTCGTCCAGGACCTCGGCGTCGCCGACCGGGCCGTGCGGCACGGCCTCACCCGTGGCGGCGGCCGCGTCGCCGCCCCCGCCGTCCTCGTCGTCGTCGGACTCGCCGTCCTCCGTGCCGTCGAGGTCGAGGGCGTCGAGGGCGTCGAGGTCGTCGCCGTCGTCACCGGGCTCCCGGCCGAGCAGCTCGTCGGTGAGCAGGATCTCGCCGTAGCTGCTGCGGGCGGCCGCGGCGGCGTCCGAGACGTAGATACGGGGGTCCTCCTCGCCGTCCACCCGGACGACTCCGAACCACGCGTCCTCCTGCTCGATCAGCACGAGCACCGTGTCCTCGTCGGGAGAGGCTTCCCGGGCCAGGTCGGCCAGATCCGACAGGGTTTCCACATCGTCGAGCTCCGTGTCGCTCGCTTCCCACCCGTCTTCGGTGCGCGCGAGCAGTGCGGCGAAGTACACCGTGACTCTCCCACTGGTCATAGGCGTGCCGGTTGGGGGTCCCCCCGGCGGAGGCTGAGGGCGGGGGAGCGGTGCTTGGAGCCCCACCCACTCGGAATCGTGGCAGAAACAAGGCCTTCAGGGGACGTCTTCGGCGCCCTGTGTCCGGCAGTTTCGTGCCGGGCGGTTTCGGCCGGGGTCCCGGGAGTACCACTCCGGGCGGCCGCCCCTCAGCGCACTTTGTCGCAGCCACGTGCGGATCGTACGCGGATTCCCGCGCCACCCGCGTACGTCCGTCGTCGTAACGTCGGCGCGGCGCGCGATCTTCCCCGGCCGGACCGGGGAAGACCCCCGGCCGGACCGGGAAGTCACCAGCGGAAGGTGCGCATGCGCATCGCGTGGCGCAGCCGGGCTGCCTTGGCGCGGCGCGGCTGGACGCGGTCCCGCAACTCCCTGGCCTCCGCCAGGTCGCGCAGGAACCGGGCCCGGCGCCGACGGCGCTCGGCCTCCCCCTCCGGCTCCGTAGTCGGCTCCGTAGTCGGCTCAGTGATCCGCTCAGCCCCGCGACCCGTCCCCGGCTCCTCGCCGGGGGACGGCGTGTCGTGGAAGTCCCGTTCAGGCACAGTCTCACCACCCAGCGTCCGTCCCTCCCGCCTTCCCCCGGTCGGGCGGTTTGACGCCGGTGAACGGGCACAGCGGTGGCCGGGGCCTTGCCCGCCGGGGGGACGCCGGGCCCGCGGGGCCCGGTTACTGTGGGGGACATGCGTCTCCACGTCGTCGACCACCCCTTGGTCGCCCACAAGCTCACCACGCTGCGCGACCTGCGCACCGACTCCGCGACCTTCCGCCGTCTCGCCGACGAGCTGGTCACCCTGCTCGCCTACGAGGCCACGCGCGACGTGCGCACCGAACAGGTCGACATCCACACGCCGGTCTGCCAGACCACCGGCGTCAAGCTCTCCCACCCCCGCCCGCTGGTGGTGCCGATCCTGCGGGCCGGCCTCGGCATGCTGGACGGCATGGTCCGGCTGCTGCCGACCGCCGAGGTGGGCTTCCTCGGCATGATCCGCAACGAGGAGACGCTGCAGGCCTCCACGTACGCGACCCGTATGCCGGAGGACCTCTCCGGACGCCAGGTGTACGTGCTGGACCCGATGCTGGCCACCGGCGGCACCCTGGTCGCGTCGATCCAGGAGCTGATCAAGCGCGGCGCCGACGACGTGACGGCCGTGGTGCTGCTCGCCGCCCCCGAGGGCGTCGAACTCATGGAGCGCGAGCTGGCCGGCACCCCGGTGACGGTCGTGACGGCCTCGGTCGACGAGCGTCTCAACGACCAGGGCTACATCGTGCCGGGCCTCGGCGACGCGGGCGACCGGATGTACGGGGCGGCCGAGTAGCACACGCTCCGGGCCTGCCACGCCCCCGTACGGCTGCTCAGCAGCTCTTCTTCTCCGCGGCGGACGCCGGCTGCGGCGCCGCCAGCCGGGCCAGCGCCGCGTCGGCGTCCGCCCGCTTCGCGAGGCCCTTGAAGCCCTTGCCGATGATCAGGTCGACGGCGGTGCCCTTGCGGGCCGCGTCGGTGCGCGACTCGGCGCCGGGGAGCTGGGTGCCGAGCACGGGCAGCGAGGTCTTCGCGGAAGCGGAGGGGCCGAGCAGGACGCCCGCGCCGGCGAGCTTCTTGTCGTACTCCTTGGGCGCGTTGCTGACGTCGCCGATGCGGAAGCCGCGCTTCTTCAGCTCGTCGGCGGTCTTCTGCGCGAGGCCGCCGCGGGTCGTCGCGTTGAGCACGTTGACGGTCACCTGGGACGGTTTCGGCACGGCCGCGGCGGCGGGCGAGGGGCTCGCCTTCGCGGCCGTGCTCCGGCAGTGCGTCGCGGCACCGGCCGCGGAGGCCTTGTCGCCGCCGGTGAAGACGTCGATGAGCTGCAACGTGCCCCAGCCGAGCACCCCGAGCACGGTGACACAGGCGACGGTGACGACCGCGAGCCGGCCGCGTCGCCGGGCCGGTCGCATCCGCGGGTACTTGTCCCCCGTGATCTTGTACTGGCCGCCCATACCGGGGGGCGTGAGCATGCTCATGGGCGCAGCGTAGTGCGCTCGCGCCGTGATGCCTATTAGATGATCAGTCGACGTTCCACGGTTCGGCGCAATGCAACCCGAAAGGGTTAAGCGGAAGCGCCGGCGGGGCCGTCACGGGTGGACGAGTGGCCGTCGGGAGGGTGCCGCGGAGGTGCCGCGGAGATGACCGCGGACGTGCCGCGAAGGGGCGGCGGGCTCTGGTCAGTCGAGTTCGAGGACCCGTGCGTGCAGCACCTGGCGCTGCTGGAGCGCCGCGCGCACCGCGCGGTGCAGGCCGTCCTCCAGATACAGGTCGCCCTGCCACTTCACGACGTGCGCGAAGAGGTCGCCGTAGAAGGTGGAGTCCTCGGCGAGGAGCGTCTCCAGGTCGAGCTGGCCCTTGGTCGTCACGAGCTGATCGAGGCGGACCGGGCGCGGCGCGACGTCCGCCCACTGCCGGGTGCTCTCCCGGCCGTGGTCGGGGTACGGCCGGCCGTTTCCGATGCGCTTGAAGATCACACGGAAAGCCTACCGGCCAAGACGTCGCGGGCGCAGCCATGGCGCCGGAGTGCGGCGCTGGAAATGACGCAGTAAACGGGGGCAAAGGGGAACGGGGGCGGGGTACGGGCGGCCGCGAGCGCGGTCCGTCGGCGGCGGAGGCGACGCCGGGCCGGCCTCCGCCGCCCGGGCGGCTTCGTCAGTCACGCCTCCCTTCCCGCGCGGGCGGGCGGGGTTCGCTCGGGGCCTGCGGCCGGCCGGTGTCGGGCCTGGGAGCGCGGCGGGCGGCCTCGGCGCGCAGGAGGGCGCGCAGGACCGCGTAGGGGTCGTTGATCATGGCGGGTTCCTCGTTACTCGTTCCTCGTGGCTCGTGGCTCGTTCCGTGTTCGTGCGGTGGGCCGGCGGCCGGTGCGGCCGGTGCCGGTCCGGTCCGGTCAGCAGCGCAGGACCACGGAGCGTGGGCCGCGCGGGGCGGGCGGCGGCCCGGTCGGAACGGGTGGTGCGAGGGTCCGGTCGGTGAGGACGCGGCGGCCGGGCGCCGGGGGCGGTGGGACGGAGGGGGCCACGACGGTGCGCCGGCCGCCGCGGGCCGATGAGCGCAGGGCGGTGTCGAGGTGGTCGTACTCACCGGCGGTGCCGCCCGGGCCGCTGCCGCCGGCTCCTCCGGTGCCGAGGCCGAGGGGGCCGACGCCGATGCCGCCGCCGAGCCCGGCGCTGAGCACGGTGCCGGCTCCTCCGCTCCCGGCGGCCGCCGGCGCGGTCGGTGCCTCCTGGGCCGTCGCGTGCGTGCAGGGCACGATCAGGGCGAGCAGCAGGACCAGGACCCGCAGGCGGGCACCGCGGCGTCCGGCGCGCGCCGCGCGGGCGGCGTGCACGGTGGCGGCGGCACGCGCGACGCGGACGGTCGCGGCGGCGTGCGGTGCGGGGCTCACGTCAGGTCGTGTCCCCGCCGGGCGTACGCCGTCCATCGCGCCGGGGAGAGAACCGCCCGCTCGGCGTAGGGCGGTTCACAGGGTGTGCGGGACCTGGTGGGCGCGCCCGCGCAGGCGTATCGACGTGACGATCTCGACCACGCCGACGGCGACGAGCCACCAGCCGCCGACCAGCATGAGGACGGCCGCCGAGTCCACCGGCGAGTCGATCAGGACGATGCCCGCGACGACGGTGACGGCGCCCAGGAGGATGTGCCAGCCGCGCGCGGGCATCGCCGGGTCGTGGACGGCGGCCAGGACCTGCGTGACGCCGCGGAAGAGCCAGCCGATGCCGATCCACAGCGCGAGCAGCAGCACCGACTGCAAGGGGCCGCGGAAGCAGAACAGGCCCAGCAGGATCGACACGGCGCCGCTGATGAAGGCGAGGACCCGCAGCGAGGTCGTCCGGTGCGTGCCGAAGGCGGCGGCCAGTTGGAGGACGCCGCTGACGACGAGGTAGAGGCCGAAGAGCACGCCGGCGGCGCGCAGTGACGCGCCCGGCCAGACCAGGACCAGTACGCCGAGGACGAGAGAGGCGATCCCGGTGAGCAGCACGGTCTGCCACGCGGTGCGGGACAGCAGGTGCAGCGGCCCCTCGAAGGCGGGTTCGGGCTCGTGCTCGTGCCGCCCGGTGGTCCGGGTGTGTGTTCCGGCGCCGGTCCGGGCGTGGACCCCGCGGTCGTCGTACGGCTGCCCTTCGGGGGTACCGCTGGGAGGCTCGGTCATGCTTCATGCTGGGAGCGGATCCGGCGGGTCCGCCACCTGGGCCGGGCCGGCGGGCTGACGGGCCGGCGAGCAGACGGGCCGCTCACCCGTGCCGCCCCCCGGGGAAGCACCCCCACCGCTCGCCCGTGCCGCCCCGGGGACCCCCGGGTCGGTCGGGCTCGTTCGGGCTCCGGGGGAGGCAACGGGTGCCCGTGCCCGTGGCCGGGAGGCGGGGGCGGGGGCGGGGTGGAGGGTGCCGCCCGTCCGAAGCGCCTGCTTGCTACTCGCCGGAGGCCTTCGCCGCCTTCGCCGCCGCCTTCATCTCCTGCTTGTGCGCGCGGACCTTCGTCAGGGACTCCGGGCCGGTGATGTCGGCGACGGAGCGGAAGGACTTCGGTTCGCCGTAGGCGCCGGCCGCCTCGCGCCAGCCCTCCGGCCGGACGCCGAGCTGCTTGCCGAGCAGGGCGAGGAAGATCTGGGCCTTCTGCTTGCCGAAGCCCGGCAGGTCCTGGAGCCGCTTCAGCAGTTCCCCGCCGGTGGAGACGCCCCGCCAGACGGACTCGGCGTCACCGTCGTAGGTCTCGACGAGGTACCGGCACAGTTGCTGGACGCGGCCCGCCATCGAGCCGGGGTAACGGTGCACGGCCGGCTTGTCGGAGAGCAGGGCGGCGAACGCCTCGGGGGCGTAGGCCGCGATGTCGTGCGCGTCCAGGTCCTCCGCGCCCATGCGCCGGGCGATGGTCGACGGGCCCTTGAACGCCCACTCCATGGGAACTTGCTGGTCGAGCAGCATGCCGACCAGCGCGGCGAGCGGGCTGCGGCCGAGGAGCTCGTCGGCCTCGGGGTCCTGGGCGAGGTGAAGTGTGACGTCCATGCCCCCGATGATCGCGCGTGCGGACTCAGGTCGCGCGCCAGTACCCCAGCGCGTTCACCCGCTGCTTGGGCAGCCCCAGCTCCTTGCGGGCGTACGAGGCCAGCGCCCGGGTCGTCGCCGTGTCGCAGGCGATCCAGACGAACGGCTCGGGAGCCGACCGCAGCAGCTCCGGCAGCGCCTCCTTCACCTGCGCGACCAGGTGCGCGCCCGCGTCGCGGCGCGGGAGCGTGCGGACCTCGTGGCGGGCGGGATCGGTGCGGAAGGGCAGGCCGTCGTCCGTGCCGCCGCCCTCGAACCAGATCGTCGCGGGGACCGCCCCCAGCGCGTCGAGGAGGGAGTTGAGGGCGGGCAGGGAGGCCGGGTCCGCCACCGCGAAGACGCGGGAGGGGACCGGGTCGGGGACCTCGAAGCCGGTGCCCTGGACCGTCGCCTCGATGGTGTCACCAGGCTTGGCCGCCCTGGCCCAGTCGCTCGCGCACCCCTCGTGCAGGGCGAACTCCAGGCCGAAGGTGCCCGCCGCCGGGTCCGGGTCGACGAGCGTGTACGCCCGCTGGTGCGGCTTGCCCGCGTTGTCGAACCACAGCCGCACCCACATCGTGGGGTGGACACCGGTCGCCGCCAGCATGCCGCCGTCGGTCAGCCGCAGCCGCCGGAAGTCCGGGGTCACGTCCCCGGCGTCCGTCACGGTGAACTCGAAGTCCTTCGCACGCATCAGCTTGAGGACCGCGCCCTCCCAACCCCGCCCCTGCCCCATCGTTTCTTCACCCTTCACGTACTATTCGGCCACGACGAACACTTAGGTGAGCCTAACCTAAAGGAAAGTGGGGGCACAGGGGTGGCCGAGACATACCGCGACGCCTGGGGGATCCCGCACCTGCGCGCGGGCGACGCGGACGGACTCGCCCGCGCCCAGGGCCGGGTGACCGCCCGTGACCGGGCCTGGCAGCTCGAGGTCGAGCGGCACCGCGCGCAGGGCACCTCCGCGTCCTTCCTCGGGCCCGGGGCCCTGTCCTGGGACCGCCTCGCCCGGCGGGCCCGGCTCGCGGACACCGCCCGCCGCTGCTTCGCGGCCCTGGAGGAGAAGGATGCGGAGACGGCCGCCTGGGTGCGGGCGTACACCGACGGAGTGAACGAGGGGCTCGCCGCCTGCGACGCCCCCGAGTTCGCCCGTGCGGGGCTCGCCCCGGGCCGCTGGGAGCCCTGGGCCCCGCTCGGCGTCTGGCTCGCCACGCACCTGCTCTTCGCCGGTTTCCCCGCCAAGCTTTGGCGCGAGCACATCACCGCGCACCTCGGCCCGGACGCCGTCGCCCTCTTCGCCGCCGACGGTCCCGGCACCGCCGGCAGCAACGGCTGGCTGGTGAGCGGCGGGCGGAGCCTGACCGGGCACGCCGTCATCGCCGGCGACCCGCACCGCTTCATCGAGGACCCCGGCGTCTACCAGCAGATCCACCTGTCCTGCCCGGAGTTCGACGTCGTCGGCCTCGCCGTGCCCGGCGTCCCCGGCATCGCCCACTTCGGCCACACCGGCACCGTCGCCTGGGCCATCACCAACGCCATGGCCGACTACCAGGACCTGTACCGCGAGCGACTGCGCCGCACCGGCGCCGGCGTCGAGGCACTCGGTCCCGACGGCGCCTGGCACCGAGCCGCCCGGCACACGGAGACGATCCGGGTCGCGGGGGAGGCCGACGTGGAGGTCGAGGTCATCGAGACCGACCGGGGCCCGGTCGTCGCCGGCGGACCCGAGGGCCTCGACGACGGCACCCCGGCCGCCCTCAGCCTGCGCTACCCGCCCCGCGTCACCGCCGACCTCGGCTTCGGCGCCCTGCTGCCGCTGCTGCGGGCCCGCCGGGTCGCCGACGTGGACCGCGCCCTGGACGCGTGGGCCGAGCCGGTCAACGTCGTGCAGGCCGCCGACACCGAGGGCGGGCTGCTGCACCGGGTGGCGGGACGGGTGCCGCTGCGGTCCGCCGCCAACCGCCTGCGTCCCGTGCCCGCGTGGGAGCCCGGCCACGAGTGGACCGGCTGGCACACCCCGCCCCGCGCCGGACTCACCGACGGCGTCGCCGTGATGGCCAACCAGCGCGGCCCGGCCACCCCGCTCGGCGTCGAGTTCGCCCCGCCGCACCGCGCCGACCGCATCGCCGCCCTGCTCGCCGGGAAGGAGCGCTGGTCGGCCGCCGACATGCCGGCCATCCACACGGACACCCACCTGGCCTCGGCCGCCCCCCTCCTCGACCACCTCGCGGCCCTGGACGACCTGACCCCCGAGGCCGGCGCCCTGCGCGACCGCCTCCTCGCCTGGGACCGGCACATGGACGCCGGCAGCACCGGCGCGGCGGCGTACGCGGCGGTGCGCGGGGCGGTCGTACGGCGGTTGGCGGCGCACCCGGTCCTCGCCCCGGCCTCCGTGCCGCCCGCGTACCCCGAGGTGCTGCTGCCGTGGCTCGCGCTCGTGCCGCGCGTCGGGTACGCCCTCGAACACCTGCTGCGCGCCGAGGACCTGTACGGCATCGACCGCGCCGGGGCCGTCCGCGCGGCGCTGGAGGAGGTGGCCGCACGGCCACCGGCCGGTACCTGGGGCGACACCCACCGCCTCGCCCCCTGGCGGGCGCTGCCGGACGGCTCCCACGGGGAGGAACCCGGCCTGTCCGGCGACCACGACTGCGTGCTGTGCACCTCGGCCGTTCCCGGCCTCACCGACCGCGCCGCGCGCGGCCCCGCCGCCCGCTACGTCTGGGACCTGGCCGACCGGGAGGACAGCCGCTGGGTGGTGCCCCTCGGCGCCTGCGGCATCCCCGGCTCGCCCCACCACCGCGACCAGCGCCCCCTGTGGCTCGACGGGGAACTCGCCCCCGTGGTCACCGACTTCGACCGGCTCACGAAGGAAACCGATGGCTGACCCGCACACGTCCCCGTCCCCCTCCCCGTACGCCTCCCGCACCCCCGTCCACGAGCAGGAACTCGACGGCTTCGGCACCGTCCGCGTCCTCCGGCTGGACGCCGAAGCGGACGCCGGCGTGATCCACCGCTGGGTGAGCGAGGAGCGGGCCGCCTTCTGGGGCATGAACGGTCTGACGCGGGAGCGGGTCGCCGGGATCTACGCCCACATGGACACGCTCGACACCCACCACGCCTTCCTGGTGGTCAAGGACGGCGAGCCGGTCGCGCTGCTCCAGACGTACGAGCCCGAGGCCGACCGGGTGAGCGAGTGCTACGACGCCGAACCCGGCGACATCGGCGTCCACCTGCTGCTCGCGCCCGCCGGGACCGAGGGAGCGCGGCCCGGCTGGACCGCCGCGCTGGCGGGGTCCCTCATGGCGTACGTCCTGCTGGGCCTGGACCGGAAGCGGATCGTGGTCGACCCGGACGTGGACAACGAGAAGGCGATCGCGCGCTTCCTCCGGCAGGGCTTCACCGCCGGACCGGCGGTCGTGCTGCCCGAGGTCGACCTGCCGGACGTGTACCTGCCGGAGAAGAAGGCGCAACTCGCGTTCCTCCGCCGGGAGGTAGCGTTCCCGGGGTGACTTCCCCGCCGACCGCCGAGGACCTGATCGCGCACTACGGGCTGGAGCCCATCCCGCGGGAGGGCGGGCTGTTCCGGCGTACCTGGGCCGGGCCCGAGCGCCCGGACGGACGCCCGGCCGGCTCGGCCATCGTCGCCCTGCTCACCGCCCGGCCGGGTGACTTCTCCGCCCTGCACCGCCTGTCCGCCGACGAGGTCTGGCACTTCTACCTCGGCGATCCGCTGGAACTCCTGCTCCTCGCCCCGGACGGCGGCGCGCGTACGGCGGTGCTGGGACCGGACGTCCTGGGCGGGCAGCACGTGCAGTTCACCGTCCCCGCCGGGACCTGGATGGGCGGCCGGGTCGCGGCGGGCGGCGCGTGGTCGCTCTTCGGCTGCACCATGGCGCCCGGATTCACCCACGGGGACTACGAGCACGGTGACGCGGGCGATCTCACGGCGCGCTATCCGGCGGCGGCCGAACGGATCGTGGAACTGTGCCGCCCATGAAGCTGCTCGACGGTCAGGTGGCGCTCGTGACGGGCGCGGGCGGCGGCATCGGCCGGGGCATCGCGCTCCGGTTCGCCGAGGAGGGCGCGGCGGTCGCGGTGCACTGCCGTACGGCGGTGGAGGCGGCGCGGGACGTGGCCGCGCGGATCCGGGAACGCGGCGGCCGGGCGGTGGTGCTGCGGGCCGACCTCACCGACGAGGACGCCTGCCGGGAACTGGTGGAAGAGGCCGCCGACTGGGGCGGCGGAGGCGGCGGAGGGGGCGGACGCGGCGGAGGCGACGGACGCGGGGGACGGCTGACGGCGCTGGTCAACAACGCGGGCGTGCAGCCGCTGCGGGAGCTGCCCGGCATGACGGCCACCGAGTGGCGGGCCGTGGTGGACACCAACCTCACCGGCGTCTTCGCGTGCACCCAGGCCGCGGCCCGGATCATGCGGGCCCAGGACGGCGGTGGCACGGTCACCCACATCGCCTCCATCGAGGCGGGCGCCCCCGCACCCGCCCACGCGCACTACGGCGCCTCCAAGGCGGCGGTCGTCATGCACGCCCGCTCGGCGGCGCTGGAGTACGGGCCGTGGGGAGTCAGGGTCAACTCCGTCTCCCCCGGCCTCATCGACCGGGACGGGCTCGAGGAGGCCTGGCCGGACGGCGTACGGCGGTGGCGGGAGGCGGCGCCCGCGGGGCGGCTGGGGCGGCCGGAGGACGTGGGTGACGCGTGCGTGTTCCTGGCGTCGCGGCTGGCGTCCTGGGTCACCGGCCACGACCTCGTGGTGGACGGCGGGGTGACCGCACGCCCGTCGTGGTGAGGCCCCGGCCCGGCACCCGGTGGGTCCGCGGTGAGCGGGGCGGCGCCCGCGTCCGTACGTATCCCCGAGGCAGTGGGTCCCGACGACGGAGATGCGACGTGAGGTGTGGTGGCGGTGCGCGCACTGGAGGCCGGGAGCGAGGGGGCAGCGGAGGGTTCCGCCGAGGCGGAGGGTTCCGTCGAGGCGCGGGGGGCCGTCGGGTCCGGGGGCTGGTGCTGCTGGGCGCCGTGCTGGTCCTGCTCGTCCTCGGCGGCGCGGGACCGGCGTCCGCCCACGCCGTCCTGCGCTCCACCGACCCCGAGGACGGCGGCGTCCTCGGGCGGGCCCCGAGCCACGTCACCCTGACCTTCACCGAGTCCGTCGGACTGCGCGACGACTCCTTCCGCGTCCTCGATCCCGGCGGCCACCGGGTGCGCACGGGGGAGGCCGGGCACGCCGACGGCCGGCCCGACACGGCCCGCGTCGCGCTGCCGGGTGAACTCGGCGAGGGCACCTACACCGTGGCCTGGCGGGTGGTGTCGGCCGACAGCCACCCCGCCTCCGGCGCCTTCACCTTCTCGGTCGGCAGGCCCTCCGCGACGGCCGCGCCCGTGGACACCGGTCCCACCGAGGACCCGCTGACCTCCACTCTCCACAAGACCGCCCGTTATCTCGCCTACCTCGCCGCCGCCCTGCTCATCGGCACGGCCGCCTTCGTCGCCCTGTGCCGCCCGCCGGACCCCGCCCCCCTGCGCCGGCTCCTGGTGGCGGGCTGGTGGACCCTGCTGGGGACCACCGTCGCCCTGCTCCTGCTGCGCGCCCCGTACGAGGCGGGGACGGGGCCCTCGGCGGCCCTCGACGCCGACGCGCTCGGCGGCACCCTCACGACGCGGCCCGGCGTGCTGCTGCTGGTCAGGCTGGCGCTGCTGGTGCCGATCGGGCTGTTCCTCGTCCGCACGGCCCGCGGGGACCGGCACCGGGCACGCACCCCGCTCGCCGCCGCGGCGGGCACCGTGCCGGCCGTCGGCCTCGCCCTGACCTGGGCCGCCGCCGAGCACGCCGCCGCCGGGATCCAGGTGCCGGTCGCCATGACGTCGTCCGTCCTGCACCTGCTCGCCACGGCGGTCTGGCTCGGCGGTCTCGTGGCCCTGCTCGCCACCCTGCGCTCCTCCCCGGACGCCGCCACGGTGGCCCGCTTCTCCCGTACCGCCTTCGCCTCCGTGACCGTCCTGGTCGTCACCGGCGTCTACCAGTCCTGGCGCGGCCTCGGCTCCTGGCCGGCGCTCACCGAGACGACGTACGGCAGGCTGCTGCTCGCCAAACTGGCCGGGGTGGCCGTTCTGCTGGCCGCGGCGGCGGTCTCACGGCGGTGGACGGCCGCGTGGGTGACGGTGGGGGCGGGGGCGGCCGCGGGGGCCGGGGCGGCGGTGGCGGTGGGCGCGGCGACCGCCGACCGCGACCCCGACCGCGAGCGCGTACGTGAGCGGGTGCCGGAGCCGGTGGGCGGCGGGTTGGTGGGCGAGCCGGTGGGCGGTCCACCGTCGCGAGTGCCGGAGCCGTCCGGGCCGGAGCCGTCCGGGCCGGGCACGGGGGCGGGGGCGGGGGCCGAGTCGCCCGAGCCGGAGCCGTCCGCCGCCGGGGCCGCCCACCGGCGCGGGCTGCGCCGGTCCGTCCTGGCCGAGGCCGTCGTCGCGGCCGTCGTCCTGGTGTTCACGACCGTGCTCACCGGCACCCCGCCGGGCCGGGTGGCGGACGAGGCGGCACGGGCCGTACCCGCGGGCGGGGTGCTGCCCGCGTCCGTCACCACGATCCCCTTCGACATCGGCGCCTCCGGCCGGGGCACGGTCCAGATCACCCTGGACCCCGGCCGCACCGGCGACAACGCGGTGCAGGCCGTCGTCTTCGGCCCCGACGGCAGTCTGGCCGCCGTACCCGAACTGCGCCTCTCCTTCACCCTCCCGGACCGAGGCGTCGGCCCGCTCGACGCCGAACTGGTCGACCGGGGCGGCTACTGGAGCGCCAACTCCCTCACGCTCCCCCTCCCCGGCACCTGGACCATGAAGGCGACGGTCCGGGTGTCGGAGATCGACCAGGTGAGCGAGACGAGGCGGATACGGATCGAGCGGTGACGGGTCAGACGAAGAACAGGACGATGGCGAGGAGTACGACGATCAGCCCGCCGCCGACCCCCATCACGCAGCCGGGCTTGTTCATCTGCTCGGTGAGCCGGTCCGTGAAGTCGGGCCGTTCCGTCGCGGGCGCGGAGGGTGCCCGCAGGGTCGGCGCCGAGGCCGGCGTGGCCGACGGAGGGAGGGTGGCGGCGGGCCCGCTGCTCCGTACCAGCGCGTCCCGCACGATCTGCTGCCACAACTCGGGCGGCAGCTCGGGGGCCCCGCCGTCCGTGGGCGCGACGATGGCCTTGTGCAGCCAGTTGCCCGCCGTCGGGCTGGGGTCCAGGAGCATGCGGTGCAGCAGTTCCCGCAGGTCGGGCAGGTAACGCTCGTCGCGGGCCAGAGGGGCGACGGCCCAGGTGAAGAGGTCGGCCGCGCGGTCCGCCAGCGCCGTCTTCGACACGGGCCCCCCGGACTGCCCGTACGACGGCCGGCACAGGTCCTTGTGGAGCACCAGCTCGCACAGCGCGTGCCGTGTCGCGTCCTGGCGTGTCCGGGTGCGCAGACGGGCTCTCAGCTCGTCGAGCAGCGGGTCCAGGGACTCCGGCGGCAGGTCCTCGGAGCCCAGTTCGTCCAGCAGGAACTCGTCGGGCAGGGCGCGCAGTTCCGTCCGCAGCACCTCGCGGCGGACGGGGTCCCTGCGCGAGACGTCCCGCAGTTCCCGGTGCAACGCGTACGTGGCGGGGGCGGGGGCGGGGGCGCGGTGTTGGACGTAGTCGGGGCCGGGACGGGTGCCGGTGCCGGGGTCGTGGACGTGGGGGGTCGGGTACGGGTTCGCGTTCGGGTTCGTGGACTGCGGCCGGGACGGGGCGGCCCGCGGGTCCGTGTACGGGGGGCCGGAGTACGGCGCGGGGGAGAGCGGGGACGGATTCCGTTCCCGCTCGGGTTCCGGGGTCGGTGCCGGTGCCGGTGCCGGTGCCGGTGTCCGTTCAGGGACCTGTGCCGGAGTCGGAGTCGGAGCCGGACCCGGTGCCATGGTCGGAGCCGGAGCCGGAGCCGGAGCCGGAGCCGGAGCCGGAGCCGGAGCCGGAGCCGGAGCCGGAGCCGGAGCCGGGCCCGGTGCCATGGTCGGGGTCGGCGCCTGGAGGTCCGGGTGGCTCGGTGCGGGGGCCGGCCGATGGGTGCGGGGCCGGCCGGTGCCGAGGATCTCCCGGAGCCGTTCGCTCCGCCGGGGCCAGTCCCACGCGGCCCCGTCGGCGAACGCGTCGACCAACTGCGGCACACCCGCGGCCGCATCCGGGTGCGCGAGGAGGTGGTCCACCAGCCGGTCCGCCACCCGGTGTTCGAAACGGGGGCCGGACACGGGGCGACCGGTCACCCGGGCCAGCGGACCGGAGCCGCCGGTGTCCGGCTCCCAGCGCGGGACGGACATCAGCCGCAGCGGGTGCGTGTCCACCGCGTCATAGGTCGCGAACGTCCACTCCCGTCCCAGCCAGGGCCCGAAGATCAGGAACAGCCCCAGGTAGACCAGCGAGGCCTCGTCCCGGTCCGGGGGGCCGGGCCGCCGTTCCCCGGGTTCGGTCAGCAGCGACACCCGCTGGGCGGGATCGCGCAGCCACTCCGCGGTGACCACGGTCAACGTGTCCCGGACCGTCGGCAACCGGTCCAGCATCTCCGGCAGCCGCTTGCGCGCCACCCGGTCGAGATCCGCGCAGTCGACGTCCTGCCGCCGGCCGGACGCCGTCTGGGCGGCCTCCCGGGTCCCCCAGCCGGCGTACGCGAGAGCCAGGCACTGCCGCGTCTTCAGGGTGCCCGGCCGTCCGACCAGCACATGGCTGACCGTGCTGGGCCGGCCGCCCCGGTCGGTGGTGGGCCAGCGGCGGACCAGCATGACGTCCCCGTCGCGGGACAGGGCGCGCACGGTGCTCGGCCGCGTGGCGGCGGCGCCGGACACCCACAGCAACGGGCCCAGCTCCCGGCCCACTTCCTCGGCGCGCTCGGCCGTGCAGGAACGGGCGACGGCGTTCATGCCGGTGCCCTGGCGCCCGTGGTTGCCGTCCCACCGGAAGACGACCTGCTGCACCGAGTCGGTGCCCCCGCCCGCCCCTCCGGGCCCCCCTGGTACTCCCGGCCCCCCTGCCCCGCCAGGCCCGCGCGGGGTGGCCGCTTCCCCGTGGCCCTGGTCTCCGCTTCGCACTTCGCTCATGTCCGCTCCCCTCCTCGGGCGTCCTCCACCGGCACCGCCTCGAACGCGGGCGTCTCCCCCAGGGCGAACGTCCCGGCGCCGCCCGGTACGTCGATGAGCCCGTGCATCGCGAGCAGCGACAGCAGGGGCTCCAGCACCCGCCTGGGACCGGCCCCGGCCGGATAGCGGCCGTGGTCCTCCTGGCCGCCGGTGGCGGAGGCGACGTGCAGGGTGCAGCGGCGGATCGCGTCGAAGGGGCGCAGCCAGGCCTGGCCGGCGTGCCGGCGCAGCAGCCGGTGCACGTCCCGGCTCTCCTCCCGCATCAGCGCCGGGTCCAGGGCGGTGGCCGGCGGCCGGTCCAGCCACCGGTCGACGGGCGGCTGGAACCTGAGCAGGTCCGCCTTGCCGAGCACCATCGCGGCCGCCACGTCCAGATAGGGCCCCTTCTTCGGCAGACGGTCCAGGACGGTGCCGAAGGCGAGGTCGCCGTCCCGGTTCACCTCCACCCCCAGGCGTTCCCTGGCGTGGTCCAGATGCGGCAGCGGCAGGGCCAGCGCCGGGTCGACCACGAAGACCAGGGCGTCGATCCCGAGCAGGAACCGCAGCGCGGAGTCGGTCCGGACGAGGTCCTCGCCGCCGAGGTCGAAGAAGGCGACCGGCCGTACCCGCCCGTGGGCGTCGGTGATCAGCAGGGACTCCACGAACCGGGCGAAGCCGTCCAGGCCGACGCCGGGGGTGTGGTCCAGGACCCTGCCGTTGCGCAGGGGCTGCACCCACTCCCGTACGAAGCGGGCGTGCTGCTCCGGGTTGACGGACTGCCACTTGAGGCCGAAGGGCTCCAGCCCGCCGTCGGTGATCGCCGCGATCATCTGGGTCAGCAGATGGCTCTTGCCGGTGGACGACTGGCCGACCATCGCGACGGTCAGCGGCCGCCCGTAGGTGAGGTACGGCACCGGGATGTAGTGCTCGGGGAAGTCCGGGTCGGCCGTGCACTTCTGGACGGCACCGCGCATGACGTCCTGCCGGCGCAGGGGGTTGCCGATGCCGGTGGGGTCCAGTGGCCGGTACTGCATCTTGTTGTCGGTGACGTACAGCGCCGTGAGGTCGAGCCGGATGGTCTCCAGGCAGTACGGGCAGAGCACTCCGCCGTCGTCCTCCCCGGCCGCTCCCGGCTCCGGCCCCGAAGGGGCGGTGGGCGCCTGCCGCTTGAGCCGCAGCGCCTGCTCGAAGCCGTCGGCACCGTCCTCCCGGCGGCCGGGCGGCTCGGCGGCGGAGATGGCGAGCGCGACGCGTCGGGCGGCGCCCGGCGCCAGCAGGTCGAGGAGCTCGGCGGGGGTCGGCCGGTCGGCCGCCCGCGGGGCGAACGCGTCGCGCAGCGTCCGGGCGAGCATCCGGTGCTCGTCGAGGTCGGCCGGCGCCCGGTCGGCGTGGCCGGGTCTGCCGGTCACGAGCTGGTAGAGCACCTGGGCCGCACTCCACACCGCGTCCCGGGGGTCGGTGAGCCCCTCGCCCCGGCGCTGTTCGGGCGAGCAGTAGGGCGACCGGCCCCAGGGGCGCCTCGGCCGTCCGGTACGGGCCACCCCCTCCAGCCCCCAGAGCTGCGCCGAGGCGCCGTCCCACAGCACGGTGGAGGGCGAGACGCCGCACGGCACCAGGCCCTGGCGGTCCAGCACGTACAGGGCCAGCAGCAGGTCCCGGGTGAGCCCCCGCTGGTCGGTCGCGGACATCACATGGGTCCGTGCGGCGGCGGCGCCGCGCGGTGCCGCGTACAGCAGGAACGGCTCCGCCGCGTCCAGGTCGTAGCCGATGATCCGGGGGAAGAGGCCCCCGTACTCGGTGTCGTCGAGCGCCCGGTACAGGGACAGGGCGGTGCCCGCCTCCGTGTCCAGCAGCTCACGCGCGCCCGGGTTGGCGGCGTCGGCGGTGGTCAGGCGCACCTGCACGCACTGCTGGCCCTCGTCGTCGAGCAGGCCGTTGCGGACCAGTTGGGGCAGCAGGGGATCGCGGCGGGACTCGGGCCCCAGACGCACGGGGGCGACGCGGCGCCGCCCCGAGGGCGTGGTGAACGCGAGCGTGGCCGCCCGCGGACCGCCCGGCCCCGTCGTGTGCCGGTGGGTAGTGCTGGTCACCGCGGATCGCCGTCCCCTCGCTCGTACGGACTGGCCGGGTCGGCCGGGTCGGCCAGGCGGTAGGAGTCGGCCCGGTCGCCCGTGTCGGCCGGGTCGTACGGGTCCGCCCGGTCGAACGGGTCGGCCGGGTCGTAGGTGTCCGGCCGGGCGTACGGCTCCGCCGGGGCGCCCGTGTCCGCCCGGTCGTTCGCCTGACGGCGGCTGTCCGCGCGCTCGTACCTGTCCCGGCGCTCCTTCCGGTCCGTGTGCTCGTCCCCGTCCGTCTCGTCGTGTCGGCCGCTCCGGCCGTAGGTGTCCGTCCCGTCGTAGGAGGCGGCCCGGTAGGGGTGCCGCGGGCCGTACGCGTCCGGCCGGCCGTACGGGTCCGTGCCGTCCGGGCCGGGGCTCTGGCGGGGGCGGACGGTGTCCACCACGCCCATCCGCAGCGGGGTGAGCCGCAGCAGGCCGGCGTAGCGGCCCGAGGACGTCCACAGCACCGTTGCGGGCTGCGTCGAGCCGTTCGTCTCCCAGGCCTTCTCCATCTCGTCCCGCATCGCCCGCGGGGCGAACCTGATCCACACCGCGGCGGCCGGGTCGCGGCTGAGCAGCGTGCCCTGCTCGGGTGAGGAGAGCTGCACCACCGCCTGCCGGTCCGCCTCCGTGCCGACGAGTTCCGCCAGGCCCCGCGGGTCGGTGCCGAGCAGGCTCGCCGAGGTGGCGCGGACCCGGCGGGCGGCGGCGAACGGGGGCGGCGCCAGCACCCCGTTGTGCCGCAGGTGCCGGCGGGCGGCCGACAGCAGTTCGCGCACCCGTTCCTCGGTGCGTCGCAGGGCGAGCGCACCGGCCTGGCCGCGCTCCACGGCACCCCAGTACGGATCCATCGCCACCAGGGCGGCGTCCGTCAGGTCGGCGGCCAGCGTGGCGACCAGCTCCGGGCCGCCCTCGCCGTTCTCCCGGTCCAGCCAGCGCGGCGCGCTCGCGGCGCGGTCTTCCCACGGCGCCCCGGCCGGCCGCTCCCCGGCGGGTTCGTCCCACGCGGGCTGCCCGTCGGGCCGGGCGTACGCGCTCGCCCAGTCGGCGTCGTCGTCCCCGGCGAACGCGTCGGTCTCCAGGACCGAGGTGCTGGAGAGCCAGTCGTCCTCGGCGAGCGTCCCGGCACCGCCCCCGGCGCCGTCCCCGGCGCCGGACCCGCCGCCGGCCGCGGGCCGCTCCGGCTCGGGCACCGCCTCGGCCTCCGCGGCGGCGGCCGTGGCCCGCAGCATTCCGGCGACGGACCGGGCCGCGTCCGCGCAGTACAGGCGTTCCTCCACGGCCCAGTGCTCCCGGACCGCCTCGGCGAGCAGCGCGTCGAGCTCGTCCAGGGCGCGGCGGAGCGCGGCGGTGGCGTGGCCCGGAGCCCACGCGCCGGCCGCCGCGCGCCAGAGCCGGCGTACCGTCTCGGCCGCGACGCCGAGGGCCAGCAGCAGGCCCACGGTGCTCACCCAGCGCGGAGGGTCGGCCGCGTACGCCGAAGCCGCCCCGGCCGCGGCGCCGGTGCAGGCCGCGACCCGGGGGGCCACGGCCCAGCGGCCGGTGCGGCCGGTCTCCCGCAGCCTGGCCGTGCCGAGCACCGCCATGCCGACGAACAGCAGCGGGACGGCGAGCGCCAGCGCCAGCAGCGGTCCCTGCCACAGTGCGCCGAGCAGGCCCGCCGCGGCAGCCGCCGCCGGACCGGCGACCGCGGCGACGTCACCGCGGTCCCGCGCCCCGTCCTGGTCACCGGCGGGGCCGGTCACGTCACCGGACGGGCAGGCGGCGAGCCTCGGCAGCAGTGCCGTACCCGGCACCGGCTCCACCCGTCCGGCCAGGCCGGTGAAACGCTGGGCCACCGACCGCAGGGTCAGGCCCTGGCCCAGCAGTTTTCCGGCGAACTCCTTCAGGCCCTCGCCGATCCGCTCGCCGGTGCCCTCCGCCGAGGGCACCCGCAGCCCGAGGGCCGCGAGCCGGGCCGCCGCCTCGGCCGCGGACGCCGTCGCGCCGCCGCCGCGCAGGGCGGCGCCCACCAGTTCCCGGTAGGAGTCCAGGTCGTGGCGTGCCTGGTCCACGTCCGCCTCGAACGCCTCCCGGCGGGCGGGCCGCAGCAGCCCCGGCAGGGAGCCGAGCCCGGCCAGCGCGTCCTCGGCCCGGTCGATGGCCTCGGCGCACGCGCGGTACGCGTCGTCCGCCACCCCGTCCGGGTCGCGGTGCCGTTGGCCCCGGGCGCCCCGGCCCGTCACCAGGCCCCGCAGCGGCTCCGGCAGGTCGGCTCCCGACGAGGCGGTCGCCAGTACGTCCGGCGCGAGTTCGGTGTCCTCGCCGGCGAACCGGGCGAGCGCGTCCCGCCAGGCCCGGTCGCGCACCTCCGGCGGCAGGTCCTGCTCCAGCAGCCGGACGCCGGGCGCGGCGACGGCGTCGGGCAGCGCCTCCAGGCGGTCGAGGACCGTCAGATAGACGTCCGGGACCGACAACACGTCCACCAGGACCGCCAGGGCGTCCGGGTCGTCGGGCGTGGGCCGTTCCAGGGCCGTCCGGGCGGAGCGCAGGTCGCCCGCCCACAGCAGCGCGCAGCCGGAGGCCCGCAGCACCGCGGGCCGCACCAGCCGGCGGTCGGGCTGGAACGCCTCGCCCTCACCCGCGTACGAGCCCGGCGCGCTGCCCACCAGGAGGACCAGGATCCTGACCTCGCCCACCGCGCGGTAGCCGGTGAGCAGTTCGTACTGCGGCTGGTGGTCGGTGAGCCCGGCCGGGGTGTCGACGACCAGGAACAGGGGGTCGTCGGGCTCCGGCAGACCGGCCTGGCCCAGTTGCCGGGCGACCCTGGCGCGCAGGGCGGGCGGGGTGTCGAGCTCCGCCGCGCCGGAGCGCAGGTCCAGGTGGATGACGGCGTCGGACTCCTCGGGGGTGCTCACTGCGCGTCACCGTCCCAGGGGTTGCGGCGGTCACGGTCGGGGGCGTCGGCGTCCGCCGGCTCATCCCACGGCGCCCTGGGGCGCTCGGCACCGTCCCCGGCGGCGACGCGGTCGCCCTCGTCACGGTCCGCGCCGTAGAGGCGGCCATCGCCGGCCCGTGCACCGTTGGCACCGTCCCGCCGCGTGCCCCAGCCGTCCGGATCCTCGTCCGCTCCTCCTCCGAACCGCTCCCCACGACCGCCGCCGTACGGCTCGTCACGGTCGCTCCCGGACGCGCGGCGGGGCTCCGTCCCGCGGTCGCTCGCGGGCTCCCGTCGCGCCGTTTCGCCGTACCGCCCACCGCGTCCGGTGCCGCCGTACGGGTCGTCGTGGTCGTCGCCGGGCGTGCGGCGGGGCCGTCCGGCCTCGTGGTCGTCCGCGGGTGTGCGGCGCGGCTCCGTCCCGTAGTCGTCCGCGGGCGCTCGCCGCGGGCGTTCGGCGCGGCCGGTGCCGTACGGGTCGTGGTCGTCGGTGGGGGTCCGGCGGGGTCCGGCGTCGTAGGCGTCGGCGGGCGCGCGGCGGGGACTTGCGTAGTCGTCGTCCGCGGTCGTGCGGCGGGGGCGTTCGGCGCGGCCCGCTCCGTACGGGGCGTCGCGGTCGGTGTGGTCGCCGGTGGGTGGGCGGCCGGTGTCGTGGTCGTCCGCGGTCGTGTGTCGTGGGCGTTCGGGGCGGCCCGCTCGGTATGGGGCGTCGCGGTCGGTGTGGTCGTCGGTGGGTGCGCGGCCCGTGCCGTAGTCGTCGTCCGCGGTCGTGCGGCGGGGGCGTTCGGGGCGGTCGTCCGGTGCGGGCCGGCGCCGTGAGCCGGTGGTCTCCGCGCGGTACGCGGTGACCGTCTCGCGCGGTGCCGTGCCCCAGTCGTCGTCATCGTGGACGGCCCGCCGGGGCGCCGGCAGGTCGTCGGTGACACGGGGCCGCACCGTGCCGAAGCGGACGTGCTCCAGCAGGGTGCGCAGCGTCGGCTGGACGGCGCGCTGGTCGCCGAACTCGGTGTCCAGAGCGGCCGGGAGGGTCTCCGCCCAGAACTCCCACAGCGGCCGGACCCACCCCTCGACCCGCTCGCCGCCGCGCTCCCGGCGGTCCGCCAGCAGTTCGAGCTGGCGCGGGGCGGTCTTCTCGACCAGGTCGACGAAGAGCGGGTGCGGTTCGCTGCCCGCCCGCGCCAGCCCGGCCGGCTGCGCCCCCATCAGCTCGCGGCAGTAGTCCTCCACGGTCCGCTCGTCGTCGAGGACGGTCCAGCGCTCGTACGAGCGCAGCAGCTCCGCCCAGCTCGACACGCCGCCGGGGAAGTCCCCCAGCCGCAGCCGGACGCCGGGGACGTGGGAGCCCTCCTCCGGGAAGAGCCGCAGCCGGATGCGGGCCGGCGAGGCCGGGTCGCCGTCCACCACGTCCACCTGGCCGTTCCACATGCAGCACAGCAGCCGGTGCAGGATGGTGCGCCGGTCGTCCTCGCCGCTCACCATCCAGCTGTCCCGGAAGCCGAGCCGCTGGCGCCAGCGCAGCACGTCGTGGGCCTGCTCGGAGTCCTTCGCCCGGGCCCACTGGCGCAGCACCTTGCGGGCCTCGGGCACCTGGGTGAGGCTCATCTCGCTGCGGAAGAGGACCACGGTGACCGAGTCGCTCTCCACCCCGCGGTACTCGACGGAGTTCTTCGCGTCGGAGGGCAGCCGCAGCGTCTTGCCCAGGTACTCCTGCACCTCCTCCACCGCCTGCACCCGCGGATACGTCACCAGCGCCCGCAGCGGCCCGGTCCCCTCCGGGGTGAAGCCCACCGGCAGCAGCCCGGTCAGCTTCCGCCCGAACAGGTCCAGCGCCTCCTTGCTGACCTGGTCGGTGGCGCCCTGGTCGCCCGCCGCGGCGGCCAGCAGCGTGCTCATGGCCGGCAGCAGCGGACGCTCCTCCAGACGCTCGCCGCTCTCCGCGAACAGCCGGGTGATCCGGCCCTCCAGCAGCGCCTTGACGGTCGCCACCGCGCCCTCGGGGTTGCGGCGGCTGACCGCGTGGACCGTGCGCCAGGTGTCCCCGCCGACCAGCCGGAGCAGCAGTGCGGCCTCGTCGTCGGTCTCCCGCAGGCCCTCCCGGCGGATCAGCCGGGTGACGACGTCCTCGTAGAAGTGGTTGAGGGTGCGCTGCGGCGGCAGCAGGTACGAGATGCCCGTGCGGTCCTCGTAGAGTTCCAGGCCCTTTTGCTGGGACACCTTGCGTTCCTGGTCGCTGTGCCTGCGGAAGGCGTTCACCAGGCGTCCGAGGTCGGCCCCGGCGGTGTCCGCCTGCGGCTGCCAGTGCTGCTGCTGCTCGCGCCACGCCTCGTGCCACACCGTCCGGCAGCGCCACCGGTACCAGTCGTCCTGCTCCTGGACGGCCGCCTGGACGTCCTCGTCGCCCCAGCGGGCCGGGGACATGCCGGCCAGCCGGCCCTTGATGCGCGGGGCCTTCGGCGGCTGCTCGGTCACGCCGGGCGGACGCTGGGGGGCGCGGGAGCGGTTGTCCAGCATGCCGAGGAAGCCGAGCCGGGTGATCGGCTCGTCGCTGTCCGGGACGCCCCGCACGACGCGTTCGGCGAGGAAGGGGTCCACGGTCTGGAGCAGCTTGTCGATGGCGGGGCGGGGCGCGAACCGGTCGGCCATCACGGCGGCCTGGCGTTCGGCGTCGGCCCGCAGGTCGGACAGCAGCCGCTGCATGTCCGAGATCCGCTCGCCCAGGGCCTGTTCGATGTTCTTGCCCCCGCGCGGCAGCGGATCCGGCTCGGGCACGTCCAGTTGCCTGCGCTCCCAGAGCTCCTCGAGGTGGGAGTCGGCGAACAACTGGCGGATCATCGGCACCGTACTGTCCCGCTGTACGGTGCGCGGCCGTTCCACGAGGTCGGTGACGGCCTCCCGCAGCAGCCGGCCGGCCACCAGGTCGGCCAGTTGGTCCATGGGCGCGGTCATGGACGCCACCAGGCTGGTGGAGACGCCCTGGCGCCCGATGCCGGTGGGGGACAGGGCGCTGCGGTGCACGCCGCGGTTGATGAAGCTGGCGGCGAAGGTCTGGTAGTCGTCGTCGGCGGCCATCGTCCGGCCCTTGGAGCGGCCGTCGCCCAGTTCGGTGCCGATCAGCGACATCACCAGGGACACGATGGAGCGGCGCAGGTCGTCCGCGCGGATGCCGGCCGTCGGGCTGAACAGGAACGCGGTCGGCAGGATGCCGGTGCGCAGCCGGATCGGCATGGTGCCCGGGTAGCGGATGCCCATCGCCGCGTCGTGGTCGAGGTCGCCGATCTCCGCGCCCTCGGTCGGCGCGTTCTGCCCGTCGACCAGGCGGAAGAGGTCCACCAGCGCCCGGGCGGCGTTGAGGTCCGCCTCGCGCCCGCCGCCGGAGGCCGCGGAGAACGACGACGGCATCACGACCAGCGGGTAGATCTTCACGCCGTCGAAGCGCCGCAACTGGAAGGCGTGGTTGATGAGGTGCAGGTAGTCCAGGAAGATGCCGGCGCCGGTGCCGCCCGCCACCGAGAAGGCCACGAACACGTCGCAGCCGTTGGTCTTGCCGCCGCCGAACTCGCTCAGCCCGCCCGCCGACTTGGCGATCAGGTCGATCGCCTGGAGCAGCGGTTCGAGGACCGGGCCGAGGCCGTGCCGGAGCGTGGCGAACAGCGCCGCGCGCCCGACGGTGGGCAGTTGGCCCGCGCCGTTGTGCAGCGGGGTGACCTTGGGTTCGTCGATGCGCGGCGGCAGCCAGTCGGCCACCTCCTCGCGCATGCTCGCCCGGAGCATCTTGGTGACTTCCGGCGAGGCGTCGAAGTTCGGCAGCAGGTTGTGGGTGGCCCGGGAGGTACGGGCGTACGCGGCCCGCAGCGACGGGTCCACGTTGAACTGCGGCAGCCGCTGGAGGTCGCTCTCGCTGTAGTCCGCGTAGACGAACTGGAGGCCGTCGGGAAGCTGGTAGGGCGCGTAGCCGTTCAGGCCGGTGAGCGCCAGGCCGTCGGGACCGCACAGTTCGGCGCGCAGTCTGCGTTCCAGTTCGGCGCCGACCAGGCCGCCGGTGCCGCCCAGGCCGACGAAGAGCATCGGCTGGAAGATCTTCATGGGTTCCTCCCCGCTGGCGGCCGTCGCGGGCCGCAGGTTCGTGCTCGGTACGTCCGTGGAGTGCGCGTGGCGCGTGGCTTCGCGTGGCGCGCGGGTGTGCGGGGCGGGCGCGGAGGTGACGCGCGCCCGCCCCCGCGCGTCACATGTACGAGTCGTAGGCGCCGCCCGTGCTCCCGCTCTCGCCGGACCCGGACCCGGACCCGGTGCCGGTGCCGGACGCGGTGGCCGCCCCGCTGCGCGCCGTGGCCGCCGGCCTGCGGTTGCGGGGGGCCCGGGTCTCCTCGCCGAGGGCGAGGCTCACCGTGTCGTTGAGCGGGACCTGACCGCGCACGGGCAGCGGCGTCCGGCCGCCGCCGCGCCGGCGCAGCACCGCCCCGCCCTCGGGGTTGCGCTGGACGGCGTACTCGCCGTGGGTCCGGCGCTCGATGCGCGGGGCGCGGTGCGGCTCGACCAGGGCGAACTCGTACCACTGCTTGTGCCCGTGCCCGGCCACGTGATCGGTGCCGACCGTCTCGCCGTCCGCGGAGACCAGGCGCAGTACCAGTCCGTGCGGGTCCCTGCGGGTGCGGCGCTGCCGTACCCAGGCGAGCACGGCGACGGCGGCCGCGGCGAGCACCGCGGCGCCGGCCACCACCGCCCACCAGTACTTGTCCCAGAAGCCGGGCTCCGGGGTGACCTGTACGGAGAGCGGGGTACGCACCAGTGTCCGGTCGTCGTCGGTGGTGTCGACGGCGGTGACGGTGCCCGACAGGCGCAGACCGTCGTCGCCGAGGCGGTCGCCGAAGACGTCGGCGGGGGCGACCGTGACCGTCACCTTCCGGGTGCCGGACTCGCCGGGCGCGAGCCGGATCTCGGCCGGGTCGATCGACAGCAGCCCGGAGCGCACGTCGGCCACGGACAGCCGCAGGGTGTGCCGGGCGTCGCTGTTGTTGCGGACGGTGAGGGTGCCGGTGACCTTGCCGCCGGGGTGGGTGTCCGCGGCGGGCATCTCCAGCGCGGTGGTGACGGGCAGCTCGCCGGGCGCGACCTGGCCGAGCTCGCTGCGGGTGTCCGCCCGCAGTCCCGAGGCGGTCAGTGTGCCGTCCACCTTCAGCGCCCCGTCGGCGCTCTCGGGGATGCGCACCGAACCGTTGAAGGAGCCGTCGTTCGCGTCCGGGTCGGGGCCCTTGCCGTCGTCGGTGAGGGACAGGGCCTGCGGGGCGAAACCGTCCCCGGTCAGCTCGCTGCTCACGCGCAGTCCCTCGTAGTGCTCCGGGTCCTTGATCTGGTAGCCCTCGCGCGTCTGCAGCCGCATCGTCACCGTGACCTTCTCCCCGGGGCGTGGCGAGGGCGGGTCCATGGTGATGGCGCCGCGCAGCTCCCCCTGCCACAGCACGCTGACCGAGACGGGCAGCGAGCGGTGCCCCTCCGGGGCCTCGGCCTTCACCCGCCAGGTGCCGGGCAGCGGGTCGACGATCTTCAGCGCCTCGACGGTGCCGTCACCGCCCGCCAGTTCGAAGCGGGACTCGCGGTAGGTGCCGGTCGTGGGGACCTCGTGGCCGCTGGGGTCGAGGTAGGTGATCCGCACCTCGGGGTCGCCCTTGTCGACCACGATGCTGCCGACGGTCGCCAGCGGCGAGATGCCGATCTCCAGCGTGGCCGGCGGCTTCTTGCTGGGCCCCTCCTCGTGGCGCAGGCAGTGCGCGGCGGCGAAGATCTTCTCCAGCGTGGTGCCGACGTCCTTCGCGCCGGAGACCTTGTGCGCCTCGGGGCTGGCGGAGGGCAGGTTCACGCAGCCCTTCCGGTAGCCGCCCGCCGCCATCCGGTCGAGCTGCTTCTTGTCCGGTTCCGGCCCGAAGCCGAGCGGCCAGATCTGCACGTTCTGCGCGCGGGCGTTCGCCAGCTCCTTGGTGAGCTGCCGCTCGCCCTCCGCCTCGCGGTGCGCGGGATCGCCGTACTTCTCGCTGTCGGTGACGTCCATCTTGCCGTCGGTGAGGACGAACAGCACGCGGGGCTCCGACGGGTCGGTGCCGGTGGTGAGTTCGTGCACTCCCTGACGTATCGCGGTCGGGAAGTCGGTGCCGGTGCCCTCGCTCTTCTTGCGGGTGCGCAGTCGGTCGACGCAGGCGCCGATCGTCTTGCGTCCCGCCGCGTCCAGGGTGGTGCGCGGGCACACCGGGTCCACCGCGCGCTGGCCGGCGGACTCGGCGGCGGCGAAGCCGAAGACGGTGACGTGGGAGGACGAGGAGACGTCGCCCAGCGCGATGCGGGCGGCGGCGGCCTTCTCGGCCTTCATGTCCTCGGGCGCGAGGCTGGCGGACTCGTCCACGGCGACCGCGTAGTTGACCGACGGGAAGGCCGGTTCGGAGTCCGCCGCCGGCACCGGATCAGCTCCGGTGGGTGCCAGCAGGGACACGAGCACCGCTGCGCCGCCCAGCACCAGGACCGTGGCGCGGTGCGCGCGGCCTCTTCCCGTCCGCCGTCTTGCCCAGGCTCTCTGCACGGCCGTCCCCTTGGTTCTCGGTGGTTCTCTGTGGTTCTCGGTGGATCGCAATGGATCGCGGTGGATCGCGGTGGACCGGTGGTTCTCGGTGGATCGCGGTGGTTCTCGGTTCGTCTCCGTCTCGGGTGCGGGATCCGGCCGCGTCGTCAGCGCGTGGTCAGGCCCCAGACCAGGGCCAGGGCCGCGGAGGTGGCGAGGGCGCCCATCCCCCAGCGGATGGCCCGGTACTTGGCGGTCAGGATCGAGCTGACGTCCACGGCCTGCACGAGCAGCCACCCGGCGGGATCCCGCCCGGCCTCGGCGATCCGGGCGGACAGCCACGCGAGATCGCGGGAGGCCGCCAGATCACCGAAGTACGTCACCCCGTCCTCGCCGCGGACCGTGCCGGTGCGCGGCATGAGCGCCCCGACCAGCGCGGTCACGGCGACCGCCCAGAGCAGCCCGGCGAGCACCAGCGACACGTCGACGAGCCCCTGCCAACCGGGCGCGCCGTGCCAGCCGAGCAGGAACGCGGGCAGCGCCAGCGTCCCCGACAGCAGTACGGCCGCCTTGGAGTCGGCGCGGCCCAGGTCCTCGCGGACCGTGTTCAGCAGCAACTCCGCGATGCGCTCCCCCGCCCGGTCCGGGCAGTGCCGACCCCCGTGCGGCACAGGCCCGGCCGGGTCGGGGGAGGCACGCCCCCCGCTCGCGGTGGTCCCAGTGGCCGGTTCCCCGCCCGCGGCGGTCACCGGTCCTCCTCCGCCCAGTCCCAGCCGTCGTCCCGCGGACGTCTGCGGGCCGGCGGCTGGGGCTGGGCGTCCTCCCGCGTACCGGCCCCGTCCCGGTACGGCGGTTCCTCCGCCACCCAGTCCGGGGTGAACGGCTCGGCGCGGGCCGGCTCCAGCCGCGCGGGCTCCCGGCGGGCGGGCACCGAGCCGACGGGCCCCTGGATGGGCCGGCCGCGGCCCTGGTTGAGGAGGTTCAGGGCCTGCGTCTCGACGTCGTTGGACTGGATCTGACCGCTGTCGACCATGGCGAAGAGCCGGTCCACCCGCTCCCGCTCGTCCTGCCGGCCCTCCTGGCGGATCTGTTCCAGGAAGTCCTTGGCCTTCTCGGGGTCGGCCGCCAGCATGTAGCTGAGCTGCTCCAGGTCACCGCCGCGCAGCATGGCGCGGAACGCGTCCTGGCGTACCCCGGTCAGCTCGGCCGAGGCGCGCGCGTTGCGGATCTCGTCCATGTGCTCGATGGTCCGGTCGTCCACCCGCAGCCGGACGTACAGCCGCACCCGCAGCCCGAGTTCGGCGCCCAGGCTGTCCCAGCGGCCACCCGCGCACTCCCGGGTGAGGGCCCGGTCGGCCTGCTCGGCCTCGGTCACCCGGTAGGTCGAGGTGACCTCGCGCAGCCGCTCCAGCACCGGGGCGGTGAGCCGCCGGCCGACGTCGGTCACGACCTCGACGGCGGCCAGATAGGGGTCGGTCACGGCCCAGTGGATGTCCACCTCGGCCTTGAAGAAGGTGGTGCCGCCGGTGGCCGGAAGGTCCATCTGGAGCCGCGTCTGGTAGGTCCCGAGCGCGATCTCGCAGAGGTTGTACGGCCGGGCCAGCGCCCGCTTGTCCACGTGCCGGGTGCCGGAGACGGTGACCACGCTGTACCCGCCGTTGCGGTAGAACAGCACCGAGGCCCGCTGGGCGCTCACCTGCGGATGCCCGCCGGTCGGTGCGTACTCCCGCAGGAAGGGACCCGCGGGGCCCGCGCCCGCCGGGGCGGCCTCCGCCCCGTCCACGTCCTCAGCCATGCCGTGCCTCCTCGCGCGTCCGGTCCCGCGACGCGACGGCGAGCCACCACAGGGAGCGCGCCTGCGCGTCGGGGAGCGGATCCTCCGGATCGTTCATCATTCGGCGCAGCAGCCAGTCCAGCCGCCGACGGTCGTGCTCCTCGGTGGTCACCGCGGGCAGCAGCGCCGCCAGCCCGGGCCGGGTCCACTCGTCGCCGTCGGCGCGCACGGCGGAACGCAGCAGCGTCTCCAGCGCGTCCGTCGCCACCTCCTTGGAGCGCGGTGTGTTCAGCGCGGTCCACAGCAGGTCGGCCATGGGACGTACGAGTGCGGGGCGGGCGGCGGCGAGGGCGAGCGGCAGCGGCCAGTCACCGCGGTCGCCCAGCGGGGAGGCGGAGTCGTCGACCAGCACCTCGTCCACCGTGGTGAGCGCGAGCCGGACGGTGGTCACCAGCCCCAGGTCCTGGTGGATCTCGCGCTTGTGGTGAATCCAGTCGGCCATCCGCCGCAGCACCGCCGCCGCGTCCGGGAGTGCCAGCAGCCGTACGACGTTGAAGGAGGCGACCGCCAACTGGTCGCCCTCGCCGCGGACCGCGATCCGGGCCAGGGCGTCCAGCGTGTCGCCGGTCGTGGCCGCGGAGTTGCCGTAGCCCAGTGCCATGGCGGCGGTCCAGCGCAGCGGCGCGGTGCCGTACCGGCTCCAGTCGCCGACCACCTTGTGCACGATGCGGCGGTGCGAGCCGTGCCCGGCCGCCTGGTCCAGCGCGGTGGCCGCGAAGACCCGGCGCCGGGGCGTGGCCGCGTCGGCGAGTGGGCGGATCAGCTCCGCGTAACCGTGGTCGAAGTCCCGTACGCACAGCTCCCCGGCGGCGACCGCGGCCCGCATCCACACCTGGGAGCGCGGGTCGTCGGCCAGCAGCCGCAGCCAGCGCACCACCGGGGCCCGGACGGCGAAGTGCCGGTCCCACAGTTCGCTGAGCACCGCGGCGGGCAGGGCCGGCCCCCGGTACCAGATCAGCCGCGACGCCACCTCGGCACCGGCCACCTCGACCTGGCCGTCCCTGAGGTCGGCCCGCGAGAGCGCCAGGTCGGCGCGGGGGTCGTCGCAGAACAGCGGCCGGGCGGGGGTGCGGTCCGGGTCGGACTGCACGGACAGTTCCCAGGTCAGCAGGTGGGCGGCGGCGGCCACGGCGCTGTGCGAGGCCCCGCCCAGTACGGCGAGCGCGATCCGGAACGCCACGGGGTGGAACAGGCTCGCCGCACCCGGCCGTTCACCGCCCGGCTCGTCCCCGGCCGGTGCCGCCAGCGCCCGGTCCACCCCGGCGAACCACTCCTGGGCCTGGCGGGCGGCGAGGCTGCGGCAGTCGGACAGCAACTGCTCGTAGGCGAGGTCCCCCAGTACGTGCCCGGCCAGCAGGGAGGCGAGCACCTCGGCCTCGGCGGGGCGCAGGTCGTCCAGTCCGACGGCGTCCTTGACCTCCGGCCGGGCCCAGAGGGCCTCCGCGTCGGCCAGCAGACCGGCGGCGCCGCCACCGTCCGCCCCGGTCGCACTCCCGTGTTCCTCCAGCAGCTCCCGCAGCCGGGTGACGAGCAGTTCCTCGGTGGGGGCGGGCGGGCAGAGGGCACCGTACCGCCCGCCCAGCAGCGGATCGGCCGCCGAGCCGACCGGTACGACGACCACGGCGAACGCGTCCCGGTGGGCCAGGGCGGCGGCGAGTTCGTCGAGGTCCATCTCCTCGGGGACCGACGTCCCGGGTCGGGTGAGCGACAGCTCGAACAGGTAGCCGGAGAAGTGCCCCGCCTCCTCGTCCCCGTCGCCCAGGCAGTCGGCCAGCCGCCGGGTCCCGCCGGCCGGGTCGACCCGCCGGATCCGCGCCCCGGCCGCGGACCGCGGCTCCGTGCCGTTCGCCGCCGGGCCGGTGACCTCGTCCAGGAGCGAGAGCGCGGTGCTGGTGCGCCCGGTGCCCGGCGCGGCCCCCAGCACCAGCAGCCGGCGGGCGGTGAGCGCCTCGCGCAGCCGTACGTACCCCGCGGGCTCCACGTGGACCCGGCGGAGCCTGCGCAGTTCCTCCTCGGGTACGGGCCCGCCGCGCAGCGCCGCACCGGAGCGGCGGGCGTCCATCCGCAGGTGGATGTCGCCGATGTGGGCGCTGGCGAAGTACGAGCGGTCGAAGCTGTGCAGGTCCCGGCCCGCGTCGAACAGCATGCGGGTGGCGCGGCGCGCCCGTGCGGCGGCGGCGAGGTCGGTCGGCGCGTCCTCGCCCTGCTCCTCGGCGAGCGGGTCACGGGTGTGCTCCCTGAACCGTCCGGCGGCGCGCTCCCGTTCCCGCTCCTGCTCCTCCCGCTCCTGCTCGGCGGCGTCCCCGGCGCTCCCCTCGCCGGCTCCCTCGCCGCCCTCGGCCCTGCCGTCGTCCGCCCGGGGCGCCTGGCCCCGGTCCCTTTCCTGCGGCTTCGGCTTCGGCGTCTCGTCGGCACCGGGCGCGCGGGCGGCGTCGGCCTTCCGGGGCTTGTCCTGGCCGGCGCCGCCGTCCGCCCGCTGGTCGTCGCTCACTCGCCGCGCTCCTTCCGGGAACGGGCTCCGTCGGTGATCCGCCCGATGTGCACGGGCTGCTGGTAGACGTTGTCGTGGTGCTGCGACATGTCGCCGTGGACGGTGTAGCGGGCCTCCGGGCGACGGCCGGCGGTGCGGTCGTCTTCGGCTTCGTCTTCGTCGTCGTCTTCGGCTTCATCGCCGTCCGCACGGCCGTCCGTACCGGTGGACGTGTCCGGGGCCGAGCGCGCACCGCCCGTCGACGACGGACCACTGGCGGTCGACGGATCACCGGCGGTCGACGGATTGCCGGCGGTCGACGGATCACCTGCGGTCGACGGATCACCTGCGGTCGACGGATCACCTGCGGTTGACCGATCACCCGCGGTTGACGGATCACCCGCGGACGACCGCGGCTCGGCCGGGATCTCCGGAGCGGGCCGTCCGGGAAGGTGGAACCAGGCGGTGACCTCGCCCTCCTTCAGCTCCAGGCGGGCCGGTGCGTAGCGCGCTGCCTCGATGAACTTGCCGCCGCCGCTGACCACGTCGTCGTAGAGGGAGTTTGAGGCCACCAGCACCAGGTCGGCCTTCTCGGCGTCCAGCAGCCGTCGGGCGA
This sequence comes from Streptomyces pactum, assembly GCF_002005225.1. Taxonomy (NCBI): domain Bacteria; kingdom Bacillati; phylum Actinomycetota; class Actinomycetes; order Kitasatosporales; family Streptomycetaceae; genus Streptomyces; species Streptomyces pactum. Next base: position 4,566,942 of record NZ_CP019724.1, read on the forward strand.
CGGGGGAGTCGGCCAGCCGGCAAGCGAGGTCGACCGCTCGTCCGCTGATGCCCCGGGCGTCGTGCCGGACCGGGCCGACGTGCATGCCGATCCGCAGGCCCAGGGGCACCCGCAGGGCCCGGTTCTCGTCCCGGAGGTTCTCGTGCACCTCGACCAGCCACAGGCCGAGCAGCCGGGTCACCGCGATCCGGCTGGCCACCGCGAGCAGCACCCCGTCGCCGCGGTCCTCCATGTGCACGGCGTCCCGCGCCACCTTGGCGTGGGTGAACGCCGCCTCCAGCACGCGGTAGATCCGGGCGCGCATGCGCGGCTTGTCGACGTCGTCGTACTCCCCGGAACGTCTGGCGTCGACGCTGATCACCAACTCGTAGCGTGCCTCGGTGAGATCCATGGCGTCGTCGTTCACCCGTGCCCCCTGCCGCGTGCCGGTCCGTCTGCTTGCCGTCCCCTCAGCTTCGGGCCCGGGACGAGGGCCGTCTGTAGCCGTTTACACACGGCGGAGCGCGGCTCTACTCCCGATGGCCGTCCGCGAGGAGGGCGAGCAGCGGGGGGTCGAGGATCTCCACCATCCGGTTGCCGGTCCGCACGATGTCCTGGGCCCGCAGCAGCCGCAGCGCCTTGGCGACGGCCTCCCGGGTCGCGCCCACGGTGGCGGCCAGTTCGTCCTGCGCCAGATGGACGACGGACGGGGCGACGGACGGGGCGGACGACGGGGCGGACGAGCCCCGTGACGAGGATGAGGAGGAGGGGGAGGGGGAGGGTGAGTAGGGGCCGGAGGTGTCGGGCTGCGACAGTTCGATGAGCCGATGGGCCAGCCGCTGCAGCACGGTGAGCGAGGCGAGAGCGGAACGCTCCTGGTCGGCGCTGCGCAGCCGGAAGGTGAGCTGACGTATCACCAGGCCGCTGACGCGGGGGTGCAGGGCGAGGAAGCGGCGGAACGCGTCCCCGCCTATCACCTGGGCCTCGGTCGGGCCCAGCGCGCGCACGGTGGCGCTGCGGGGGTGGCGGTCCAGTGCGGCCATCTCGCCGAGCAGTTCACCGGGGCCGCGCAGGCCGAGTATCAGCCGGGTGGCACCCCGGTCCGTCGCGACGGAGACGGTCACCCAGCCATGCAGGATTATCAGGACATGACTGGACCGGTCGCCCTCGGTCAGAAGGTGGGCGTCGGCCGGGTAGCGCTTCCGGTTCCCGAGAGCCATCACACCCTCGTGCTCCTGGACGGTCAGCGCCTGCGCGAACGCGAGCTCGTCGCCGAGCAGTCCCATGGCTACGCCCCCCGCCGCAGTCCGGACGCCTGGTTCTTGGATGGCGTTGATGGTGACAGAGTGATGTACCGGAGGGAGTGAATTGCGCCACATCCGCTCTACTGCCCGGTAACGGCGGAACTGCCTGGCGGGAGCTCCGCCAGGTCCCGCCACCCCGCCCGCCCCACCCCTTCGGCGACCGTACGCGACGCCTCCCTCACCGCCCGTGTCCAGCGCTGATCCTCAGGTCAGCGGCGACCGCCGGGCGACGGGGCCCGTCGGCCACTGGAGGCGTCCGCCGAGGCGTAGTTGGCGAAAACTCGGGTTCGCTCCCGGGCGATCGGGGACTTCGCCGGTCACGCGTCCTTCCGCCCGCGTATCGTCCGCGCGGGTCGGCCGGACCTCCGGCGTCCTGACGGCACGGCGCCGGGTGCCTGAGTGCCTGAGTGCGCGAGTGGCCGGGTGCGCGGGTGCCCCAGTGCGCTGGTGGCCGGGTGTGCGGGTGGCCGGGTGTGCGGGTGCCTGAGTGCGCTGGTGGCCGTGTGCGCTGGTGGCCGTGTGCGCTGGTGGCCGGGTGCGCGGGTGCGCGGGTGCGCGGTTGTGCGAGTGGCCCAAGGGTCAGATGGTGTCGGCGGCGGGCCGCGGGGTGCCGTGGAAGACGTTGGCGGCGTGCCAGGCCCGGTGGTCGTCGGCGACGGGGCGGACGCCCGGCTGCGGCCCGGTCAGCCGTCGTCCCGCGAGCGCGGTGACCTGGTCCCGGGCGGCGTCGCTGTGACCGACGAAGCGCTGCGAGACCAGCACCCGGTGCCCGTCCCCGACGCCGAGTACGCCCCTGTCGAAGAGCTTGTGGTGCAGCGAGCACAGACACAGCCCGTTGTCGACGTCGTCCGGGCCGTCGAACGCCCACCAGCGCACGTGCGCGGCCTCCAGCCCGACCGGCACCGCCCCGATCCGGCCGTCGTAACCGCAGAAGGCGCAGCGGTACTCGTAGGCCGTCAGCACCAGCTCCCGCATCCGCCGGTCCCGCTGCCGGCGTCCGGCGACGAGCGGTGTGACCGAGGCCGGATCCGCCTCCGCCCGGAGTCCGACCGCCTCGCACAACTCGTCGTGGAGCGAGGGCGGGAAATGCTGGTCGAGCAGCACCCGCGCCATCCGGTCGAGCAGCGAGGGCTCCCGGCGCAGCGCGGCCCGCAGCTCCGGCGCCAGCCGTCCCGCGGCCCCCGACGCCCGCAACTCACCCACGCGACTGCCGGGACTCCCGGGCCCGCGATCGGTGCGCACCTCCCACACCCCGTCGCCTACCAGGTGGTGGAACGGGTAGGCGGGCGTCGTGCCGTGCGGCGGACCGTACTCGGCCAGCAGCCGCTTCAGGTCCTCCTCGACGGCGCCGTAGCGCAGCTCCCCGCCGGCGTCCTGCCGAAACCGGCCGAGCGCGTACAGGAGGAGCAGCGGCTTGTGCGGGGCACGCGTCCCGCCCCTGCTCCACTGCCGCAACCTCGCGGCGCGCTCCAGCCAGTCCATGACGGGCGATCGTAGCGAGGCGCCGCGGGGCGCCTCCCGCGCGGGCACGGACACGGTCGCCAGACTGCCCGGCGGAACGTCGACCAGTCCGCGAACATGCTCTTTCGCGCGTACCCGACCAAGGACCGCTCACAGCGGTGAGAACGGGTGCTGCCCAAGGCGTTCCCCCCGTCACTGGACATCGCGGGCGACCGCGTCCGGGTGACCGGTCTGGAGGCGACGCCCCCCCTGGACGCGGCGCTGCGAGCGTGGCCCAGCCTCCTGCCGATCAGTCCCTGTCGGAGGATGCTGTGGTGCGCGTCATGTCGAAGGTAAGGCTTGAGAAGTCCCGGCCTTGGAGCACTGGGCCATTCTGGGTGCCACCGCTGATGCTGTTGTGCACGTCGCCGCCCGACGGGCTGGCCTGTGCTCGCTGCCACCACCCATCGAGCAGTCGGCGGAACTCTTCATCAAGGGCCGCTCGTGCGCCGAGGGCGGTGGCCAGTGCCTGCGCGCGCATCGGGTCGGCAGGATCTCCCTCCAGCGCGGCGACTTCCCGTTCGCCGGAGCTGACCTGGGGTGTCCCGTCGCCCTGAGTTGCCTCTGCGTCCGCTCGTCCGAACGGGCGCTGCACCAGCGTGGTGAGTCCTTGCCACGCATGACGTCCGGCTTCGCCGCCGAGACCGCCAGCCAGCGCGGCGAGGGCCGCTGCAGTGATCGGATCCATGCTGGGACTCCCTTGCTCGGTTATGGTCCCCTAGGTCGGCCTCACAGCCTCCCGGAGAGGCTTCGGAGCATCAAGGCCCTGAGGGCGGTCTCGTCCTGTTGGTTGACGCGTGCGCTCGTCACGTCGTGACGAGCCCTTGTTCGAGTGAGGCCCGAGGTTGCGACGTCTATTCGACCCGTGTCGATGGACTAGCCTCGCGCTCTCACGAGGCGATCTGTCCAAAGGCTGACCACAAACGCAGGAAGCGCTCCTGACCTGCAGTGATAGGACTTGCTTCGACTCAACCTGCGCGAAGTGCGGGCTCTCGCGCCGACGCACCACACGGTCCCCAAGGGCCCTAGACTGCAAGGCACTTATGGCGCTGCCTCCGCACGGGAACAGGAAACGGAGACGTCATGTGGAAGGCCCCGGTCAACGCACGGGAGGCACTGCCCTACATCGTCGACGCGGCGCGGCGCGACGGTTATCTCGGGCTCATGGTCATCCTCGCACGCACCGCGGAGGCCAGAACCCTCCATGAGGAGCTGTCGCGGGACTGGACCAGCATCCACGACGTGACCGGCCACCGCATCGCGGTGCTCTGCCCCGATCCCTGCTTCGTGGACGATCCGGAGGAAGAGCCGTATTACACGGCACTGGAGAGCCCGCGCTCCCTGTTCTGGAAGAACCTGACGCTCGACGACTGCGGCGACTTCACGCACACCCGAGTCCTGACCCCCGATGATGCCTGGAGAGGCATTCCGGTCGCACGTCCGCCGTACCCGGAGGATGTGCAGCAGGCCGCGTGGACCGAGGCGGTGTCCCGCTGCGCCGAGTTCTTCGGCATCACCGAGAGGCGGCTCCCCGCCGTTCTCGTGCTCTGTCTCCGGGAGGAGGTGGACATGCTGATCCAGCTACGCCCGGAGACAAGCCTCTACAAGCTGTGCAAGAGGATCGCGTCGCACCCCGGTTACTCGCCAGGGGACGACTTCTGGCTGCGGGAGCGGGTGCGTCTCACCCGCCTCGTGGAACGCTTCCCTCGGCATGGGTCCGGGCGGCACGAGCGGCGGAAGGTCGAGAACCCACCGACGAGTATGGCGCGGTTGCTGGAAGTCGACGCCGTTCGCAAGCAGATCGACGGGCTGCGACACCACTTGACGCTGGTCGCGCACGTCGCCCCCGAGGCGCACCGCACATGGTCGGAAAACCTCGCGGAGCTGATCCGTGCGGACGCCGCCGAACAGACCGCGCAGGCTTTCCTGACGGAGATCGCTCGCGCGGTCCGCGCGGACCCGAGGAAGGTCGACTGGCGCGGTCTGGACAAGAAGGTCGGGAAGGTCAAGCGCGCCCTGCGGGAGGCCGCTGACCCACCCGCGGAGCTGCACTACGTCCCGGAGAGCCAGGACGCGAAGGCTGAGCGAGAAGCCCAACTCGCCGCCCTGCAAGCGGAGCTGACTGAGACGGAACGATGGCTGGACACCAGGCCGGGGCTGGCGGAGGCGTGCAGGAAGGCAGTCCGGGACGAAATGGGTCCCTGCGCGGTCGAGTCGCTGGAACTCTCCGAATGCATCTCGCGCGGCAGGGGCTATTCCGCCGGGCGCATCCAGGCGATGCGCCCCACGGACTCGCCGCCCCCGTGCGAGGACGCGAACACCAGCAGAGACACGGAGACCGGCGCGGGCGCCACGGCCGGAACAGACAACGACCTGTCGGGGACCATCCACGGCCCCGCCGTACAGGCGGGGCAGATGGGAGACGTGCACTTTCATGTCCACGAGCCGCGAGCGCAGTCGCGGACCGATGGGCTCGCCTGGCTCCAACGCGCCTGGGGCCGGAGGAAGCGCCGGGACTACTAGCCTCGCGCTTCATGAAGCGGACTGTCCGACCGGGGGCTCACGCAAGCCAGCAGAGTGCGTACGCTCTCGCGGCTCGTCAGCACGTCGTAGGCAGAACCGCCTCCTTCCCCTTCGATGGTCCGAGGTCCGCCACCCAGGAAGCCGGCGACACGGGCGGCCACATCGGCATCGTCTGTGGTGAAACGCCAGGCGTCCAGGGCCTGGGGCCGACCCTCGGACAAACGCCCCATGTGGAAATGTCCGGCTCGGGCGGATGAGCTCTGCGTCATTCGCTACCTTCGGTTGAGGGGACGACATCTGATCTTCGCCACGTACCGATGCCGCAGTGCACGCGACGTGTCAGGAAACCGGCTACAGGCGGCGCTCCCTCATCGTGTCCAGCGCGGCAGTTCCGTTCAGATGGTTCCAGCCGAAGAGGTCTTGCTGTCGCTGGCAGACGGCGGCCGCGGACACAGCCGGCGCGACTCGGCGGATGTTCCCGTCAAAGCTCGGGTTCGTGGCGTTTCCGACCCTCTCCAGGACCGCCCGGCCCAGGGCGGTCTTCAGGCATGACCCCGAAACCACAGCGTGGAGGAGCCGATCATGAGCACTGCCCCGAATCTGCCGCTCCCGCTGCGCAGACCCGAGGCATTCGTCCTCAGCCCCATCCGCTACGGATGATCAGGGAGATCCGGGAGTCCCTGTCCGAGCAACAGCTTGGGCACTTCGCTGCCGAGCTCGCCGATACCGACATCGATGCCTTGTCCGACATGCTTCACCGCTGGGCGACCCTGAGCAGCGACGGGTTCCTTGAGCGGCTTACGGCGGCCCCGTTCGAGGGTCTGGAGTTCGGCCAGCGGTCCTCCGACGATGTGGCGGGCGGCGAGTGATCTATCTGCTCGACAACAACGTGGTCGCCGAGATCACCACCCGGTCGAGGCCCGTCCCGGCCGCCGTCGCCTGGGCTCGCTCGGCCGTCTCCTGCCCTCTATCTGAGGGCCATCACGGTCGCGGAGATCCAAGCAGGCATTGAGGGAACACCTGATCCGGTGCGGCGTACGGCTTTCGAGCGGGCGCTCGTGAATCCGGGATCAGTACCGTGACCGGATCGCCACCGTCGGCGAGCGGGCGGCACTCGCCTCCCCGATGCGCTGATCGCCGCCAAACAGAAGGCCCCGGCCGGTTTCCCGGTCGGGGCCTTCAAGTGCCCGGTGAGGCACTGGCGGAGGATACGAGATTCGAACTCGTGAGGGTGTGAACCCAACACGCTTTCCAAGCGTGCGCCCTAGGCCTCTAGGCGAATCCTCCGCAGAGAACATTACATGACGTCGAGGAGTGCTTGCGAACTCGTTCTCAGGGCCCCGCATCGGGTAACGTGTGGCCCAGCCCCTCACGCGGCGCTATCTGACTGAACTCCCCCAGGGCCGGAAGGCAGCAAGGGTAGGTTGGCTCTGGCGGGTGCGTGGGGGGCGCCTGCGTTCCCGGGGCGGTGGGGCTTGTCGGGGTGGCCGGGCTTCCCGGGGCGGACCGGTTGTCGGTGGGCGCCTATAACCTCGTATGCGTGTCGTCTCTCGCGCTCTACCGCCGTTACCGCCCGGAGTCCTTCGCCGAGGTCATCGGTCAGGGGCATGTCACTGACCCGCTGCAGCAGGCGCTGCGGAACAACCGGGTCAATCACGCATACCTGTTCAGCGGTCCGCGCGGATGCGGCAAGACGACCAGCGCCCGGATCCTGGCGCGGTGTCTGAACTGCGAGCAGGGCCCCACCTCCACCCCGTGCGGCGAGTGCCAGTCGTGCCGTGACCTGGCGCGCACCGGGCCGGGTTCCATCGACGTCATCGAGATCGACGCCGCCTCGCACGGTGGCGTGGACGACGCCCGCGACCTGCGCGAGAAGGCCTTCTTCGGGCCCGCCTCCAGCCGGTACAAGATCTACATCATCGACGAGGCCCACATGGTCTCCCCGCAGGGCTTCAACGCCCTGCTGAAGGTCGTCGAGGAGCCCCCGGAGCATCTGAAGTTCATCTTCGCGACCACCGAGCCCGAGAAGGTCATCGGGACCATCCGGTCGCGGACCCATCACTACCCCTTCCGCCTCGTGCCGCCCGGCACCCTGCGCGACTACCTCGCCGAGGTGTGCGGCAAGGAGGAGATTCCGGTCGAGGACGGCGTGCTGCCGCTGGTGGTGCGGGCCGGCGCCGGGTCCGTCCGGGACTCGATGTCCGTCATGGACCAGCTCCTCGCGGGCGCCGGTGCCGACGGTGTGACGTACGACATGACGACCGCCCTGCTCGGCTACACCGACGGCTCGCTGCTCGACTCGGTCGTCGAGGCGTTCGTCACAGGGGACGGCTCGGCCGCCTTCGAGGTCGTGGACCGGGTGATCGAGGGCGGCAACGACCCGCGGCGCTTCGTCACCGACCTGCTGGAGCGCCTGCGCGACCTGGTGATCCTCGCCGCCGTGCCCGACGCGGCGGACAAGGGGCTCATCGACGCCCCCGCCGACGTCGTCGAGCGGATGCAGGCCCAGGCGCAGTCGTTCGGCGCCGCCGAGCTGAGCCGCGCCGCCGACATCGTCAACGAGGGGCTCACCGAGATGCGCGGTGCCCACTCGCCCCGCCTCCAGCTCGAGCTGATCTGCGCCCGCGTGCTGCTGCCCGCCGCGTACGGCGACGAGCGTTCGGTGATGGCGCGCCTGGACCGGATCGAGCGCGGTGTGCGGTTCTCGGCGGGTGCGGGGGCGCCCGCCATGGGATACGCCCCAGGTCCCGAGGCGCACGCCGGTGCCGGCGGCGCCGCGGCAGCCGCCGCCCCGGTCCCGCCGGGCGGCGGTCCCGCCGCTGCCCGGGCGGCGGTACGTGCGCCAGGGCCCGGTAACGCCGGCGGTGCCCCGGTGGGCGGTGGTGGCGGCGCCCCGGTGGGCGGCCAGGGCGGTCCGCCCGCTGACGCGCCTGCCGGTGCGGGTCCCACCGCCGGCGACGGCGGCGGTCCCGCCGGAGGCGGACAGCCCCAGGCCGCCCCGGCGACTCCCGCCGCCCCGGCGACTCCCGCCGCCCCGGCGACTCCCGCCGCCCCGGCGACTCCCGCAGTCCCCGCCTCGGCGTCTCCCGCCACCCCCGCCGCGGCGCCTGCCTCCGCACCCGCTCCCGGCGCCTGGCCGACCGCGGCTCCCGCGGGTGGCGGCCGGCGCCCCGGCGGGTGGCCCACGGCGGCACCGGCGGGCGGCGGTCAGTCCGGGCAACCAGCCGCTCCCGCCTCGGCTCCAGGCTCGGCCCCCGGCCCGGCCGCGGCCCAGGTACCCGCACCGGTCGCCGCGGCACCCGGTCCGGCACCCGCCTCTCCGCCGCCGGGTGCGGGAGTCGACCCCCGCACGATCTGGCCCAACATCCTGGAGGCGGTCAAGAACCGCCGCCGGTTCACCTGGATCCTGCTCAGCCAGAACGCCCAGGTGACCGGCTTCGACGGCACATCCCTCCAGATCGGCTTCGTCAACGCCGGCGCTCGCGACAACTTCATGAGCAGCGGCAGCGAGGACGTGCTGCGGCAGGCCCTGTCCGAGCAGTTCAACGTGCAGTGGAAGATCGATGCGGTCGTCGATCCCTCCGGCGGCTCGGCACCCCCGCCCCCTGCCGGCCCCTCCGGCGGCTACGGCGGATCCGGTGGCGGCTTCGGCGGTGGCGGCGGTGGCGGCGGCGGCGGCTACGGAAGCGGTGCGCCCGCACAGCGCCCGTCGGGGCCCATGCCCACGGCCCCGGCTCCGGCTCCGGCCCCGGCTCCCGAGCCGTCCGCGCCCGCCGCGCCGAGACCCGAGTCCGCTCCCGCGCCCCGGCCCCCGGCCCCCGAGCCGCGCCCGGTCTCCCCCGAGGACGACATCCCCGAGGACGACGACCCCGACCTCGACGAGTCGGCCCTCTCCGGCAAGGAACTCCTGGTGCGGGAGCTTGGCGCGTCGGTGGTCGAGGAGATCCCGCACGAGTAGATCCCGCGTAGCTCCCGTGCGAGTGGACCCGCGCGCGGGTAGGTCCGTACGAGCGGATCCCGTACGAGCGGACCCCGTACGAGCAGGAAGCCGCGGGAGCAGGACCCCGTACGAGCAGGAGGCCGTGGGAGGTGCGGGGCCGGGCGGTCCCGGGCCCGGACTGGAGGAACGCACAAGACCCCGCGCCCCGCTCCTTCGGAAGCCCGCACAAACCGCACCGGCCCGTTCCCATTAGGCTTCACCCCGTGAAGGTCCTTGTCATCGGCGGCGGCGCCCGCGAACACGCCCTGTGCCGTTCCCTGTCCCTCGACCCCGACGTCACCGCGCTGCACTGCGCACCCGGCAACGCCGGTATCGCCGAGGTCGCCGAACTGCACCAGGTCGACGCCCTCGACGGCGCGGCCGTCACCGCGCTGGCCACCCGGCTCGGTGCCGAGCTGGTCGTGGTCGGGCCGGAGGCGCCCCTCGTCGCCGGGGTCGCCGACGCCGTGCGCGAGGCGGGCATCCCGGTCTTCGGCCCCTCCGGGCAGGCCGCGCAACTGGAGGGCTCCAAGGCCTTCGCCAAGGACGTCATGGCCGGCGCCGACGTCCCGACGGCCCGCTCGTACGTCTGCGTGAACCCGGCCGAGGTCGACGCGGCCCTCGACGCCTTCGGTGCGCCCTACGTCGTCAAGGACGACGGACTGGCCGCCGGCAAGGGCGTCGTCGTCACCGACGACATCGAGGCGGCCCGCGCGCACGCGAACGCGTGTGACCGCGTCGTCATCGAGGAGTTCCTGGACGGCCCCGAGGTCTCCCTCTTCGCCGTCACCGACGGCGAGAACGTGCGCCCGCTCCAGCCCGCCCAGGACTTCAAGCGCGCGCTCGACGGCGACGAGGGCCCGAACACCGGCGGCATGGGCGCGTACTCGCCGCTGCCCTGGGCCGACCCCAAGCTGGTCGACGAGGTCGTGCAGAGCGTCCTCCAGCCGACGGTCGACGAGATGCGCCGCCGCGGCACCCCGTTCTCCGGACTGCTGTACGCCGGTCTCGCGCTCACCTCGCGCGGCGTCCGCGTGATCGAGTTCAACGCCCGCTTCGGCGACCCGGAGACCCAGGTCGTACTGGCCCGCCTCAAGACCCCGCTCGCCGGTCTGCTGATGGCCGCCGCCACCGGCAACCTCGCCGACCTGGAGCCGCTGCGCTGGAGCGACGACGCGGCCGTCACCGTGGTCGTCGCCTCCCACAACTACCCCGGCACCCCGCGCACCGGCGACCCGGTCACCGGCCTCGACGAGGTGGCCGCCGAGGACGCCCCGCACGCCTACGTCCTGCACGCCGGCACCCGAGCCGAGGGCGACGCCGTCGTCAGCGCCGGCGGCCGGGTCCTGTCCGTCACGGCCACCGGCACCGACCTCACCGAGGCCCGCGACCGCGCCTACCGGGCCGTCGCCCGCATCGGCCTCGACGGCTCCCAGCACCGCACCGACATCGCGGCGAAGGCGGCCGCGGGCACCTGACCCGGCCCGGCGGAACACGCCCGCGCACCGAACCCGACAGGCCCCGGCTCCGTCCTAGGAGCCGGGGCCTGATCCTTGCTGTCCGTCATCCACCTTTCCCCAAAGCCATTCCATCGAGTGACCGATGAGCCATACGGCTGACGGGCACCGAGGCCCCAACTATGGTGCCGCGCAAGCGTTCCGGCACTTGGCCCACCGACATTGCGATGTCAGTGGTGGGTGCCACAGTGGGGGAGTGAGCAAGAGCCGGAGAGCAGCGGGAAAGCCCAGGGCAGCAAGGAGGGGGTGAGGTCCGGCCGTGACCGGTATCGGTGATGTGGAGATGGGCGCGCGGGCAGCGCGCTCTCGTGCGCTGGCCGTGCTGCGCGTCCGCAGCCGCGCGCTGGCCGTGGCGCTGTTGCCCGCCGCGGCCGCCGTGATCCTGCTCGTGGGCGGCTCCACCGGGCACCTCGCGGGCGGGGGCTGGGACACGGCCCGCTGGGTGGTGTCCGCGCTCGCGCTTCTCGTCCTGGTGGCCGCCGCCGGAGTCGCCCTGGTCGTCGCCCGCTCCCGGCCCGCCGTGACCCCGACGGTCACGATCGCCGAGGAGTCGGCGCCGGACCTCTACCGGATGGTGCGCGACCTGGCCGACCGGCTCGACGTCCCCGCCCCCTCCGCGATAGCCCTCACGCCGGACTGCGATAGCTGGCTGGAGGACCGCACCCACCCGGCCCACGGCCCGCCGCCCGTCGAGGAGCACGACGACGTGGCCGGCATCGGCGGACCCGCCCGCCGCCGGCCCGCCGCCGCGTCCGTCCTCGTCATCGGATCGCCCTTCCTGTGGTGGATGCGCGTGGGTGAGCTGCGCGCCGTCCTCGCCCCGGTCGTCGCCGGTGCGGGCCCTTCGGCGCACCCCGACATAGCCGCGGCCCGTCGCTTCATACGGGGCCTGGACGCCGCGGTGGCGGTGGCCTCGTCCGACAGCCGCGGTCCGCTGGCCCGGGTGCTGTGCGCGGGCCTCGGCCGGGTGTGCCGGCTCCTGCTGCGCGGCTGCCGCGTCCACGCGGCCCAGATGGAGCGAGGGGTGGCGGCCGCGGCCGCGGAGCGCGCACAGGCTGTGGACTACGGCCTGCGGATCGTCGCGCAGGAGCAGGTCGGGCTCGCCTACGCGGGCTGGGACCGGCTGCTGACCCGGGTGGCGTTGCCCGCCTGGCGGATGGGCCGCTGGCCCTCCCGACTGGACGTGGGCGTGGTCGCCGCGCTCACCGAGCTGTCCCGCCGCGACCGCCTGGCCGAGGGCTTCGCCTCCCGTCTGGGCGAGCGTCCCGCCTGCGACCTGCTGGAGGAGCCCGGGCTGATGGACGAGGCGGTCTCCCTCCTCGCCGCGCGCCTGTTCCACGGCGGGCCCGCCGAGACCGGACCGGACTGGGCGCCGGTGGGGTGGGACGACTATCCCGAGGAGGTCGTCGACCGGACCTGGCGCACGGACGCGGCCCGCCTCCACCGCGTCCTGGACACCCTGGGCGTCCGCCGCACCGCGGAAGGCGCGGCACCGGGCACGGACGGCCCGACCCTGGCCCGCGTCCTGGAGCACCTCACGACGACCCACGCCCCGTCCGCCGACGCCCCCGCCACCCGCCGGAACCGGACAGCCCCAGCCGACACCCACACGGGCACCGGCACGGGCACCGGCACCGAGACCGAGACCGACACCGGCACCGACACCGGCACCGACGCCCACACCGGCCCCGGAACGGCGAACGAGCCCGGGCCCGACACCGACGCGGAGCTCGGACTTGGCACCGAGGCCTTCGAGGGGCCAGCGTCCGGCATGGAGGGCGTCGGCGGGTCGGCGTCCGGCACCGAGGCTGTCGGCGGACCCGAGCCCAGCCTTGACCACACCGAGCACCTCGGCGCCCACGGCGACGCGGAGTCCCCCGGCGGTGATCACTCGGATCACCACGCCGCCGCCGACCACGCCGCCGCCGACCACGCCGCCGCCGACCACGCCGCCGCCGACCACGCCGCCGCCGACGATGACGACCTCGTCGGCACCACCGCCCGCGGGGCCGCGCTGGCCGCCGGGCTCAGTGCGCAGTTGGCCCGCGAGGAGGCGCAGGCGCAGCCGACCGGGTCCCGGTCCGCCCAGAAAGCCGCGGCACCGGCCGGCCCCGACACCGCCCTTTGGGACGACCGCGCGCTGCCCCTCCTCCCCCTGCAGCCCCCGCGCACCGGCCGCGAGATCCTCACCGCCCACATCACGGCGATGGTGTGCTGCGCGGCGATGGACACCGCCGGCGCGGCCCCCGGCCTCGACTGGCTCGACGGACCGTCCCTCCTAGTCGACGGCGCCCGCACCGTGGATCTGGCGCCCCGCGTCCGCAGCCTCGTCGAGACGGGCGACCCGGGCCCCCTGCGCGCCTGGATGACCGAGCTCGGCATACGCCCGGAGAAGCCGGTGCGCCTGGTCTGACCGCCCCGCAGGACTGCCGCGTCGGAACCTCGAACCCAACCGCGCCGCACCGGACCGACGTCGAAACCCCGAACCGAACCGCGCCGAGCGGACCGCGTCGGAACCCCGACCGGACCGCACCCGACCGGACCGCACCCGACTGGACCGCGCCGAACCGGACCACGGAGGAGCGACGAATCGGACCCTCTGATTCCACTTCAGGCCACTTCGCAACGAACAGTGACCGCACGCGCGCGAAATGTGATGTGCTGGGACCGATCGCGCACATGGCAAAGGCGTTCGTCATACGCACGACCACGGGGGCACGAGGGAGGGGACTGTCCCATGGGGCCCGAGCAGATCCGCCGCTGGGAGTCGGGAGCACTCGCGCATGCCGTGACGGATCCCTTCGGACAGGGGCCCGTCCCCTGGCTGCGCGGCGGCGAGACGTACTTCGGCGATACCGGCCAGGTCGTCGCCTGGTACGCGGACCAGGAAGCCTTACCGGACCCGGACGGCAGGACCGGCACCGGCACCGGCACCGGGGCCCGGGGGCGTCCCACCGACGTCGTCGGCCCGCGCGCCGCCGACGACGTCCGCCGCCAGATCAAGGGCTTCACCGCCACCGGAGCCGCCGCCCCCGGCGAGGCCATCGACTTCCACATCACCGTCGACCCGCCCCAGGAGTTCAGCGTCGACGTCTACCGGATCGGCCACTACGGCGGTGACGGCGCCGCCAAGATCACCACCAGCCCCCGCCTGTCCGGCATCGTCCAGCCCCCTCCGCTCACCGCCGACCGCACGGTCTCCTGCCACCACTGGTGGCTGTCCTGGCGGCTCCAGATCCCGTCGTACTGGAACATCGGCGCGTACGTCGCCGTCCTCACCACCGTCGACGGCTACCGCTCCCACGTGCCCTTCACGGTCCGCGACAGCCACCCCGCCGACCTCCTGCTCCTCCTGCCGGACATCACCTGGCAGGCGTACAACCTCTACCCGGAGGACGGCCGCACCGGCGCCAGCCTGTACCACGCCTGGGACGACGACGGCCGGCTCCTGGGCGAGGCCGACGCCGCGACGACCGTCTCCTTCGACCGTCCGTACGCGGGTGCCGGCCTCCCCCTCCACGTCGGCCACGCCTACGACTTCATCCGCTTCGCCGAGCGCTACGGCTACGACCTCGCCTACGCCGACGCCCGCGACCTGCACTCCGGCCGCGTCGACCCCACCCGCTACCGGGGCCTCGTCTTCCCCGGGCACGACGAGTACTGGTCCGCCGCCATGCGCCGCACCACCGAACTCGCCCGCGAGCACGGCACGTCCCTGGTCTTCCTCTCCGCCAACACCATGTACTGGCAGGTGGAGCTGGCCCCCTCCCCGTCCGGCACCCCCGACCGACTGCTGACCTGCCGCAAGCGCCGGGGCCCGGGCCGGCCGGTGCTGTGGCGGGAGGTCGACCGTCCCGAGCAGCAACTGCTCGGCATCCAGTACGCCGGCCGCGTCCCCGAACCGCACCCGGTGATCGTCCGCAATGCCGGGCACTGGTTCTGGGAGGCCACCGGCGCCCACGAGGGCGACGAGATCGAGGACCTGGTCGCGGGCGAGGCCGACCGGTACTTCCCGCGCACCGCGCTCCCCGAGCACGACGAGCGCGTCCTGCTCGCGCACAGCCCGTACACCGACGCCGAGGGTGCCCGGCGGCACCAGGAGACGTCGCTGTACCGGGCGCCGTCGGGCGCCTGGGTCTTCGCGTCCGGGACGTTCGCCTGGTCCCCGGCCCTGGACCGCCCGGGCCACGTCGACCCCCGTGTCCAGCGGGCCACCGCCAACCTCCTGGACCGCATCTGCAAACGGGACTGACCCGAACCCGGCCCGCACCCGCCCGGCACCCGGGCTCCCATCCGCATCCCCATCCGCACCCCCACCCACACCGGCACGCACCCCCACCGCACCCGGACGACCCGCCGTCCCCGATCGCCCGCCCGTACGGGACAATCGGAGACATTGGACAGAACCACGGGGAGGAACCGTGTCCGGATTCGTCGAAAAGCCCGAGCCGATCCAGGTTCCGGGTCTGGTGCATCTGCACACCGGCAAGGTGCGCGAGCTGTACCAGAACGAGGCGGGCGACCTCGTGATGGTCGCCAGCGACCGCATCTCCGCCTACGACTGGGTGCTGCCGACCGAGATCCCCGACAAGGGCCGGGTCCTCACCCAGCTCTCCCTGTGGTGGTTCGACCAGCTCGCCGACCTGGTCCCGGACCACGTCCTGAGCACCGGGCTGCCCCCCGGCGCCCCCGCCGACTGGGAGGGCCGCGCGCTGGTCTGCAAGTCGCTGCGGATGGTCCCGGTGGAGTGCGTGGCC